>DATMJO010000100.1:0-9630 GCA_035553855.1 Thermoleophilaceae bacterium | reverse complement strand
AGGACGAGGCAGGCGACGCCGGCGGCGAGGTCCCCGACAACGTCAACGAGGCGGTCGCACAGGCAGTCGAGACCTGCAAGCAGAGCGTCGGCTCGGCGCCGCAGCTCTCCGACGAGGTGAAGTCGGACCTCGAGGAGCTGTGCGAGGAGGCCGCGTCCGGCGACGCGGAGGACGTGCAGAAGGCCGCGCAGGAGGTCTGCACGAAGATCGTGGAGGAGTCCGGCGTGCCCGAGGGTGCCGCCAAGGACCAGGCGCTTGCCGCCTGCGATCAGGCGGGGGCGACTCCGTAGCATCGAGCGGGTCGCGCGCCGGGACTCCGGCGCGCGACTGCCCGCTCAGCGCATCCGGCGCACGGTGGATACGCGCAGCCGGCCCGCGCCAGCCGTAGCGGCCGGAATCGACGTCGCCGACGCCCAGAATGCCGGGATGGCGGCGGATGCTCCGGCTCGGGAGCGCGTTCGAAGTGGCTGTCGCAGCAGGGGCCGGGGACGTGCTCCCGGCTCTCCGTGTTGAGCTCGCTGCCCGCGTCGTTTGCCGCGGCTCGCGAGACGCCCGCGTCGCCACATCGACGTGCGACGCGAGTGCAGCGCGAGAACGGGCTACCCCGCCTCCGCGCAGCTCGCAACTGAGCGCTCAGGTCGCTTCGATGACGGCGAAGCCCATCCCCGCGGCCTCGAGGCGCTCGATCAGGCGGTCGCCCATCGCCTGCGCCGTCGTGACCTGGCCCGATGTCTGCGGTAGGTCGTCGCTCGCCAGGCAGAGAGCCGCCTCCGAGAGCATCTTCGACGTCTCGCTGTAGCCGGGGTCGCCACCGGAGACCTCGCACACGACGCGCTTGCCGCCACCCTCGCCGAAGAACCGCACCTTGAACCAGCCCTTCTCGCGGCGGGCGGGCGACGGGCCCTCGCCCGCCTCCATGCGGCCGAGCAGCCATTTGCGCGCCGGCGGCACCTGGGCCGCGACGGCGACGCCCGCCACGCCGCCGACGAGTCCCAGGGCGACCGGGAGGCGCTTGACCGCCAGGAAGTGCCCGTAGGAGAAGTCGGGTCCGTAACGCTCCAGGGCGCGTGCTGAGCGAAGCACGATCTGCGGGTCGATGGTCGGCATCGGCAGCGCCCAGGCGCCCATCTCCGAGCGGCGGTGGGGTGGCCGCTTCGAGCCGCGAACGCTCCGGCCCTCGGGCCGCCGCTCCATCGCGCGCCGAGCCTTCGCCGCGCGCGCGGTCTCGCGCGCGCGAGAGATTCCGGTGATGGCCGTCTGATACGTGCCGCCGGAGGGCTTTCCTCCCACCCTGACGTAGGCGTCCACGGCGATCGGGACGCCCTCCGGGAGCTGCTTCACCGTGAAGTAGGCGCCCAGGTCGTGCGGGATCGAGTCGAAGCCGCAGCAGTGGACGAGGCGGGCGCCGGTCTCGGCGGCGCGCTCGTGGTGGCGGGCATAGACGGTGTCGACGAACTCGGGCTCGCCGGTGATGTCGGCGTAGTCGGTCCCCGCCTCGGCGCACGCCGCGGCGATCGGCTCGCCGAAATGGATGTAGGGACCGACGGTCGTCGCGACTACGCGCGTCGACTGCGCCACCTCGCGCAGCGATCCCGGGTCACCCGCGTCGGCGTGCAGGAGCGGCAGGTCGGGCTTTCCGACACGCTCGCGCACGGCCTCGAGCTTCGAGCGGTTTCGGCCCGCGATCGCCCAGCGGATGCCCTCCGGGGCGTTCTTAGCCAGGTAGTCCGCGGTGAGGCCACCGGTGAACCCGGTGGCTCCGAACAGGACGATGTCGTGGTCGCGCTCAGCCATGGCCGGGACCATGGCAGATGCCGGCCGGCCGGGTCGCTGTGAGCGCGCCGCGGTGCGCTCAGGCGAACAGGGTCAGGTCGGGCTCGCGCTCGCCGCGCAACACGGCGAGGTCCACCTCGACCCATCCGATCTCGCGCGCCTCGCAGAGGACGCGAGCCTGCGGCTTGACCGCCTGGGCGCAGAGGACGCCGCGGCATGACTCCATCGAGGGATCGAGCCTGATCCGCTCGAGGTAGCGGGTGAGCTGGTCTACCGCGGAGATCGTCCCGACCCGCTTGATCTCGACCGCCACCCAGTCCTCCTCCGCGTCGCGGCACATGAGGTCCACCGGGCCGATGTCGGTGGGCCATTCGCGCCGCACCAGCCGGAAGCCATCGCCGCACCATCCGGGCGCGCCGGGGAGCAGCTCTTGAAGCTCACGCTCGACGCCGTCCTTCTGGAGCTCGGCCGCCTCGCCCATGTCGTGGGTCACATCCGAGAGGATCTCGGCGAGCCGGATGTCGAGCCGGTCCTCGCCGCCGCGGCGGCGCACGACCATCTCGCCCGCGCTCTCCTCGATGATCGTGGGCGCTGTCATCCAGTTCTCGGGCTTGTAGCCGCCCGCGTCCGAGTGGACCATCACGGAGCCGTCGTCCTTCACGACGACAAGCCGCAGCGCCTCGGGAAGCAGGGCGTTCAGGCGGCCGGTATAGCGGACCTCGCAGCGGGCGACGATCAGGCGCATTCGCCGAAATCTAGGCTCCCGGCAGGACGCCCCGCCGCGTGCGGGGTCAGACCCCTGCGCCGCGTGCGGGGTCAGACCCCTGCGCCCCGTGCGGGGTCAGACCCCTGCGCCGCGTGCGGGGTCAGACCCCTGGGGGAGCGGCTCACAGGCGCGCGGCGATCGTCCGCGCCACGCGCTCCGCCGCACCCGCCGAGTGATCCATGAAGAGCCGCGGCTCGATCGCCTCGAGCTCGATGAGCGCCGGTCTGCTGTCCCCGTCGCGCACGAGGTCGACCCGGGCGTAGGCCAGATCCCGGTCCGAGACGGCGGCCAGTACCCGCTCGACCTGCTCCCACTCGTCGGGCTCGGGCTCCGCGGCCTCGACATGGCCGCCGTGCTCCGGCTGCACCCGGATGTCGCCCGCCCGCGGCGTCTTGCGCACGGCATGGCTGGGACGGCCGTCGAGGCAGACCACCGAAAGCTCGCCCCGCTCCACGATCGAAGGGAGAAACGGCTCGACCATCACGTCGCCGGCGGCGAGCAGCGAGTCGAGATGCGCCTGGGCGGCGCCCGGATCGGCCGGGTCGACGCGGTGGAGGCCGAGCGAGCCTCCGCCCACCGTCGGCTTCAGGATGGCGTCGTCGATGCCGCGTTCGGCGAGCAGCGCCGGAAGGTCGGCGCTCGCCCCGCGCTCGAGCCAGGTCGTCGGAAGGGTGCGCACCCCCGTCTCGGCCAGGTCGCGCAGGTAGTCCTTCGCGCTGTTCCAGCGGAGCGTGTCCGGCGGATTGGCGACGGGGACGAGGCCCTCCACGCGCCGCGTCCATCCGACCCATTCGTCGTGCCTGTTGAAGTAGTCCCAGACGCAGCGCACGAACAGGAGGTCGAACGCACCCCAATCGATAGACGGGTCCGTCCACACCTCGACCGAGACGTCAAGCCCGAGATCCCGGAGGGCCGGCACCACGGGTCGCTCGGCCGGATCGAGGTCCGGCAGCCAGTCGCACGTCAGCACCGCGACGCGTCCTCTCCGCCCGCGGCGAAGGCCGGTAGCTTTCCGTCGCGCATGGGGAGGAGGAGGATCTATGCCGCGATGGTCGCCGCCGCCGCGGTCGCCTGCGTGCACGCCGGTCCGGCCGGCGCCGCGCCCGCTCCGGTCGGCTACGCGGAGGCGGGCTCCACCGGCTTCCGCGACATCATGCCGCCGGGCGCCAACGGGCACACGAGCTTCGCCGAGATCGGCGCCTTCCTCTCGACAGGCGCGCGCCCGCCCCACTCGAACGACCAGCTCCTCGCCTACCGCGACCTCCTCTACGCCTCTCCGGGAATCGACCAGGCGGGCGTCGAGCGCCACTTCAAGGACTCGACGCTCGGCATCCGCCCGGAGGACATCGAGCGGACGATCGCTCCCCGACCAGACGTCACGGTCGCCTACGACCGCTTCGGCGTCCCGCACATCTCCGGCGAGACCCGCGAGGCGACCATGTTCGGGACCGGCTACGCGACCGCCGCGTCGCGCCTCTTCTTCATGGACGTGCTGCGCCACACCGGGCGGGGCCAGCTCTCCTCGTTCGCCGGCGGGAGCCCCTACAACCGCGCCGTCGACCGCCTCGTCTGGGAGTCGAGCCCGTACACGGAGGAGGACCTCGAGGCCCAGCTCAACCAGCAGCCGCCGCCGCGCTACGCCGACCTCGGGGGAGCGGTCCGGCAGGCACGCGCCGACTTGGCGAGCTACACCGCAGGTGTCAACCAGTACATCCGGGAGGCGCGGCTCGACCCGCGCAAGATGCCGGGCGAGTACGCGGCGATCAACCGTCCCGAGGGCCCCGAGGACTGGCTCGCACGCGATGCCGTCGCGATCGCGATCGTCCCCGGCGCGACGCTCGGGACCGGCGGCGGCAGGGAGCTCGACGCGGTACGGGTGCTCGAGGAAGCCCAGTCCCGCTTCGGGCGCCGGGGCGGCTCGCGCATCTTCCGCGACTTCCGCCAGGAGGACGAGCCCGAGTCTCCCACCACCGTCCACCGCGGCCGCTTCACCTACTCCGCGACCCCGCGGCGGCGCGCCCGGCGGAGCCTCGCGCTGCCGGATCGCGGCACCCTCACCCGCCACGACGTCCTCGCAGCGGCGACCGGCTCCGGTGGGGGCGACGTCATCGGGCCCCGCACCGGCCGCGCCACCTCGAACGCCTTGCTCGTGTCCGCCCGGGAGTCCGAGTCCGGTCGCCCGATCGCGGTCTTCGGCCCGCAGGCCGGCTACTTCTCCCCGGCGATCTTCATGGAGCAGGAGATCCACGCGCCCGCGCGCGACGGGGTGCCCGGGCTACACGCCCGCGGTGTCTCCTTCGCGGGGACGAACCTGTATGTGCAACTCGGCCACGGCGTGGACTATGCCTGGAGCGCCACCACCTCGGCCCACGACCTGATCGACACCTTCGCGCTCGACCTCTGCGAGCCGGACGGATCGGCGCCGACGCTCGAGTCGATGCACTACTCGTTCCGGGGCGCCTGCCTCCCGATCGAGGTACTCGAGCGGCGCAACGCGTGGAGCCCGAACGCGGCGGACTCGACGCCCGAGGGCTCGGAGACGCTGCGCGCGCAGCGCACGCGCCTCGGCCTGGTCGCCGGGCGCGGCACGATCGGCGGGCGGCCCGTCGCGTACACGAAGCTCCGCAGCACCTATATGCACGAGCCGGACTCGGGCGTCGCGTTCTCGCTGTTCAACAGCCCCGACATGATCAAGGGCGCCGACGACTTTCAGCGGGCCGCCTCCCTCGTCGCCTACGCGTTCAACTGGTTCTACGCCGACGAGACCGACATCGCCTACCAGAACGGCGGCGCCAACCCGGTGCGGGCGCGGGGCACCGATCCCAACCTGCCGATCCGCGGCCGGCGGGGATTCGAGTGGCGCGCCTGGGACCCGGACACAGCCCGCTCAGACATCACCCCGCGCTCGAGCCATCCCCACGTGAAGAACCAGGCGTGGATCGCGGACTGGAACAACAAGCAGGCGAAGGGCTACCGGGCCGCCGACTCGAACTGGGGCTACGGCTCGGTCTATCGCGTGAAGCCGCTGGCCGACCGCCTCCGGCGCGGCACGAGAGGGGCCGCGAAGATGTCGCTCCCCGAGGTCGTCGACGCGATGGCCGACGCGGCGACGGTCGACCTGCGCGGCGACGCCGTTCTGCCGCTCGCGCTCCAAATCCTGCGCGGCTCGCGCGACCCGGAGGTGCGCGCGGCGGCCGACACGCTCGAGGCGTGGCGGCGCGAGGGCTCGCACCGGATCGACCGCGACCAGGACGGCGAGTACGAGCACGCCGAGGCCGTCCGGATCATGGACGCGTGGTGGCCCCTATGGGTGCGTGCCGAGTTCGAGCCGGCACTCGGGGCCCCGCTGTTCGAGGCCATCCGGAGCATCGTCGGCATCGACAACGAGCCGAACAACCGCGGCGAGCACCTGGGCTCGGCCTACCAGGACGGCTGGTACGGCTTCGTCCACAAGGACCTTCGCGCGGTGCTCGGCCGCCGGGTGAGGCGACCGCTCCAGAGGACCTTCTGCGGTCGAGGGCGTCTCGCCGCCTGCCGCGTGGTGCTCGAGCGCACGCTGAAGGAGGCGGTCGCCACGCCCGCCGCGGAGACCTACGAGGACGCGGTGTGCGCCGAGGCCGGGCGGGCGGGCGATCAGGCCTGCTTCGACTCGCTCTACTTCCGGCCCACGGGAGCGGTCACACACCCGCTCATTCCGTGGCAGAATCGGCCGACCTTCCAGCAGGCGGTCGAGGTCCAGGGCGACCGCCCGCGCTGAGCGACAGAGAGGACCCCCGAAAACATGCGCAGCCGAACACGCCGCCGGATCGCAGCCGTCTCGGTGGCCGCCGCGGCCGCGACCGCACTCACCGCCACGGCCGTCCCCGCCGGTGCGGGCGGGGACGAGCGGGCGCGTGCGGCGCGGACCCACACGGTGGTCCTGAAGAACATCCGCTACAGCCCGAAGACGCTGACGATCCGCCGCGGCGACACGGTCGTCTGGCGCTGGCGCGACGGGCGCATCCGGCACGACGTGGTCTCGAGCCGCTTCAGGGACTCGGCGCTCAAGTCCTTCGGCACCCACACCGTCCGCTTCCGCAGGCGCGGGCGCTACCCCTACATCTGCACCGTGCACCAGCCGTCCATGGACGGCCTCGTGATCGTCCGCTAGTCGGCCGTCGCGTGGCGCTCGGTCGCGCGCTCCATCAGCTCGCGGTGGAGCGCCCGCTCGCCCGCGCGGCGGGGGTTCCAGATTCCATCCGGCCCGAGCTCCCAGCAGAACGTGTCGTCCTCCAGGGAGCGGTCGAGCGTCTCGGCGAGGTACGCCGCGATGGCGGGATCCTCCACCGGGGTGAGCAGCTCGACGCGGTTGTCGAGGTTGCGCGGCATCAGGTCGGCCGATCCGAGCCACCAGCGCGTCTCCTCGCCGCGCTCGAAGCCGTAGATGCGCGAGTGCTCGAGGAAGCGCCCGACGACCGAGACGACGCGGATGTTCTCGCTGACCCCCTCGACGCCCGGCCGCAGGCGGCAGATCCCGCGGACGCAGAGATCCACCTGCACGCCGGCCTGCGATGCCTCGTACAGCGCGCGGATGCATGAGCGGTCCACGAGCGCGTTCATCTTCATCCGGATGCGGGCGCCGGGCCCCGCCTCGGTGCAGCGGCGGATCTCATCGATGATCCCCTCGCGCGTGTACTCCGGGGAGACGAGCACCTTGCGGTAGCGCGGGGCACGCGCCATCCCGGTGAGCGAGTTGAAGAGATCCGCGACGTCGGCGCTGATCGCCTCGTCGCAGGTGAAGATGCCGACGTCCTCGTAGTTGCGGGCCGTCTTCGAGTTGTAGTTGCCCGTGCCGATGTGCACGTAGCGGCGCAGGCCGTGGGCCTCGCGGCGCACGACGAGAACGGCCTTGGCATGGGTCTTCAGACCCGGGATGCCGTGTACCACGTGGGCGCCGGCCTCCTCCAGCGAGCGCGCCCAGCGGATGTTGCGGCGCTCGTCGAAGCGAGCTGTCAGCTCCACCAGGCAGACCGCCTGCTTGCCGCGCTCGGCCGCCTCGATCAGCGACGGCACGAGCGCCGAGTCGTCGCTCGTGCGGTACACCGTGATCTTCACGGCGAGCACGTCTGGGTCGCGTACGGCCTGAGCGACGAAGCGTTCCACGCTCATCGCGAACGACTCGTACGGATGGTGCACGAGCAGGTCGCGCGACCGGATGGCCTCGAAGATGTCGACGCGCTCGTCTTCCTTCGCGGCCGCGAAGGCCGGGTGGGCGATGGGGATCCACGGGGTCTCGCGAAGCTCGCGGTGCCCGCCGATGTCGTAGACCTCCCAGAGGTCGGCCAGGTCGAGCGGGCCGTCGACGTCGTAGACCTGACGCTCCTCGACCTCGAGCCAGTCGATCAGGTGGGCGCGGAGCTCCGGATCGATCGTCGCGTTCACCTCGAGGCGGACGACTTCGCCGAAGCGGCGGCGGCGGAGCTCGTCCTCGACGGCGCGGAGCAGGTCGTCGGCCTCGTCGGAGACGGTGAAGTCGGCGTCGCGGGTGACACGGAAGAAGTCGTGGCGGACGATCTCCATACCGGGGAAGAGCCGGTCGAGATGCCGGGCGATCACGTGCTCCAGCGGGACGAAGGTGGAGCCCGCGACCCGCACGAAGCGGGGCAGGACCTCCTTCGGCACCTTCACGCGGGCGAAGGTCTCGACGCCGGAGACGGGGTCGCGCAGGATCACCGCGATCGAGAGCGAGAGGTTCGAGATGTACGGGAAGGGACGCCCGGGCCCCACGGCGAGGGGAGTGAGCACGGGGAAGATCTGCTCGGCGTAGGCGCGGTCCACCTCCTCGAGCTCGGCCGCGGTGCACTCGTCGCAGCGCACGATCCGGATCCCGTGCCTGGACAGGCCGACCGCGACGTCGGTGAATGCCGCACCGTGGCGCCGGTCCAGCTCTCGCACGCGGGCGCCGATCTCGTCGATCGTCTCGGACGGAGTCAGGCCGTCGGCGCCCGGATCGAGCACGCCGGCGTCCACCTGGTCGTGGAGACCTGCGACCCGGACCATGAAGAACTCGTCGAGGTTCGACTCGTAGATCGCGAGGAACTTGAGGCGCTCGAGCAGCGGCATGCGCTCGGGCTCCTCGGCAAGCTCGAGCACGCGCTCGTTGAAGTCGAGCCAGGACAGCTCGCGGTTGATGTAGAGGTCGGGCGAGTCGAGCGTCGGTGGGGCTGTCTGCTCGATCGTCATCACCATTCCTCCAGGAAACGAGCGTAGAGCAAGTCCCGCTTCGCCATCAGCTCTGATTCGAGCGTTGCAAGCCCCCGGTAGCTCGTGCGATGCGGGGGCGGGCGACCCTCGCGGATGGCGGCGACGTCGAGGTCGCGAAGCCGCTTGCGGTGCCTGCGCACGAGCGGGACCAGCTCGTCGCAGTCGTGGATCTCGCCGAGCAGGTCCTGGAGCGCCCTCGCCCGCCTGGCGCCGCGCTTCGCCTCGGCGCCGAGGCAGGGCTCGGCGATCTCGTACGCGTAGCGGAGCCGCTTGGCGGCGATCCGCATGTCATGGAGGGCATCGACGTCGCCCGGGTCGCGAGCCGCCTCCCGGAAGCCGTCGACCTCGGCGGCGCGGACGGCGATGACGCGCTCGACGGCCTCGCGGAACGCCATCCCGGCATCGAGCCCCTTGACGCGCCGGGCCCTCATGAAGAGGTGCCAGGGACCGAGTTTTCACTCGCCGGCCTCATCCGGGCCCCGCCGTCGCGGCCAGGTCGACGAGCCGTTGCGCCAGCCCCGATTCGCGTGCCGTCCTGAGCCCCTGAGCCAGCACCTCGTTGCCCCGCGTCTGCCGCTCGCGGAGCGCGGCCGCGAAGCTGTCGAGGCCGGGCCGGTCGGCGGCCGCCCGTGAAGATTCGATCCCCGGCACCTCTGTTGCGGCCAGCTGCACGTCCGGGTCGCGGCGGGCGCCCAGCGCGTCGGCGAGCGCCTTCACGTCGCGCAGCGCCTCGCGGAACGCCCGCTTGGGGAAGCATGCCTCGTACAGCTCGAGCGCCGCGCGCAAGCGGCGTGTCGCGACGCGCATGTCGTGCACGCGCTCGATGTCGGCGGTGTCGAGCACGCCCT
>DATMJO010000099.1:0-30255 GCA_035553855.1 Thermoleophilaceae bacterium | reverse complement strand
ATGAGAGCGACGAGCAGGAGGCGGCCCCCGAGGTCGATTTCGACTTCGCTGCCGGCTGGCCCGATGAAATCCGGGGTCTAGTCGGGCATCTCTTCGCCTTCGACTTGGACGATGTTCAAGGCCGAGACAGGCTTGGCTCCCTTTACTTCGCCGAAGCCCCCGCCACGGTGTCCTCGATCCGCGCTCTGGTCAAAGACCTTGCGCAGGAACCCTGGGATGAACTCCCGGGATCAATTACCGAGGGCCACTTGTCAGGACAGCTCCAGTCCCTGAACAGCATTCTGGACCAGATGCTCGACCTATCGGCGGACGCATCGAACGCGCCAACCGAGAAAACCAGTCTCGACCAGCAGCTAGACGAACTCCACGAGTGGTTCCGAAGCGAGGTCCGCCCGCACGCGGTAACGGCTCGGGTGAACCGTCGCGTCGAGGAGGTGCTCCCGAGTGGGGACGGCGAGGAAGCCACGGACGCGCAGCTGAGCCAGCGACTTGCGCAGATGTCCGAGCTGAACGCAAAGGTCGAGCAGCTTCGCCGCGAGCTAGAGGCACGGGAAGACCTGGTTAGCGGACTACGCGAAGCCGCGGGTGAATCTGCAGGCGAGGAACTGGCAGGTGTGTTCGCGGAGCGAGCCCAAACGCTGGGTGGCACCGCGAAATCCTGGTTCAAGGCCCTAGTCGGCTCTGTGGCCACGGCTCTGCTCGGAGGCACCGCGACGTTCTTGATTCTCCGCCCGGCGAGCCAGGGTCAAGACGCAGACAACTTCGCGGCCCTCGGTCTCGGCATATTCATCGTCGGTCTTCTCGTCTTCGCCATACGGGTGTGCGCCCAGAACTACCGCGTCAACCGCCACCTCGAAGCCGTAGCGAACAGCAAGGCCGCAGCCCTCTCGACTTTCAAGCGCCTCGTGGCGTCGATCGAAGAGCAGGAGATTCGATCTGCCGTGGCGCTGGCCCTAGCCCAGGCGGTCTTCGCGACCGAGGAAACGGGGTTGGTCGAGAGCGCAGGCGATCACGTCACGCTAGTTGAGCGAGCGCTCGCTCCGCGAATTTCCGGAGCATCGGCGCCCCCGCCTGCCTGATGTGCAGGTTTGACAGTTCCTGAACTGGTTGGTGGAAATCACCGCCCTGAAGCGTAGCCAGGCGGGGCTCGTCGGCAGGTACTCCGCGCCCAGCGCCCGCAAAGCTCGGAGGAGTCCGTCGCCTACGCGGCTACTCGGCCGGCATCGGTGTGCGGCTCGGGGATCGGCCGTCCCGTTCCCGGAGGAGCTCGAAGTGCGCCCCCAGGGCTTCGGCCATTCGAGCCTCAACTTCGGCGCGGCTCGTTCCCAGGGCGAAGACTCCGTCGACGTCGGGCGAATGGGCGCCCCAACCCCCGTCCTCCGCCTCCTCGTAGATGACGAGGTACTCCTTCAACGCAGACCGTCCAATCCTGTCGCTCGCCGCATTGCGGCCAGTACCGACGGGAAGGGTGTCCGCGCCCTTTCCGGACACAGTCACCGAACGGCTTCCGTCAGGACTGTGCCACGTCTCGTGCGACCGGGATTGCCCTACCTTCGTCCACCCAGCAGACCGCAGCATCCGGCGAACTTCGCGGTATTTCCTTGGCACGCGCGCTCCTCAAGGCAACCAGCGAAATCCGGCCGCTGGGGAGCTCGGCAGGATGTGCGCGTTGGCGGCCGCGTCGCCGTTACCGCGGTCCCATGCCGTCTTGAGCGCTCGGCGCAGCGCGTTCGCCTCGCTATCGGTGGCATGTTCCAAGAGCCACGAGGAGTCGAAGACGTGCTCAAGCGCGTAGCGCCAGAGGCACGAACTGCTCGAGTGGCTTCCAGTCCGGCTTGTCGATGGGGACGATCTCTCCGTTGAGGATCACGTCGTCGTACATGACCTCAGGTTTCGCGCGAAACCCGTTACGTGACAGCACGGTGGCGTCACGATTGCGCAACGGCGACGCGACGAAGCTGTCGAAGGCGGGTTCTCGCCCGCCGCACCCTCGTCCAGTGCCCTACGCCGACGGGCCGAGGGCGGCGGTGGCTCGCTCGCGATCGAAGTAGACGTCCATGCGCACCGCCCGCCCCGCACGCATCTCGAAGATCGGATAGAGCCGCTGCTCGACGAGGACGTCGCTCCCGGCGCCGCGCCCGATCTGCCGCGCGACCACGAGTACGCGCTCGCCTGCCTCGATGAAGCCGTCGGCCTCGAAGCGCAGCCCGACCCATACCTGGCGAAGACCGGCGAAGAACTCCTCTACGCCCGCGTGTCCGCGGTAGATGGCCGAGTCGGGCAGCGTGTCCTCGATGTGCCACTCGATCTCGGGGTCGAGGACGTCCAGCACGCGAGGCCGGCCATCCGCCACGCCCGCCATGAACTCCCGGACGGCGGCGAGATCTCCTTGGACACCCCGCCCAGTATCGCAATGGACACCGCCGTCAGGCAACGGCCACATGACCTCTTACCGGTGCGTTCAGGACCTCGCAATGGGCTAGTGACCGAACGAGAACTGGTTGGTGGTGGTCACGGCCCTGAAGGCTGGGTCGCCGCGGCGCATCGGCGGCCTGACACCCTGGACGGCACCGCCCCGACCGGCCGTCGGCGGCGATGAGATCCGCGCTACTACGCCCGTCCCACCGTGTTGATGCTCGGGGGGTGCGCGCGCTTCTGGCAGCAACGGCCGTGGTTGCTTCGTTGTGGGCGCTTACTGCGGCGGCCGCTGCTGCGCCGGTCCCCTTCGCGGAGGTAGAGAATCTGCGCGCGGGACCCGTAATTGCGGGACAAGGGCTTGCCTGGATCGAGTGGGGGCGGGAATGCCCGGACGGTGGCGCCCTCGAATGCGAGATGCTCGTGCTCGCGATGCCCGGTCGGAGGCGGGTCGTCCACAGGTTCGCGCGCGGGCTCGATACCTGGGATCTGGCGGCCTCACCGTCTCTCTTTGCCTTCCATCGCGCCGATGTTTTCGGCGGTGACGAACCCGGGACGACTCGGGAGGTGCTCGGGATCGTCCAAGCCTATGGATCCGAAAAATCGCTGATCCGTTGCCACTCGAGCGACGGGGCATGTCCGGGTCCGCTCGAGTCAGGTGGCGTCGATGTGTCGGGCCGGTTCGTTGCTCTCGGCCACGACGCCGGCGTGACCGTTTACGACCAGTCGGGATCACGTGCACGGCGGCGGCTCATTCGGTCGCCGAAAGGGTTCTATCCGTGCTGCGGCCTGTTCGATCTCGCCGGGCCCTGGCTCGCCATGAGCGGCTACGAAAGTGAAGTCCTGCTGTTCGACTGGCGCTCCCGGCAGCTGGTCCATCGGATCAACGTGCGTCCTCGCCAGCACCCCGTCGAGCTCTCACTGCAGCCCGATGGCACCTTCGCCTACGTGTACGACGCGAACCAGAAAAACCGCCTGTGGGTGAGCCGGCCCCCACGGCACCGACCACGCTATTTGCGGCGGGTCCATGCCACACCAATTCTCGCTCGCGGGCGCATTGCGGTCCAGCGTTCCGCCGAAGCCGACGCGACGACGCAGTTCGACGTGCTGGATCTGCGTGGACGCATGATCACGACGGTCGACACGGGACGACGGATCACAGATCCCTACGCACCCCTCCAAGCGTTCGATGGCCGCTGTCTGGTCTGGAGCGAGAAGCGAGGCGCCGGCGACGCCGAGCGCTACGGCGTGATGGTTGCCGATGTCGGCGGGCGCGGCATCGCCCCGTGCCCGATGCTTCGGCGGTAAGGCTGAGATCACGCGGCGCCGGAAGCATGCAAGCGGACCTCGATGTGGGCTAACAACCAAACCACAACTGGTTGGTGCTGATCACGGCCCGGAAGGCTAGCTTCCCGCGCCCCGGCGGCGGGATGCGGGGCTCAACCGAGCCCCGCCCTTCGAAGACCGTCCTGGTGCGAGGGGAGCCGCGCCGGCCATCGCCCGTGTGCAGGGCAACCGTGCTGGACCCCGGAATCGGAGTCGAAGCGCGAACCGCACCGGTAGCGGCATAGCCACCGCGCAACAACTCGCGGATACTGGGGTGGCGATGTCACGGGAGCACATCGAGGCACTCCGCGGCCTGTACCGATGCTGGGCGGCAGGCGACTTCAGGTCTGCTGCGTGGCTGCTCGACCGGCATGTCGGATTCGTCGTCGGGCCGGGCTTCCCTACCGAGACGGTCTCGATCGGCCTCGACTCACTGGGCCGGCACGTGGTGGAGATCCTCGAAGCGTGGGAGCGCCTGACCGTCACGGCAGAGTCCTTTCGAGAAGTGGGTGACAGCGTGCTGGTCGGGGTGCGGCAGGTCGGCGTCGGCGCGGGCAGCGGAGTGCTCACGGAGATGACGTTCTTCCACGTCTGGACATTTCGCGCGGGCAAGGTCATCCGACTCGAAGTGATCCTCGAGGAGGGCGAGGCCCTCGAGGCCGTGGGCCTGCGGGAGTAGGCACGGCGCAGCGACGTGACGAAGCGTTCGCCGAGGTCATACTCGGGCCAGCGTGTCCCGGGAGAACGTCGAGCACTTCAGGCGCATAAACGACGCCTACAACCGGCGTGACATCGAGGGTTTCCTCGAGTACTGCGATCCGGACATCGAGTTCCGCTCGACGTTCTCCGATCTCGGCGGGGGGGTCTACCACGGCCATCACGGCATGCGCGAGTGGCATCGCGAGCAGGAGGAGGCCTGGGATGCAGCGATCTGGTCGCAACCTGAGGCGTTCTTCGACCTCGGCGACTGGACCGTGATGTTCAACGTGCTCGGCGGGCGTGGGAGCTACAGCGGCGCTGGCGTCGAGAGGCGCGAGGCGCTCGTGGCGCAGTGGCGCGATGGTCGTATCGTCCGGCTGGCTGCATACGCGGACCGCGAGGCGGCACTCCGCGCCGTCGGCGTATCGGGAGCGTCCCTGACGCCAATTGACCCCTGACCATCGTCGGGCGGTCCGGGCTCCGCGCGTGGACGGCCGACAGGGCGGGGATCTGGGACTCGGCCGGACTCCATCGCTACGCTCCGGCTCCGTCCGGCAGCCTGCCCTCCTCGCGGAGCTTCGCCAGATGGGCGTCGAGCGTGAGCGCGGCCGCGGGTCTCAGCTCGCGCGGAGCGTCGTCCCAGACCGCGTCGAGCAGCTCGTCGCGGTCGCGCAGCCCGTGCGCGAGCGCCTCCACCAGCCGGCGCTCGCGCTCGAGGCGATGGTCGCGATACTCGGTGAGCTTCGCGCGCGGCTCCCAGACGAACGGGCCGTGTCCCGGGCAGAGCACCTCCAGGTCAAGCTCGAGCAGCCGCTCCAGCGAGCGCAGGTACGCCGACAGCGAGCCGCCGTCGGGCGGGATGAAGACGCTCCCGGTTCCGAGGACGGTGTCGCCGGTGAAGCAGACGCCGCCGAGCAGCAGGCAGACGTGGTCGGCGGAATGCCCGGGTGTGGCCAGGGCCGTGAACGGCCCGGCCTGACCGTCGCCCGCGGGGCGGACCACCGGAGCGCCGGTGCGCTCGGCGAGCGCCGGCGCGCCCTCGTCGTGGTCGATGTGGCCGTGCGTGATCACGATGCCCTCGACCCTCCCGCCGGCCGCCTCCATGACCGCCTCGAGGTGGCCCTCGTGGGCGGGGCCCGGGTCGACCACCCAGCCCGCCGCGACGTAGGTGTTCGTGCCGTCGAGGGTCATCGGCGACGGGTTGGGCGCGCGCACGCGCGCGATCCCCTCCGGGGCGCGATCGCCGCTCACCGGAAGAGCGCCATGGTCGCCGTGAAGCCGTGCACGAAGTTCCGCTCACCGACCGGCCCGATCTCGCCCGCGCAGAAGAAGCCGGCGGCGGGGGCCCCGCCCGTCGCGCCCGCCAGGACGCCCGCGTCGTGGTCGGGCACCTCGAACATGTGGGCGCCGCGCCCGCTGCAGGTGAAGAGCAGCGCTCCCGCGGGCGTGCCCCCGAGACCGCCGACCCCCGCCGCCAGGGTCTCGCGGAGATCCTCGTGCGCGGATGCGGCATCGCGGGTGTGGAGCCGCACCGCCTGGCCGACGCGCACGTGGTCGCCGACCGTGATCTCCCCGGTCGTCCCGTTGGCGCCCAGCAGGCCACGCACGAGGAAGTCGCCGCGCACGTACTCGGGCTTGTTCGGATCGACGACGATGCCGAGCAGGAGGTCGGCCGAGACCATCTCGCGCTCGTGCTCGGGCATCGCCAGCAGCACCTCGCGGATCTTCGCGAACGCGGGCTTGCCCGCAAGCTCGCCGATCACGTTGCCCTCGCCCGCGGTGATGACCATCTCGGGGCCGACAGGGCGGGCGCCCTGCGAGACGCAGGGCAGGACCTCGACGCCCGTGAGCGCGACGCCGACGGCGCCGGCCGGCCGTATCTCGTGATCGTGCATGAGGACGGCCGCCCCGGGCCCGCCCCCGGCGCTCGCGATCCCGCCGACCACCGGCACGCCCGCGTGGTCGTCCGCCAGATGGTCGAGCAGCGGCTCGATCGGGAAGCTGTAGGGGTCGACCAGCAGGATCACGGCCGCCGCGCCCGTTAGGTCCGGCACGCCGGTGATCGCGACCGACTCCTCGTCGGTTCGCACGGCGTCGAGCCCGAACGCCTCGACGGAGGCGCCGGGGAGCGAGGCGGCCCAGACGGCCACGCCACCCTGCTCGTACTCGCGACCGCCGCCGAGCACCCCCTGGGCCCCGCAGCCGATCAGCGTGCCGGGAGCGAGGCGATCGGTCACCGCCTCGAGGCCCTCCGCCGCGTGCGCGATCCCCGCCGGTCCCGCGAACACGACCGCGAGGTCGACCTCTGCCTCGCCGAGGCCCGCGAGCGCCTGCTCCGCCGCCTCGGCGTAGGACGAGGCGCCATCCTCCCCGGCCGACAGTCCCGTGGCGATGCGCGTCATTCGCTCCCATCTTCCCGCTTCGCGGGGCTCCCCACGCGGCGAACGTCCGGTTCGGAGCCCCCAGCGGGTGTGAGGGGACGTCCCTGGCACCTTCTTTTCACCGGCGGCCGAAGGAGTGGCCGGCCGGTGCGACGGCGCGCAGGTCGCCGATCTCCTCGCCCGCCTCCGTGCTCCAGGCACGGCCGGGCTCGATGTGGCGGACCTCGGCAAGTGGGGCGTCCGGGCGCTCGAGGCGCTCGACGCGGTCCACCAGGACGTTCGTGACCCCCTCCCTGCGCTCGAGCCGCCCGCTCGCCGTGACGAGCGGCTCCGTCCTGACCGCGAGCCGGCAGCGCTCGTGCACCGGCGGCGGCACGATCAGGTTGATCGTGCCGTGCTCGTCCTCCAGCAGCATGAAGGTGACTCCGTTGGCCGTGGCCGGGCTCGTCGTGGCGCGCCAGCGCCCGGCCACGCGCACCGCCGTGCCGTGCCGCGCCGCGGCGAGGTCGCGACTCGACATGACCCCGTTGCCCAGACCGGGACGGAGGAGCCCGAGCGGATGCTCGTGGAGCGTGACCCTCGTGGTGGCGTAGTCGGCCACCAGCCGCTCCCAGTCCGAGAGGCCCGGCAGCTCGGGCACCTCAGCGTCGAGCGGCAGGGCGAGCTGGATCTCGCCACGGCCCCCCGCCGCCACGCCGGGCGCCGCCACCCCGAGCAGCCAGAGCGCCTCCCGGCGGCCGCCGCAGAGGGCGTCGCAGGCGCCCGCCCACGCGAGCAGCTCCAGCGTCTCCCGCCGGGAGGCGCAGCGGGCCGCGAGGTCGGCCGGGGAGCTGAACGGGCCCCCGCGCTCGCGCTCCTCCACCAGCGCGGCGACCTCGGAGGCGCGGGCGACGTTCACATAGCCGAGACCGATCCGGACCGCGCGGTCGAAGGGCTCGCCCCCGGAGGGCTCGGTGCTGCAGAGCAGCGCGCTCTCGTTGACGTCGGGCGGGCGGACCTCGATGCCGCGGCGCTGCGCGTCGTGCGCGAGCGCGTCGGGCGGATAGAAGCCCATGGGCTGCTCGTTCATCAGGCCGCAGAGGAACTCCGGGCCGTGGTGCACGCGCAGCCAGGTCGACTGGTAGGCCAGCAGGCCGAACGCGGCGGAATGCGACTTGGGGAAGCCGAAGCCCGAGAAGCCGGCGATCTGCGAATAGACCCGCTCTGCGAGCTCGCGTGTGACCCCGTGGATCTCCATCGCGCCCTCCACGAAGCGCCGCTCGTAGGCGAGCATCGCCGCCTCCGAGCGCTTCCGGCTCATCGCCCGGCGCAGCCCCTCGGCCTGACCCGGGGAGAAGCCCGCGAAGGCCTGCGCGACCTCGATCACCTGGTCCTGGAAGACGATCGCCCCGAGCGTGTCCCGCAGCGCGGGCTCGAGCGACGGGTGCTCGTAGGGAACCTCGAACGAGGGGTCCTCCCGGAGCGCCTTCTTGCGCTCGAGGTAGGGATGCACGGCGCCGCCCATGATCGGGCCCGGGCGCACGAGCGCCACCTGCACGGTGAGGTCGTCGAGCGACTCGGGCAGGGTGCGGCCGAGCATCTGCATCTGGGCGCGGCTCTCGATCTGGAAGACGCCAGTGGTCTCGGCCCGCTGGATGGAGGCATACACCTCCGGGTCGTCGAACGGGATGCGCGAGAGGTCGATCACCTCGCCGCGGTTGCGCGCCACCTCGTCGACGCAGCGCTCGACCGCCGAGAGCATCCCGAGCCCGAGCAGATCGATCTTCAGCAGGCCGGCGTCGCCGCAGGAGTCCTTGTCCCACTGCAGGATCTGGCGCCGCTCCATCGCCGCGGGCACCACCGGGCAGATGTCGGTGATCGGCTGCGTGGAGATGACCATCCCTCCCGGGTGCTGGCTGAGGTGGCGGGGAAGCTCCTGGGCCTCGGCGACGAGGCGGACGAGCGCCCGCCAGCGCGGGGAGGCGAAGCGGCGCTCCCCCACGGCCTCGCGCACGTCGCGCTCGATGTCGGGCAGCCACATGTCGGCCGAGCGGGCCACCCGCTCGATCTCGCCCGGCGGCAGCCCGAGCGCCTTGCCGATGTCGCGCACGGCGCCGCGCGCCCGGTAGCAGGAGAACGAGGCGACGAGCGCCGAGCGGTCGTGCCCGTAGCGCTCGTGCACGCGCGGGATCAGCTCCTCGCGCACGTCGCGGGGGAAGTCCAGGTCGATGTCGGGCAGGGCCGAGAGCTCGTCGTTCAGGAAACGCCCGAGCGAGAGCCGGTTCTCCACGGGGTCCACGTGCGAGAGCCCCGTCAGGTAGCAGACGATCGAGGAGACGCTCGAGCCCCTCCCCCGCCCCGGCGGCAGCACCGCCCGCGCCGCGCTGGGGCCGCGCACCTCGCAGGCCACCTCGCGCGCCAGCTCCAGCAGATCGCGATGGAGCAGGAAGAAGCCCGAGAGGCCGAGCCTGCGGATGACGCCCAGCTCCTCGTCCAGCCGCTCACCGGCGGCGGCGAGCGCGGAGCGGCCCGAGTAGCGCTCGCCGAGGCGGGCCCGGCAGAGCTCCGCCAGCCGCCGCGCGGCCTCCGGGTCCTCCGAGCCCGGGTAGCGGTAGCCGAGGTCGTGGGTGATGTCGAAGCGGAGCCGCTCCGCGAGGCGGCCGGACTCCTCGACCGCGTCCGGATGCTCGGCGAAGCGCTCCGCCATCGCCTCCGGCGGTGCCAGCACGTGGGAGGAGTTGCCGCGGCGCGCCGGCTCGGTCTCGTCGAGGGTGGAGCGCAGGCGAACGGCGCAGAAGGCGTCCTGCAGCTCGACGCGCGCGCGGCTGTGGGTGTGGACGTTGCCCGTGGCCACGCAGGCCACCCCGAGCCGCCCGGCCAGCTCCGCGAGCAGCCGGTTGCGGCGGCGGTCGCGGCGGGCGAAAGGCCGCTGGAGCTCGACCCTGAAGCGCTCCTGCCCGAACGCCACGAGCAGGCGGCCGGCCATCCAGGCGGCCCCCGCGTGGTCGGCGCGCTCGAGCCGCCCCGCGACCGCCCCGTCGCGCGCGCAGCCCGACAGGCATACGAGCCCGGCCGCGTGCTCCTCCACCACCGGCAGCGCGACCGATGGCGGCGCGGGCTCCCGGCCGTCGCGCGTGCGCGCGTGCGCGCGCGTGAGGATCCGGCAGAGGTTGCGATAGCCCTCGGCGCTCTCGCACAGGAGCGTGAGGTGGGAGCCGTCGGCGAGCGTGACCTCCGCCCCCGTGATCGCCCGCACCCCGAGCGGCGCGCACGCGCCGGCGAACTCGAGCGAGCCGTGGACGGCGTCGTGGTCGGTGAGCGCGACCGCGGCGTGGCCCTGCTCGGCCGCGGCCGCGGCCAGCTCGGACGGATGCGAGGCCCCGTCGAGGAACGAGAAGGCGGAGTGGCAGTGCAGCTCGACGTAGGGCATGGCGAACATATGTTCGCATGAACTGCGGCGGAAACGAGGCAATCCGTCCACCGCCTATCCAGCCGCACGCTAGGCGCGCCGAGAGATGACCAGATGCCCGCGCCGTCCCGAGCCGTCACCGGTGGGTTCGCCGTCCTCGCCTTCCTGATGGGCGCCTGGGTAGCCGCGCTTGCGGGCGTCTACGACCCGGGCCCGCTCGCCGAGCCACTCGATCGCTGGGGCTCGGAGGTCGTGATCCTGGGCGCCGCGGTCCTCTGCCTGGCCCGCGCGCTCTCCGTGCGGGAGGAACGCCCCGCGTGGCTTTTGCTCGGGACCGGGATGCTGCTCTGGGGCCTCGGCGACCTCTACTTCGTACTCGCCTTCTGGTCGAGCGACGAGATCCCGATCCCCTCGCCCGCCGACTACGGCTATCTCGCCTTCTACCCGCTCGCTTACTGCGCCGTGGTCATGCTCCTGCGCGCCCGTGTGGCCGGGATCCAGCGCTCGCTCTGGGTCGACGGCCTGGTGGCGGCCCTCGCCGTCGCGGCCCTCGCCGACGCGCTGCTCTTCCGCCAGGTGCTCGACGACACGGGCGGGGAGGCGCTCGCGGTGGCCACGAACCTCGCCTACCCGGTCGGCGACATGCTGCTGATCGCCCTCATCGTCGGCGTCCTGGGCGCCTCGGGATGGCGCCTGGACGCCACCTGGGCCTGGATCGGGGCCGGGCTCCTGGTCTTTGCCGCGGCCGACGGCGGCTATCTCTACCGCGCGGCCACGGGCGCCTACCGCCCCGGCGAGGCGCTCGACGCGGGCTGGTCCCTCGCCTTCCTGATGATCGCCTGGGGAGCCTGGCGCCCCGGGCGGCGGCGGGAGCCCGCCCCGGCCGAGCGCTGGAGGACCATCCTCATCCCGATCGCGTGCGGATTCGTGGCGCTCGCCCTGCTCGTCCACGACCACTTCGAGCGCCACAGCATCTCGGCGGTCGCGCTCGCCGGCGCCTGCCTCGGGGCCGTGATGGTGCGCCTCGTCCTCACCTACCGCGACAACCTCGTGAACCTCGCCCGCCTCCAGGCCGAGTCCGTCACCGACGCGCTCACCGGGCTCGGCAACCGCCGCCGGCTGCTGCGCGACCTCGACGACGCGGTGGCGGGAGCCACCGCCGAGCGCCCGGTCGTGCTCGCCCTCTACGACCTCGACGGCTTCAAGCACTACAACGACACCTACGGCCATCCCGCGGGCGACGCCCTGCTGGCCCGGCTCGGGGCCCGGCTCGCCGCCCTCGTCGGTGACGAGGCCGGGGCCTACAGGATGGGCGGCGACGAGTTCTGCGTACTCGCCGGTGACCCCGAGACCGTGGCCCTCGCCGCCGAGGCCCTCAGCGAGCAGGGAGATGGCTTCGCCATCTCATGCTCCTACGGCGTCGCGTTCGCCCCGGACGACGCCGACTCCGGCAGCACGATGCTGCGGGTCGCGGACACGCGCATGTTCGTGCAGAAGCGCAGCGGGCGCCGCGACGCGGGCCGCCAGAGCCGCGACGTGCTCCGCCGCGCGCTCGAGGAGCGCAGCCCCTCGCTCGCGACCCACCTGGGCGACGTCGCCGACCTCGTCGAGGCCACGGCCTCGCGACTCGGCCTCGACGTGGACGGGATCGAGCGGGCCCGCACGGCCGCGGAGCTGCACGACGTCGGCAAGGTCGGGATCCCGGACGCGATCCTCGAGAAGCCGGGGCCGCTCGACGACGAGGAGTGGAGCTACGTCCGGCGCCACACCGAGATCGGCGAGCGGATCGTCGCGGCGGCGCCGTCGCTCGTCGCGGTCGCGGCACTCGTGCGCTCGAGCCATGAGCGCTGGGACGGCACCGGCTATCCGGACGGCCTCGCCGGCGAGGAGATCCCGCTCGGCGCGCGGATCGTCGCGGCCTGCGACGCCTACGACGCGATGACGAGCAACAGGCCGTACCGCCCGGCGCGCAGCGCCGAGGACGCGATCGCGGAGCTTCGCCGCTGCGCGGGCTCGCAGTTCGACCCCGTCGCCGTGGAAGCGGTCATCGCCGCTCTCGCCGCACGGCCCGCCGCCGGGGCCGAAGCGCCGGTTGACTGAAGAATCTGGTCCCTGGCACCTTTCTTTCATGCGCTTCGCTGGGCGAACCAGCAGCCGCTCGTCAGGTCGATGAAGACGACGGCGTCGCGGCCGTCGGCCAGCAGGACCTCGAAGTAGCGGCGGCGCAGCGGGCGCCCGGTCCACCAGCGGTCCTCGACGACCCAGTCCTCGAGCACCGCCTCCACTGCCTCCCCGGACACCGTCTCCGGCGCGCCCTCCGGCCCCTTCTCCACGCGGACGGGGCGCGGTGGCGAGAGCCGCCGCGCCGCGCTCACCGTTCCGCCTCGTAGGGGGCGAGCACGGAGCGCCGCTCGGGCACCCGCGAGCCCGGGTCGACATCCAGGACGCGCATCGCCGCCCCGGGCCCCGCCACCTGGCACGCCTGGCTCACGGCCTCGGCGAGCCGCGCCCGCCGGCCTGCGTGGCGATCCTCGAGGAGCTTCCCCTGGTCATGGGCCGGAGGGCCGAACGCCTCGACCTCGAGGCCGAGCAGCTCGGCGGGGGCCGGCAGCGCCGCCAGGCGGGGCGCGAGCACGAGCCTGATCCGCCCGGCGTCGGCCGAGGCCTGGCGGAGCGTGGCGCGCTCCCGCCAGGTGCCGCCCGCCACGAAGCGGGCCGAGAGCCCCAGTGCCCGCACGGTCCGGCCCCGCCGCTCCGGGCGAGCGAGCACCCGTCCGACCAGCAGCTCGAGCGCTCGCTCGAGCTGCGGGCCCGAGGCGGCGTCGGGCAGCGCGAGGCGCTCGATCACGGGCTCCTGCGGGCGGCGCGGGTCGAGCGGGGTGTCCCCACCGCGCGCCAGTTCGTGGGCGAGCAGGCCCGGATGCCCGAAGCGCTCCGCCACCCTCGCCGCCGGCAGCGCCGCGAGCGCCGCGAGCGTGCGTATCCCCAGCCGCTCGAGCATGTCGGGCAGCCACGCGAGCTCGGGCCGGGAGCGCAGCAGGCCGACGGGGAGCGGGCCGAGGAACCCCGCCGCCGCCTCCACGCCGACGATGCGCTGGTCTGCCCGCCGCCGGGGACGGGCGTGCAGCGCGGCGGCGTAGGAGGCGAAGCGGCTCGGGGCCGCCCCAAGGCGGGCTCTCGGCACGGCGGCGCCCGCCGCCCGCAGCACGCCGTCGAGATTCCCGCCATGGATGCCGGTGAGCCCGGAGGCGGCGAAGAACACGGTTCCCGGCAGGTCCGACTCCACCTCCGCGCCGATGCCCTCCAGCGCGTCGAGGGCGGCCGACCACTGCTCGCGCGCGCCCTGCGGGTCGGGCGCGACGAGCCGCAGCGCCGGGCAGCGGGAGAGCGCCTCCCCCACCCTCATCCCCGGGGTGACGCCGAACGCCTCGGCGGCCGCGGAGACCTCGCCCAGGAACTGTCCTCGCCCCGGCTCCGGGGCCAGCGCGGAGGGCTCCGACAGCAGCGCGCGGCGCTCCCCGAGGGCCGCGAGGAGCTGGAAGCGGGGGACGAGGGAGCAGACGACCATGCGAACGCATGTTCGCATGGTCGTCGAGGCATGTCGAGGGTCCACACCCCAGTGCTGAAGGATCCGGCCAGGCCCGCCGATTGAAAGCGAGAGGTGCTCTCGAACCGTGCCCGACTGACCCTGGCCCTGGCCGCGTTCTGCGCGGTGCTCGTCGTCGTGCCGCTCGCCGTGAAGCGCGACCAACCGCCGCTTCCGGAGAGCGCGGCCGTCACCGCGGCCCTCGAGAACGAGCTGGTGGCCGAGTTCGTCGAGCGCTGGGGATACGACCACGCGCGGGTCGTCGGCCTGGACCACGAGCTGACCCGGGTGACGCTCTTCCGCGGATCGCGGATCGTGGCGAACGTGGCGGTGCGCCCCGACGGGCACGCGGCCGGGATCCGCCTGTTCCGCCCCAGGGGCCCGGTATACGGGTCACGGCTCAGCGAGGGCCTGGCGCTCGTCGCCCTCTTCACCGCCGTCGGGGGGCTCATGCTCTTGACCCTGCCGCTGCGGAGCCTGCGCAACGTCGACGTGCTGGCGCTGCTCGCCCTGGCCGTCCCGATCGTGGCCGGCTACCACCGCCTGTTCGAGCTGTCGGTCTACGCGCTCTACCCGCCGCTCCTCTGGCTCGCGGCACGCTGCGCCTGGAGGGCGCTCGGGCCCGGCACGGGGCCCGACGAGCGGCCCTCGCTCTACGAGCGGCTCACCAGCTCGTGGGGCCCCCGGCGCCAGCGCCGCATGCTCGCGATCATCGCGGGCGCGGCGGCGCTCGCGCTCACCGGGATCGCCGTCAGCTCACCCGGGGCGATCGACGTGGGCTTCGCCTCCGTTCAGGGAGCGACGTCGCTGTTGAACGGCAGCCTCCCCTACGGCAGCCTCACGGACGTCCTCCATGGCGACACCTACCCGCTGCTCAACTACGCGCTCTACATCCCCGGGGCGCTGCTGCTCCCGGTCCGTGACGCCTTCGACGACTCGACCGGCGCGCTGATCGTCGCCGCGGTCGCCGCCCTCGCGGCCGCCGCCGCCCTGGCGCACGCAGGCACCGCCGCCGCGGGGCCCACGGCCGGCTGGCGGCTCGCGATCGCCTGGCTCTGCTTCCCGCCGGTCGTCGCGGGCGCCGCGGCCGGCTCCAACGACCTCCCTCTCGCCGCGCTGGTCGCCTTCGCGCTCGCCGCAGCCGCCACCAGGCCCGCCGCCGTCGGCTACGCCCTCGCCATCGGCGCGTGGGTGAAGGTTGCCCCGCTCGCCGTCCTGCCGGCATGGCTCATCGGGCTGCGGGGAGAGGACCGGCGCCGCGCGCTTGCCGCGGTCGCGCTGACGACCGGCGTCGGCGTCGCCTGGCTCATCGCCCTGGGCGGCGTGGGCTCGATCGGGGCAATGCTCGACGGGATCGCCTTCCAGCTCCGCCGGGGCACGCTCCAGTCCGCCTGGGCGCTCACGGGCGCCGACGGCGTCCAGCGCGCTCTCCAGGGAGCGCTGGCCGCACTCGTCGTGCTGCTCGCGCTGCGCGCGCGGGAGGATCCGTCGCTCGCGCGCAACCCCGGCTGGCTCGCCGCCTCCACGGGCGCGATCCTCGCCGGGCTCCAGATCACCGCGAACAACGCGTCCGTGATCTACGCGACCTGGGCGTTCCCCGCGGTCGCGCTCGCCCTGCTCGTTCCCCAGCTCAGCCCCAGCCCTCTTCGAGCGCGGACAGCGGCCCGGCCGGATCGCGCCCGAGCTCCGCGCAGAGGGCCTCGACGAGCCGCTCCTGCGGGCCGTGCTCCGCTCCCGAGCCCATGACGCCGATCCTCCAGGCCGTGCCCGCGAGCGGCCCGAGGCCGCCCGAGATCTCGATGCCGTGGCGATCGAGCAGCCCGCGCCGCACGGCCGCCTCGTCCACGCCGGCGGGCACGCGGACCGCCAGCAGCGGGTGAAGCTCCTCGCCGTCGGGCGCGATCCGCTCGATGCCCAGCTCCGACAGGGCGGCGCGCAGCGCCGCGTGAGCGCGCCCGTGGCGCTCCCAGCGCGCGTCGAGCCCTTCCTCGTGCACGAGGAGCAGGGCCTCGCGCAGCGCGTAGACCATGTTGATCGGCGCGGTGTGGTGGTAGGCGCGGCCGCCGTCGCCGTCCCAGTAGCCAAGCACCAGCGAGAGATCGAAGTACCAGCTGCGTGAGCCCCCGATCCGCTCGATCGCGCGCTCGCCGGCCGTGAACGGCGCCAGCCCCGGCGGGCAGTTGAGGCACTTCTGCGAGCCGCTGAAGGCGGCGTCCACACCGGCCTCGTCGAGCAGGAGCCGCTGGCCCGCAAGCGAGGTCACGCAGTCCACGAGCAGCAGCGCGTCACGCTTGCGGCAGGCGTCGCCCAGGCCGTCGAGCGGCTGGCACACCCCGGTCGAGGTCTCGCCGTGCACGACGCACATCGCGTCGAGCCCGTCCTCGGCCGCATCGAGGAGCGCGTCGGTGTCGATCGCCCTCCCCCACTCGGCCTCCACGCGCCGGACCGCGGCCCCCGCGCGCCCGAGCGCGTCGGCCAGGCGCTCGCCGAACAGGCCGTTCACGCCGACGACGACGCGGTCCTCGGGCCGCACGAAGTTCGCGACCATCGCGTCCATCCCGGCGCTGCCGGTGCCCGAGATCGGCAGCGTCGCGCGGTTGCCCGTCCCGAAGGTCCGGCGCAGGAGGTCCGCGGTCTCGTCCATCAGCGCGCCGAATGCCGGATCGAGGTGGCCGATCGTGGGCTGGGAGAGCGCCTCGAGCACCCGCGCGGGCACCGGGCTCGGTCCGGAGCCGAGCAACAGGCGGTCGGGAACGGCGGTCGGCACGGGCGCAGTGTAGGCAGGCGGCCACCGGCGCTCAGGTCTCCCGCCCGATGTGCCGATTCGGACAAGATGAAGGCAGCAGCGGGAATCGCCTGCGCCATCGCCGTCTGTGGATGGCTCGCCGCCGGGTCCGCCCTCGGCACCGACTACCGGATCGACGCCGGTCCGCCCATCGGCGCTCTCGCAGCGGGCGACGTCGGCGCCTACTTCGACGCGAGTCCGCTGCTCGGGAGCTTCTCCCTGCTCCTGCGCGCCCCGCTCGCGGCGCTCGCGGGGGCAGACACGCTGCTCGAGTACCGCCTCGGCGCGTTCGCGCTCCTGCTGGGCGCGGGCCTCCTCGCCGTGTCGGTCGAGCGGCTGATGGCGCGGCGCGGCCAGCCGCTCGCCGCGCGCCTCGTCGCCGCGGGCCTGATCGTGGTGAACCCCGTGACGGCGGAGGCGCTCAGCTTCGGCCACCCCGAGGAGTTCCTCGGCGCCGGCCTCGCCGTCGGTGCCGTGCTCGCCGCCACCCGCGACCGCCCGCTCGCGGCCGGGCTCCTGCTGGGGCTCGCGCTGGCCACGAAGCAGTGGGCGCTCATCGCCTTCCTGCCCGCGCTCTTGGCGGCTCCCGCGCAGCGGCTGCGCCTCGGGGCCGTGGCGATCGCCGTTGCCGCCGTCCTCACGCTGCCCTCGCTCATCGCGAGCCCCGGGAGCTTCGCGACCGCCACCGAGAACGCCGCCGGCTTCTCCTACAACGCGGGCGAGCGCGTGACGGCGCTGAACGTCTGGTTTCCCTTTGCAGAGGCGCGCTTCATCGAGGTGCCGGACGGCGTCGGGACGGCGATCGTGGAGAAGCGCTCGCTGCCGGCGGGCTTCGTCGGCGCGACGCACGTCGGGATCGTGCTGCTGGCGCTGCCGCTGTCGGCGCTGTGGTGGTTCCGGCGGCGGCCGGGAGCGCCCGGCGGTGCGTCCCCCGAGGACGCGCTGCTTCTGCTCGCGCTGCTCCTCCTCCTGCGTTGCGTCCTCGACCCCTGGGACAACCAGTACTACCACGCCCCCTTCCTCGCCTCGCTCGCCGCCTGGGAGGGACTGCGCCGTCGCGGCCTGCCCGTCGTGACGATGCTCGTGGCGACGGCGATGTGGCTCTCGTTCGACCAGCTCGCCCCGCGCAGCGGCGAGGGCATCACCACGGCGCTCTATCTCGGGTGGGCGCTCCCCGCCCTCGCCTGGCTCGCCGCGGAGCTCTACTCGCCGGCGGCGATCAGGTCCTTGGGGAAGCGGGTGAGGATCTCCGGCTCGCCGTCCCTCACGATGACCAGGTCCTCGATCCGCACCCCGAACGCCCCCGGCAGGTAGACGCCGGGCTCGACCGTGACGACGTTCCCGGCGGCGAGGACGCCGTCGGCCTGCTGGGAGAGCCGTGGCTCCTCGTGGACCTCGAGGCCCACGCCGTGGCCCAGCCCGTGGCCGAAGCGCTCGCCGTGCCCCGCCGCGGCGATGGCGTCGCGCGCGACCGCGTCCACGTCGCGGCATGCCGCTCCGGCGCGCACGGCGCCGAGCGCCTCCTCCTGGGTCCGGCGCACCAGCTCGTACACCTCCTGCGCCTCGTCGGGCACGTCGCCGGTCGCGAGCGTGCGCGTGCAGTCCGAGCAGTAGCCGTCGAGCCGGCAGCCGAGATCGAGGATCACGAGCGAGTCGCGCTCGATCGGGACCTCGCGCGGCTCGGCGTGAGGCAGCGCGCCGTGCGCGCCCCCGGCCACGATGGAGGGGAAGGAGACCTCCTCCGCCCCCGCCTCGCGCATCATGCGCTCGATCTCCCACGCCACCTCGCGCTCGGTGCGTCCGGCGAGCCCTCGCTCGCGCAGGTGGGCGTAGACGGAGTCCGCGAGCTCGGCGGCCGCCGCGATCCTTCCGAGCTCGTCCTCGTCCTTGACCGCGCGCAGCTCCTCGACCAGACCACCGGCCGGCAGCAGCTCGACGCCGTCGCCCGCGAGCTCCTCGAGCCGGTTGCGGGTGCGCACGCTCACGTGCTGGTCCTCGAAGCCGACCCGGCCGCTGAGGCGCTTTGCGGCGGCGCCCAGCAGGTCGCGCTCGGCGGGCAGGACGTCGAAGCCGCCCACCTGCGAGGCGGCCTGCTCGGTGTAGCGGAAGTCGGTGAGGAAGTCGCGCCGCCCGGGGCCCACGCTGCAGAGGCCGTTCGTCCCGGTGAAACCCGTGAGGTAGCGCACGTTGACGAGCTCGGTGACGACCAGCGCGTCGAGCTCGCGCTCGGCGAGCAGCTCCTCCAGGCGGTCGGCGCGGGTCATCCGCCGAGCTTCGCCTTCAGGAGCTCGAGCGCCTCGCGGTAGCCCTCGACCCCCTTGCCCGACACCACCCCGACGCAGAGATCGCGGATGACCGACGTGCGGCGCCACTCCTCGCGCGCCTCGACGGCGGAGAGATGCACCTCCACGGCAGGGACGGCGGCCACCTCCAGCGCGTCGCGAATGGCGTAGGAGTAGTGCGTCCAGGCGCCGGGATTCAGCAACAGCCCGTCCGCGGTGCCCCGGCAGTTGTGGAGCAGCTCGCAGAAGACGCCCTCGTGGTTCGTCTGGGAGAACGTGACCTCCACCCCCAGCTCGCGCGCGAAGCGCCCCACCCTCACCTCGAGGTCGGTGAGCGTGCCCGGGCCGTAGACGGCCTGGTCACGGACCCCGAGCTGGTCGAGGTTGACGCCGTGGAGGACCTCAACCCGCATGGGCTTCCACCACCGCCTCGCGGATCGCCTCGCCGGGAACGACGTGGCCGGGGGTGACGTCGCCCGGCGCCTCGACCAGGACGAACCGGACGGTGCCGCCGCGCTTCTTCTTGTCGCGCTCGATCAGGTCGACGACGGATTCGGGCGGCGCGCCGTCGAAGGTGGTCGGCAGGCCGTGGGAGGAGAGCAGCTCCGCGACCTCCACGCGCAGCGCGTCGCGGCCCGAGAGGCGCAGCGCGCAGAGCAGCCCGATCGCCACCGCCTCCCCATGGCGGTAGCGCCGGTAGGACGTCGCGGCTTCGATCGCATGCCCGATCGTGTGCCCGAGGTTGAGCACCTGGCGGCGGCCCGCGTCCCGCTCGTCCTCGGCCACCACCGCGAGCTTCGTCCGCATGCAGCCCCAGATGACTGAGGCGTCCGGCTCGCCGCCCTGGCGGACCTTCGCCCACAGCGGGCCGCCCGCGATGAGCGCGGTCTTGACCACCTCCGCGTAGCCCGCGGCCCGCTCCTCGGCCGGCAGCGTGGCCAGGAGCGCCGGATCGACGACGACCGCGCTCGGCTGGTGGTAGGCCCCGACGTAGTTCTTGGCCTCCGGCAGGTCCACGCCGGTCTTCCCGCCGTAGGCGGAGTCCACCTGGGCGACGAGCGTCGTCGGGACCTGCACGCAGCGGACCCCGCGCTGGTAGACGGCGGCGCAGAACCCGGCGAGATCGCCCACGACGCCGCCGCCGAAGGCCACGACGAGATCGCCGCGCTCCACGCCCGCCCGCGCCATCTCCCGCAGCGCCTCCTCGGCCCGCGTGAGCGTCTTCTCGGCCTCGCCCGGCGCGAGGACGTGGGTCCAGTCGCCGGGCAGCGCGTGGACCGCCGCGACGTTCGCATCCGTGATCACGAAGCGACGCCCGTCGGACGGATGCCGGATCGCTCCCGCCGCCCCCTCGCCGAAGAACACCGGGTGCGCGCCGGACTCGACGGGCGCCCACGCGAGGCGGGTCCCCGCCGGGGCGCCCTCGAGCGCGAGCAGCGCCGGGACGACGTGACGGACCTCCTCGCGCTCGTGCCGCGGGACGACGGCGTCCGCTACCGATTCGTAGAGCGCCTCGCGGTCTCGGTGTAGCTGGTCGAAGCGGGCGCGGTCGCGCGCCAGCGGCCGCCCGCGGCCCGAGGCGCGCCGCCAGGCATCGTCCGGGTCGACCTCGAGGTGGACCACCGTGTGGGGGGCGAGCGTCTCGCGGACGAGCGGCGAGGTGACTGCTCCGCCGCCCAGCGCCACGACCCGCGCGTCCTCCCTGCCGAGCATCTCGAGCACGATCTGCTCCTCGCGCTCACGGAAGGCGCCCTCGCCCTCGCGGTCGAAGAAAGACTCGATCGACTCGCCGAGCGCGCGCTCGATCTCGCGATCGGAGTCGAGCGGCTCGGCGTCGAGCAGCGCGGCGACCGAGCGCGCGGCGCTCGACTTCCCCGCTCCCATGAATCCTATGAAGACGAGTGCCATCCGATGCGCTCACGATAGGAGCTGAGCGCGGCGAGGCAGTCGTCGACGTCGTCGCCGCCGAACTTCTCGAGGTATGCCGAGGCGAGCACGATCGCGACCATGGCCTCGGCGACCACTCCGGCCGCGGGGACGGTGCAGGAGTCGGTGCGCTCCCGCAGCGCCGCGGCCGGCTCCTTCGTCGCGATGTCGACCGATCGGAGCGGTTTCGTGAGCGTGGGCAGCGGCTTCATCGCGCCCCGCACGACGAGCGGGGTGCCGGTCGTCATGCCGCCCTCGAGCCCTCCGGCACGGTTGGTCTCGCGCCGGTAGCCGCCCTCCTCGGACCACGAGATCTCGTCGTGGGCCTTCGATCCCACGACGCCCGCGACGTCGAACCCCATCCCGATGCCGACGCCCTTCATGGCCTGTATGGACATCACGGCGCCCGCCAGCCGGCCGTCGAGGCGCGCGTCCCACGAGACGTAGGAGCCGATCCCGGGGACGACGCCGAAGGCGACGACCTCGTAGATGCCGCCGAGCGACTCGTTCGCCTTCCGCGCGGAGTCGATCTCGGCGACCATCGCCTCGCCTGCGGCGGCGTCGAGGCAGCGCACCGGCGACGCGTCCACCTCCGTGAAGTCCCCGGGCCCGAGATCGTCGCGCTCGGGGGCGGTGACGGTGCCGATCCGCAACACGTGGGAGTGGACGCTCACGCCGAACTCGCGGAGCAGCGCCCTGGCCAGCGCCCCGCAGGCGACCCGCGCGGCCGTCTCGCGCGCGCTGGCGCGCTCCAGGACGTTGCGGACGTCCGTGAAGCCGTACTTCTGGACGCCCGCGAGGTCCGCGTGGCCCGGGCGCGGCAGGTGCACCTCGGGGATCTCGGCCTCGACGGGCCAGGGGTTCATCCGCTCCTCCCAGTTGCGGTAGTCGCGGTTGTCGATCCGCAGGGCGACCGGTGACCCGAGCGTGCGCCCGTGGCGGATGCCCGAGAGGACCTCCGCGCGGTCCTTCTCGATCTTCATGCGGCCGCCGCGCCCGTGGCCGAGCTGGCGCCGCGCGAGGTCGGTGTCCAGGTCCTCGGGGGTCAGCTCGAGGCCCGCGGGGAGCCCTTCGACCACGGCCACGAGGCCGGGGCCGTGGGACTCGCCTGCTGTCGTGAAGCGGAGCGCCATCAGGGCCGGAACCCTACTGGCGCTCCCCCGCGTCTATCCGACCGGCTCGTAACGCGGGCAGGTCCGCGAATCGGTCGGCGCGCACGGGTTGAAGGCGTTCGAGTACCCGGGCGGGCTGCCCATCTGGATCTGCGGCGCGCCGTAGGGCCAGCCCTCGGCCTCGGTGATGTTCGCCCAGTCGTCGTGGTCCTGGTCGTCCTCGGCGTCGAGCAGGCCGTCGCCGTCGGAATCCGGATCGTCCATCGCCACCGAGCCGAACGGATGCTCCGAGAAGGCTCCGTAATAGGTCTCGGGCCAGGGGTCGACGTTCAGCTCGCCGAGCACCGCGCGCCACCAGCCCTCCATGAGGCGCCCGTGGGTCTCGTCGTAGTTCGAAAGACCGTCGGCGTCGGCGTCGCGCTCCTCGTCCTGCCACTGGCCGTCCCCGTCATGGTCGAGCACGGCAGGGTAGGAGGGCGGGGTGAAGGCGATCCCGTACTCCGCGCTGCGGAAAGCGGGCTGCGCCGGCGGGGTGTGGGGGTCGCTCGCCTGCGTCCCGTCGCTGTACCCGAGCGGCGAGAACGAGCGGCCATGGTCGAGGATCCGGCCCGTGATCCGCCAGGCCCGGTGCTCCTCGGCCGCGCTGAGCGTGTCGCCGTCGAAGTCGATGTTCGCGTCGCTCGGGTCGAGCGGGTTGGCGTAGGGGCGCTTCGCCGGGTAGGGCGCGGCGCGGCGGTTCAGGTCCCGCGCCGACCAGTACTCCCAGCCGTCCTCGAGCCCGTCGCCGTCCGAGTCCACGCCGCAGGGGTTCATCCGCAGCGCGTTCTCGACCGTGTCGTCGAGGTAGTCGTTGTCGTCGTCGGCGTCGTCGCGGTCGTTGACGCCGTCGCTGTCGCAGTCGGCCAGGACGTCGTCGGTGCCCGGGAGGGCGCCCGTCGCGGCTAGCCCGATGCGCGGGGAGAGCGCCGGCTTGGTGGTCTTGCTCGCCCTGCTGGCGACCACGCGAAGGGTGAAGAGGGTCGCCTGGGTAGCGCCGCCCTCACCCGTCGCGAGCAGGCGCTGGAGCCTGCCCGGAACGCGGACCGTGAGCTTGGTGCGGCTCGCCCGGGTGGCGCGCTGGAAGACGGCGCGGCCGTCGGCTCGCTGGAAGATGACGGTCGGCCGGCGCCGCCCGCGGTTCAGGTCGCGTCCGCGGATGTAGATCGACCTGCCGATCGTCGCCTCGAGCGGCGAGACCTTCGTGATCTGCGGGGCCGCGACGTGCCGGGCGGATGCCTCGGCGGTCAGCGACGTCATGAGTCCCGCCACCAGGGCGGTCGCTATCAGCATCCGTGCCTTCATCGGTATTCCGTCCTCCCTCGCTGCTGCCTATTCCCCGACCGAGACCTCATCCGCCGCGAAGCCCGGGTAGAAACGGGGCGTGCGCCGGGCGTCCCCGCTCGCGCCACCCTTCGAGCGGCGGCTGGCACCGCGCTTGGCCGCGGCCGCCTTCCGTGCCGCCGCAGCGCGCTTCGCCACGACGTCGGTGCGCTCGCGGTTGATGTCTGTGAGCCGGACCGCGTAGCGCTCCCCCTCCGCGGTGGTGAAGTAGTGGAGGTCGTGGCCGCGCTCGAGCGTGAGGTAGAGGAAGGTGCACTCCTCGGGCGAGGGCTTGCAGCGGCCGTCGCCGTGCTGCTCGATCGACGAGTCGACCAGGAAGATCGCGGACTTCGCGGTCGGGCTGACGCCCATGAAGACCAGTACCGGGGTGCCGCTGCGCGGGACCACGTCGAGGCGCTGCACGCCCCGGTACAGACGCTCGCGATCCGACTTCCCGAAGCGGAGATCGGCGGTGTAGGTGTAGGAGACCGGCTCGGCGGGCTTCTTCGGCTTGCTGGTGCCGGTGTCGCCCCCGCCGGTCGTGCCGCCGCCGGTGTCGCCGCCGGTGGAGCCGCCTCCGGAAGCTCCGCCGCCCTTGTCGCCGCCGGACGCTGCGGGCTCGTCCTTCGCCGTCGCCGGGACCTCGCCGCCGCCGAGGGCGTCGTCGGCTGCCGCCAGCAGCGCCTGGGCGGCCTTGCCGCGCGGGCGGAAGGGATCGCTCGGGGTGAAGACGTCGAGGGAGGAGCCCCCGCTCGAGATCGCGTCGCCTGCGAGCGCCACGATGGCGCGGTCGGCCTCGGACACGCCGGCGGTGGCCGGAAGCGGGGCGTCCTCCGCCTCGTCGGAGGCGGACGGCTTGAGCACCACCACGGGCAGCGCGACGATTGCGAGGAGCAGCGCGGCGGCGATGGGAGCCAGTCGCTTCTCGCGGAGGTCCTCCCAGAGATCGAGGACGAAGACCTTCATCAGGGGGCTCCAGGGGTCTGGGCTGCCGCCGTGGGCGGCGCGGCCGCGGGTGAACCGCCAGGCGTGGGCTGCTCCGCCGGGGCGGGCCCGGCCGGGCCGGCGCCCGCCGTCACGCCCTCGGCCTGGGGCGCGAGGTAGACGGTCGCCTTGATGCTCGCGTCGATGCGGCCCTTCTGGCCGACGGTCATCTTGATCGAGTCGATCGTCATCAGGCGGCCGCGCACCACCACGTCGCCGTCGGCGAGGTGGACGAAGCGCTTGAGCCGGTGGAAGAAGTCGGCGAGATCGAAGAAGCGGCCGCGGAAGGTGAAGTCGAGCGGCACGGAGTCGAGGCCGGGAGCCGCGGGAGCGGGAGCGCCCCCCGCCGCGGGCGCGGCCGCCCCGCCGCCGACCGGCACGGGGCCGTCCTTCGCCTGGGTGGAGGTCGTCGCGTCGAGCGCCTCGTCCTGCGCGGCCTGGCCGTTGGCGGCCTCGACCGCCTCGCCGGCGTTCTCGGCGGTCTCGCCGGGCGCGCTCTGCGCGGGATCCCCGCCGGCCGCGGCGTCGCCGCCGGGAGCCGCCGGAGCCTGGGCGGCGGGCGCGGGCTGCGCGGCGGCGCGGGCACCCGCGCTGACGCGCCGGAAGTCGATCTTGGTCCCGCGGGAGGCGCGCTCGAGCTGGACCAGCAGGCTCGGCATGTCGACGCTCGTCGGGATCGCCTTGCCGAGGCGGACGACCGTCGCGTAGTCGGCGGCGAACGTCGTCTTGGCCTGCTCGGCCGCGGCGGCGCGGCCGACCGCGGCGTCGCGGGCTTCGCGCTGCTCCAGGACCTGGGCGTCGAGCTTCTTGAGCTCGTCGCGCTTCGGCGCGAGCGCGAGGAACCAGTAGCCGAGGAGCACCACGAGCGGCACCAGCGCGATGACGATCTTGCGGTCCCTGGCGGTGAGGCTCACGATCCGCCTCCGAGCGACGCGGGAACCTGCTTCTCGCCGCTGGGCACCTCGGACGCCGGCGCGGCGGGCGTGAAGCTCACGACCGCGGTCCACTGGGCGCCCGAGCCGCAGCTGCCGGAGACGGCCGCGCCCGCGCCGGGCTGCCCGTCGCCGCCCGTGCCCCGGTCGGAGACCGAGAGATTCACGTCCTGGGCGCGGAAGAGCTTGCGGAGCCGGACCAGCACGGTCGCGACGTCGGAATGGGAGTCGGTGCAGCCGGTGACGGTCATCGTCGGGCCGTTGGCGACGGCCGCGGCCGGATCGGCCGTGCCCGCCGGCACGCCGCCGGCGGTGGCGTCCACCGACGTGACGTAGGCGTTGCTCGGCATTACGAGCGCCAGCTCGCGCATCAGGCGCTCCCAGTCGAGGCGGGCCTGGGCGAGACCGGCGACGGAGGCGACCCGGGTCTGCTTGATCTGCGCGAAGCTCTGGTAGGCGGCGAACGCGCCCGCGCGCGCCTCGGCCTGCTGGGTCTCGGCCCGGAGCTTCGAGACCTCCTCCTCCTTGGAGGTGATCCCGTTCGCCGTGAACACGTAGAGCAGCGCGCCCACGAGGATCGTGCCGAGCGCGCCGAGAAGGATGTAGGAGCTGTTCGGACGGGCGCCGGCCTCGCGGCGCTGGTCCTCGGGCATCAGGTTGACGGGCCTCATCCTGCGGCTCCCAGGGCCAGGCCGGCGGCGACCGTGTGGCGGTGGGGATCGTCGCCGGGGGCGAAGATGGGACCGTCGAGCGACCCGAGCGGGCTCGCCGACTGCACCGGGACTCCGACCTGGACGGAGAGCGCTTCGGCCAGGCCCTCCGTGGTGGCGCCGGGGCCTGAGATCACGAGCTCCGAGATCGGCCGGGCATTCGGCTGGACCAGGTAGAAGTCGACGGACGGCCGGATCTCCTCGGCGAGCGCGGCCGCCGTGGCGTCCACGTCGGCTCCCGCGCTCGCCGTGACGGCGAGCGGGCGGGTGAAGAGGCAGGTGCGGCCGATCGCGACCGCGAGGTTCGTGATGCCGCCCAGGTGGAGGTAGGCGCGGGCCTCCTCGTCGTCCTCGCCGTTGCGGGCCAGGAGGCGAACGAGCGCGAAGGCGTTGAGGTCGACGCCCTCGGCCTTGAGTCCGGCCGCCGAGATGGCGTCGACCAGGCCCTGGATCATCTTGCGACGAGCCGCGACGACCACGACGAGCATGCGCGAGGTGCCCTCGGCGGAGATCGCCTCGCCCACGACCTGGTGGTCGAGCACGGCCTCCTCGAGCGGCATGGCCACGGCCTCGGCCGCCTGGAAGCGGACGGCGGCGTCGCGCTCCTTCGGGTCCTCGATCTTCGGAAGCTCGATCTGCCGGACGACGATCTGCTGGTTCGCGACGCCGATGCGGACGCGCTTCGGCAGATCCTGGGCGCGGAAGAATCCCTTCAGGACCGCGCCGAGAGCCGCCGGCTCGATGACCTCGCCCTCGCGCATGACCCCCTCCGGAAGGTCAACGCTCGCGGCGCGGCTGACGCGACCGTGCGTCGTCTGCACCGCGGCGGCGAAGTCTCCGTCGAGATCGAGGCCGACCGGGTCGACGCTCTTCTTTTTTCCCAGTGTGAATGCCATCCCGTCCGTGTCCGTATCGACAGGTGCACCGGGTCGCTTTAGACCAAGACGGTGTCTCGGTCAGCGAAACGGAGTGAAACGGTGCCTGGCACCGTTTCAGTCAGAGGAACGTGTCGGCGTACCAGTCGACGAGCTCGGGGCCCGCCAGCAGGCCGATCAGCCCGCCCAGCGCGAGAAAGGGGCCGAAGGGGACGCCCTCCTTGCGCGCCCCCGCTCCCTCACGGGCGATCATCGCCAGGCCGACGAGCGTGCCGGCCAGGAACGCCGCCAGCAGCGCCGGGATCACGGCAATGCCCAGGTAGAGGCCCATGACGCCCGCGAGCTTCACGTCGCCCATCCCCATCCCCGCGGGGTAGGCCAACGCGGTGAGGAGCAGCGCGAGGAACGCGGCCGCTCCCGCGATCAGGAGCTCCGGCAAATCGCCGGTGCGCACGAGGGCCGCGGCCGCCACTCCGTAGATCGCGGCGGGCGCCAGGATCCGGTTCGGGATGATGCGGTGGTCGAGGTCGATGAACGCGACCGCGATCAGCACCGCGGCGAACGGCAGCTGCATCCAGAGGTCGTCGCCGGCTCCCCGGGCGAGCACTACCGCCGCGAAGGCGCCCCCCGTGAGGGCCTCCACGGCCGGGTAGCGGGCCGAGATCGTCTCGCCGCAGTGGCGGCAGCGGCCGCGAAGCAGAACCCAGGAGACGACCGGCAGGTTGTCGTAGGGCGCGATCTCGCGCTCACAGAAGGGGCAGCGCGAGCCCGGGCGCACGAGCGACTCGCCGCGCGGCAGCCGGTGGATCACGACGTTCAAAAAGCTTCCGATGAGGAGCCCGAAGAGCCCCGCCAGCCCCACCTCTACCCCCACCTCAGATCAGCTCCGGCAGTCTCCGTGCGGCTTGCCGCCCGTGAACTGGCGCTCGCACTCGACCCAGTCGCCGGGCTCGTAGCGGCCGAGCAGGTTGCCGGGCTCGAGCGAGACGGACAGGCTCGGGAGCGCCATGAACTTGGCGTACTGCGAGACGCGGGCCTGCCGGGCCGAGACCGCGCCGGTCACGGTCGGAGCGTTGAGGAGCGACTGGCCCGCGATCGAGACGCGGCCGTCCGGTGCGTAGAAGAGGGCGTTCACGGTGTTGGTCAGGCCCGCGTTGATGTTGACGGCGCTGGGGTCGAGCGACTCGTTCTGCGGGCCATGCACGTAGAAACGGAGATTCGGCGCCGCGACGGAGGCTCCTACGCCGGCCGGTGCGTTGACGATCCCTCCGGTGATGGACACCCGCCCGTTGGTCGACTCGTAGGCAACGCCCTGGCAGTGGCTACCGCTGCGGCTTCGATGATCGACCCAGACGCTCGCCGTACCCGTCACGGCCAGCGTTCCGCCCGTGATGGCGACGTCGCAGACGTGGATGTTCCCGGTGAGCGTGACCGTGTAGTTGGTCCGCACGCGCAGCACGCCGTCGCTCCCGATCGGCCTGTTCGTGCTGCAGAGGAGATCAGTGACCGGCCCCACGCAGCCGATCGAGGCGTTGTCGTTCGTGCCCGGCGGGACGGGCTTGGTGAGGACGTACGGCCGCTCGGTCGTGGTCTCGGTCCAGGCGCCGGTGACGCTCGTCATCGACGCGGCCGGCGCGGTGCGGTGGCGCGTGATCTGGCCGGAGTAGGCGGCGCCGTTCATGCGGACCCGCCCCATCGAGTCGACCCGGCTGGTCAGCAGGTCGGCACCGCCGGAGGCATACAGGGCGTCGTCGGCGTCGTCGGCCTGCGTGAGCGTGAAGCCATCGAAGAGCTGCAGCGTCGAATAGGCCTTGCGCTGGACGCGCCTGATCGTCCCGTTGACGACGCCGACCGAGGTGATGCAGCGCTCGAGGAGCGTCACGCCGCTCGCCAGCAGCGTCGCATGGCTCGTGCCGGCGCCCACCGCCACCGGGTTGTTGCAGCCGTTCGCGCTCGCGCCCAGCGCCGGTGAGACGTAGTAGTGGAAGGTGCCGCCGTTGCCGGAGCGCTCGTCCGAGGACGGCGGCGACTGGCCGGCCTGGATCGTCACGCCGCCCTCGAAGCCGATCCGGTCGAAAGCCTGGGCCGACGCGAGGACGGTGACCGGGCCGTCGGCGAGCGCCTGGGAGTCGAGCGGCAGCAGGCGGTTGAGGCGGTCGAGCGCTGTGCTCATGCCCGCCTCGGCGGCCGCGAGCGCGCGCTTGGAGTCGCGGTCGCGGCTCGAGCTGTCGTTCAGCTGCACCGACGTCGAGGCCAGCACGGCCGAGAGGATGCCGATCAGGACGATCGACATGATCGCGACGGGAAGGGCGATCCCCTCCTCTCCGCGGACGCGGCTCACGGGCTCCTCACCACTGTCGAGATCACGAGCGGCTCGCGCAGGCCACCGCTGAGGCGGTTCTGGTTGTTCGCCACGATCTTGACCTCGACGGTGATGCGCTTATAGTCGTCCGCCGTCGCGGGCGTGCAGAGCGGCGCCGCCCCGCCCGGCGAGACCACCGCGCAGTTGTCGTCCACCCAGGTCACATACCGCTGCATCTGAAGGGTCAGGCGTGTGCCGCCGCCCGGCTTCGACGTCGTGATCTCGGTGACGCTCGGAGTGATCTGGCCGTTGGCCGCGTCCACCACGACGCGCTCGCAGTTGGTCACGGGCGCCCCGGACGAGCTGCAGCGGGGCGCCGGGTTGGCCTCGGTCGGCGCGCGGTCCTGATCCCAGCGATACCAGGGGAACGGTGCGGCGTAGTAGCCGAGGTCGTAGACGGTCGAGCCTGCGGCGGGCGGGTTCCCGTTGAGGGCCACCTGGGCGTAGGTGAGACCCTGCAGGCGCTCGAGCTCCTGCTCGGCGGCGTGGATGGCAGTCTCCTTCTGCTCGGAGAACGAGATCAGCCCGCGCGAGTTGTCGAAGGTCGTCAGCAGGGCGATCACCCCGATCGACAGCACGAACACCGCCGACATCAGCTCGATCAGCGTGAAGCCGCGCTCCTCCGAGCGGGCGCGGCCGAGGGTACGGGCGATCACGGCATGCACACGACCCTCATCGGCCGCTCGGCGCCGAGGGTTTACCCGTGCAGTTACGAGAGGCCTAGTTCGTGAGCTCGCGCCAGGTGTTCTGAACGATGCTGGCCGTGCCGAAGCTGCGCACGTCGTCGAAGGGCTTCGGGTCGAAGATCAGGTTCGCCCCGCTCGCGCCGGCCGAGTAGCCGCCGTTGCCGTCGATGATCACGCCGCCCCGGATCAGGGTCGTGCCGAGCGTCTTGACCACGTCCCCGCTCGATGCCTGCTGGTTCACCGCGTAGATCAGCCCGTTGAACTCGATGTTCCCGTCGAGCGTCAGCGTGCCGCTGCGAACGATGATGATGCCGGGCGTCGCCTGGCTGTTGCAGCACTTCGTCTGGCCGGCGGCGGCGGGAGCCGAGTTGTTGTAGGTGCAGTTGCCCGCGTCGATGAAGACGACGAGCCCGTTCGGGTTCGAAGGGCAGGTCGCGTAGTGGGTGC
>DATMJO010000098.1:0-5025 GCA_035553855.1 Thermoleophilaceae bacterium | reverse complement strand
TCGCCCGCCGTCTCGCGCACGATCCACTCGGACAGGGCGCTGGCGCGCGGCGCCGCCACGACCGCGCCGGTGCGCGTGTCGGGGCGCGGGGCGCCGGGGACGGTGGCGTTCGGCAGGTCGTCGATGTAGGCGCGCGTGGGCGTGCCTTCTCCGGCCGGGAGCCGCTTGCGCACCTCGCGCGTGCCCTCGTCGGCCTGCTCGACCGGCCCGCCCTCGGAGGCGAGGAAGTCACCCTCCTCGGCATAGAGCAGGTACTTGCCGAGGTCGAAGGCCTGCAGCCGGAAGGACTCGGCGGCGGACGCCGCCGCGGCGCTCGCGGCGAAGCGGTCACCGGCGCCGCGCGCGAGGTACCTGCCGGCGGCGGGCGAGTAGACGACGAAGCAGCCGCCCGCGAGGTCGTAGCGGTCATCCGTGCCGGGGGTGTGTGGCTGGATCGGCGAGAGCGGAGCGGCGGGGCCGAGCGAGAGGGAGTCGTAGGCGCGCGGGCCGCTCGCGGCGTGGGATGGATCTGCGCTCGCCTCGGCGCTCAGAACGCCGGTTGCGATGGCGGCGGCGAGCGTCGTGGCCATCGTGGCGCGCAGCGCGCCCGTTCGGTGCATCCCCAGTCGCATCTGATGCTCTCCCCTCGCCATCACCGACCCCACGGCCGCGAAGGGTTCGAGGATACGGACCGCACGTGTGGATCAACGAGCCTCAGTCCGTTTTTGGTACTCGCCGCGGCGGGTGGGGGCGGTCCGCCGCCGGGCTCAGCCGAGCGTGAGGCTGCGCGTGCGGTCCGCGACGGCGGCGTCGACCATCGACCTCACCGACGGGTAGGCCTCGAGCGCGCGGCGGAAGTCCCTCGCCGTCATGACGATCACCGTCATGGGCTCCCTCGCGATGACCGTCGCGTTGCGCACCTCGAACGGTGGCGGGATACACCATCGACGCCGAGACCAACGGCGTCGCCTGCGAGGGAACCCTCACCGTGTTCTCCAGCGCCGTGGCGAACCCGGGCAACACCTTCGAGGACATCGACGTGCGTGACGCCGAGATCGACTGCGCACCCGCCTAGAGAGCCGAGTGGTCGCCGAGGGAGGTGCAGCGGAGCTGGGCCGCGCCGTGCCCGGCGGACGCGCGGCCAGGGCGCGCCGCTAGGCCCTCGGCTCGAGCAGCACGACGGGCATCATCCGGTCTCCGGCGAGTTGCTCGTAGAACTCGTAGCCGGGGTAGCGCGCGACCACTCGCGGCCACCATTCGGTCCTCTCCGCCTCGCTCGCCAGGCGGGCACGGACCCTGCGCACCTCCGGACCGATCTGGACCTCCGTCTCCGGATGCGCCTTGAGGTTGTGGAGCCACGCGGGGTGGGTCGGCTGACCGGCCTTGGACGCCACGACCGCGACCACATCGCCCGCCATGTGGCCCATCAGCGGGGACGTCCGCCGCCGCCCGCTTCTCGCGCCGACGTGGTCGACCAGGACGATCGGCACCTCGGGAAAGCCGGGCATGCGAGCGCCGATCCTGCCCCGGCTCCACCGGTAGACGGCGACGTGCACCTTCGTGGAGCGCCGCCCCATGTAGATCCCGCGCCTGTTGAGGGCCTCCGAGACCGACAGCGTCACCCGCGCGGCGAGCGGAAGGCGGTCCTCCGGTCCGGGCATGGCCGCAGTATGCAGGACGACGGGCGCGCGTTTTCGAATCTCAGCCCGGTCGCGGCGGGCCGGGATGCTGCTGCGGGGCGGCTCGGAATCAGCCGCCCCGCTTGAGCATCCGTCTTAGGCAGCCGTCGACGGCCGGGGCTCGTGGGCGTCGGGCCCCCGCGGGCTCGAGGCCAGACCGGCCCAGATTCCGGCGCCCGCGATCGCGAGGTGGAGGAAGTTGTCCGCGGTGTTCACCGGGATCAGGTTGAGGATCGGATCGTCGATGAAGCCCCACAGCGTCACCACGCCGTAGACAACCCCGAAGCCCAGTGCGAACAGGCGGGCGCTCGCCGCGCTGCCGGCCATCGCGAGGCCGACGAGACCCGAGGCGATGTGCACGATGTTGTGCCAGCCGTTCACTTCGAAGAGGATCAGCTCATCACCGCTGATCTCGGACCCGGACTCGAACGCCGAGTCGACGAAGAAACCGATCACGCCTATCACCAGCAGCAGCGCGCCGAAGACCAGCGCGTACATCTGGGCGGGCGTCCTCGCGTTAGACATCTCCTACCTCCCGGCTCGGGCGCCACACGGCGCTGCCGTGCGACTACCCGAAATCACCCGGCCGGAACGTGAGCCTGACAGGCGGGCGCTCGGCGCGGGACTCGCAGCGGTAGCGTCGGGAGGCCGAGTTCGGCTTCGTTGCTGGCCTCCGAGCTCAGGCGCCCCTGGACCCGGCGCCGAGCGGGCATAGGTAGGAGCTCTCGCTGCGGGTCGTGACCGGTGCCGGTCCCGTCGCCACGCTCGCGGCGGACGGTGCCGGCGGGTCGGCGTAGACGTATCCCAGTGCGTCCGTGTCCTCCACGTCGAGCGGGGTCTCCTCGAACGGGATCATTGCCTCGTCGGCGTTGTTCTTCGGGTACTCCGTCGTCGGCTTGTAGGACGTGTCGATGCCGGTCCGCTTCTGCCAAAGCGCCCAGATGCGATCGACGTTCGCGTGGTGGAGGAAGAAGACCGGGTCGTTGGGCGAGGCAGAGTTGACCGTCATCGTCCCGCCGCTGAGCGGGACGGGGCCGTCGTTGAGGATGCCGCCGACCCAGCCGTGCACGACCCCATGCGGGCCGGCCTCGTTCCCGAAGAAGAACGGGTTCGGCAGCGCGCCCGTGTGGCCGTCCGGCGAGCAACCGGTGAAGCTCGGGGGCGCGCCGACCTCCTTGCGGAAGTGCGTCTGCGGCGAGCCCTCCAGGCGGCTGCGGAAGCTCACATCCGGATCGCTGGTGTCGCTCCAGGGCGCGACGTCGTAGGTGGGGCGCGCGAGGGCCGCATCGACCTCTGCCTTCGTCGGCAGCCGCCCGGTGCTCCCGAGCCGCCGCGTGATCGCGTCGCCTACGTTCGAAGGGCTGTTGTGGGCTCCCTCGTGGTGGACGTTGATCCTGAACTCGCCCTTGCGGAAGGGACCGGTCGTCACGGCGTAGTCCTGCTCGGGATCGCCGTCGCCGCCCATGAAGTCGTCGCGGAAGACGCCGTTCGGGTTCCCGGGGTCGACGCTGGAGCGGTCGGTCCAGTCCCAGTACGGCAGGGCGACGGGCACGTCGCTGACCTCGTTCAGCGCTTCCTCGAAGCGGTCGAGGAACTCCCGGTGCCAGGGCAGGAAGACCGGCCCGCCGTGGGCGTTCTGGCGGTCGTCGGCCACCGTGTCCTTCCCGTCGCAGCGGTTGATGAGCACGTGCCACTCGACGAACTGGTCGTAGTAGCTGAAGCGCGAGTCGTAGGGGGACGGGGTGCTCTTCAGTGCGAGCACCGCCTGGACGTAGTTCGCGCGCTCCTGGGTCGTGAGCGCCGTGACGCTCTTGCGTACGAGGACCTCCTCCGCCTGCGCCGGCGCCGTGATCGCGCCGAGCGCGAGCGCCGTCAACACCGACCGAATCACCCTGTGCATCGCCGCGCCTCCCCGAGTGCCGATGCCGCAAGCGTCCCATCGGATCCGCTGCGCTTCTACGCAATTTTACGAGCTTCGTTGCAGCGCCCCGAGGGGGCGTTCGCCACTGCGCGGCGAACGCGCTCTACGCGGAGGGGTCGCGCAGTCAGCGCCCGTTGTTCGGATTGCCGCAGCCCGTGTTCCGGCTGGCGCTCGAGTAGCTCCCGTCCTCGTTCACGAGGAAGAAGTCGCCGCCCAGCCAGAGGAGCGCGCGCGTCATCCGCGTGCCGGCGTTCACGGCCGGGAAGTAGCGGGGGTCGATCACCAGGTGGGTGAGGTTGCCGGCCGCCTGGAGCGAGGCGTCGAGCACCACGCCGCTTCCCGAGTCCCCGGGAAGCGCGTCGCCGTCCCAGCCGAAGACGCGGTCCCACCAGCCGGTGACGACGCCCGTGCCCTTGTTGCCCTGACCGACGGCGACGCCGTAGCCGTGGCCCCACCACGTGATCGTCTGCCCCGGCGCGCAGCCCTCGTAGATCCCGCGCGGGCCGCCGATGCCGGGCATGCGCGGGTCAACCGGTAGGCCGGCGTCGATCCGGACGGCGGCGAAGTCGTTCCCTGGCCCACCGTTCATGCGCTTGGCGACCTCGCCCGCTCGCACGACGAGCCCGGCGCCGTTGTCCATATAGACGGGCTGGCCGGCGTGGTCGGTGCAATGGCCTGCGGTGCCGATGAAGTAGTTGCGGCCATCGCTCACGCCGGTGAACGGCGCGCTTCCCTTGTGGAGGATGAAGTTGGCGGTGCAGCCGTACGGGTAGGTGATGCAGGCGTTCGTATGGATGCTTCCCGGTCGCGTTCCCGGCTCGACGGTGGGGCACGGGTCGGCGACGGGTTCGTCCCGCTTGTCCTGGCCGGCGAGGCCGTTCCGAACCCATCCCTCGATCTCGGCGTACGTCGCGCCGCGCGACCCCGCTGCGTCGATCCGCTCGCGGATCTCCTCCGACTTCATCCAGACGGGCGATGACGGCGCGGCGGCTGCCTGAGCCGATCCGCTCGATCCGACGGCGGCGCAGAGCGCGCCGCCCAGAATGGCAAGGGCCTTTCCTCGTCCCACGTGACTCCTCCCCGTCGTTCGTGGCCGCCATTCCCCGGTTGGCGCGACGGAAAACGGGCCTCGTCCGGGCTCCGACGCCGCCCCGCTGCCGGACGCCGTCCTCTCCTGGGTCGGCCTGCCGGTGGACGATCCGGCCAGCATTTCGCACGGCCGGGGCGACGGGCTGCTCGCGGACTGCGGCGACCCAGCGCGTAAAACGCCCGTGCGCTCTCGTCGATCGAGTGGACGAGGAGGACGCCGATTCCCACGGATTCCGCAGCGTTGAGGGTGCGCAACATGGCGTCGCGGATGAGCCAGGCGCCGATGCCGCAACCCTGGACGCTCGCATCGACTGCGAGACGGGCAAGGAGTACGGGGGGGGGGGGTCGGGGGGCCTG
>DATMJO010000097.1:0-3741 GCA_035553855.1 Thermoleophilaceae bacterium | reverse complement strand
GTCGGAGGCATGCGGCCCGGACACGGTGCTTGCCACGAACACCTCCTCGATCCCGGTGACGATGCTGGCGAGCGCCGCCGCCCGGCCGGAGAACGTCGTCGGCATGCACTTCTTCAACCCGGCGCCGCTGATGCGCCTGCTCGAGGTGATCGCCGCCGAGCAGAGCTCCGAAGAGGCGCTCGCCCTGGCCCGCGCGACGGGCGAGGCGATGGGCAAGCGGGTGATCATGGCCGCAGACGGCCCGGGCTTCCTCGTGAACCGCTGCGGGCGGCCGTTCGGCGCGGAGGCGCTCCGGTGCCTGCAGGAGCGGCTCGCGACGGTCGAGCAGATCGACCGCATCTGCCGGCTCGGGGGCGGCTTCCGCATGGGGCCGTTCGAGCTGCAGGACCTGGTCGGCATCGACGTCGGCTTCGAGGTGGCGAAGTCGTTCACCGAGCTGTCGTTCGGCGAGCCGCGATGGAAGCCGTCGCCGCTCCAGGCGCGGATGGTGGCGGCGGGCCGGATCGGCCGCAAGGCCGGTCGTGGCTGGTACGAGTACGGGGACGGAGCGCACCGCCCGGAGGACGCCGACCCGCCGGAGCCCGGCGGCGGCGACGGCCGGGCGCTCACGGTCGCGGGCGACGGCGCGGTGGCCGATCTGCTGCGCGAGCGCGCGCAGGCGGCGGGCTACGAGGTCTCGCGGGGAGAGGGCGGGCGCCCGCGCGTCGAGTGCGGCGGCGCGCGGCTCGTCTCGGTCCACGACACGACGCTCGGGTCGCTCGGCGAGGACGCGACCGGCTTCGTGCTGGTGCCGCCGGAGCCGCGGCTCGTCGAGCTCACCGGCGAGCGGAGCGAGGAGGTCGAGAGCCTCGCGGCGTCGCTCGGGCTCGCGCACGAGTGGGTCGAGGACTCCCCCGGCCTCGTGCTCGGGCGGATCGTCTGCCAGCTCGTCAACGAGGCGTGCTTCGCGGTCGGTGAGGGCGTGGGCTCCCCGGAGGACGTGGACGCGGGAATGGAGCTTGGGCTGAACCACCCGCGCGGGCCGCTCGCGTGGGGCCGCGCGATCGGCTTCGAGAGCGTGCTGGAGACGGTCGACGGCCTCTGGGAGGACCGCCGCGAGGAGCGCTACCGGGCGGCGCCGCTGCTTCGCCGGGGCGGGCCCTGATGGCGACCGCCGACATCACGATCCTCGCCCTCGGCCGGCCCGGAGCGAGCGCGAGCGAGTACATCGCGGAGATCCAGCGCCGACTCGCGGCGCAGGAGCGAGTCCGCTACCGGATGCACGCGATGGGCACCTCGCTCGAGGGGACGACCGAGGACATCCTCGCCGTGGTCGGGGAGCTGCACGCGGTGCCGTTCGAGATGGACGTGCCGCGCGTATACACCGTGCTGAAGCTCGACGAGCGCCGCGACCGGCCGGATCAGACGCTGGACGACAAGGTCCGCTCGGTCGAACACCACCTGCAGGGGTCAGACCCCCTTGAGGGTGGTTGAGGGTCAGTCCTCCGCGCCGGACGGCGGTCCCACGAGCACGAACAGGGCGCGGGCCTCGCCGATCGTCCCGCCCTCGCCCGCCGCGGACGCGCTCGCCCTGACCTTCTGCTTCTCGCGCCCGTCGATCCGCGCCTTGACGCTCACGTCCGCCCCGATCGGGGCCGGCATGTGGAGATCCACCTCCATGTGGGCCGTGCGCGCGTCGAGCCCCTCGGACTGGAGCAGCAGGGCCATGGCCTCGTCGAGCGCCGCCCCCACGATCCCGCCGTGAGCGTGGCCGGGAGGACCCTCATGCGCCTGGCGCACCGTGAAGCGCCCGGCGACGCCGCCCTCGGGTTGCGCCTCGACCTCCATGTGGAGGCCCTCCGCGTTCCCCGCTCCGCAGCCGAAACAGCCTTCGTGATGGGTGAGTGGCATCCGCGCAGGCTTTCACGGATGCGCTCGCGAACAGTGCCTGGCACTGTTTCAGGACGCGGCTAGGGCCTGCGCGGCGGGCGGACCGTGAAGCTGCGGCGTGTCGTGGCGAGCGGCTGGGTGCCGGAAGCGCCGCGGACGGTGACCGTGATGCGGAGCCGCCGGTTGCGCAGGAGCCGCTTCGCCGCCGCGCGGGTGAGGCGCAGCCTCAGCGCGCGGGTGGCGCCCGCCGCCACCCTCACGCGCGCGGAGCCGACCCGCACCCGGCGCGCCCGCCTGCGGCTCGCGCTCGCCGTGGTGCCGCCGGCCGTGGCGGAGCCGACGAACAGGCAGTTGACCTCGCCGGGGGCACAACTCAGGTTGAGGCCCGTGTCGACGACCACCACGATGCCCGAGAACCGGGTCGACGGGGGCCCGCCGCGCCTGACGCCCGTGGGCGGGCCGTCCGGCGGCGCTTCCTGCCCCGCGGGCGCAGGGCCCGGCGACGGCGCCGCGACGGTGTAGCGGGCCGTGCGCGTCCGCGCGTTCCCCGCCCCGTCGATGCCGGTCACCGCGAAGTCGTGCGTGCCGGGCCGCGAGGTGTCGAGCGCGATGCCGCTCGGCACCGGCCCGGTGCATGACGCGACGCCCGTGCCACCCGCCTCGTCGGAGCACGTGTAGGAGGCGGCCACGACCTGCCCCTGGCTGAACGTCGCCCCGTCCACCGGCGTCGCGATCGAGACCTCGGGCGGGGTCGTGTCGGCCACGGTGTAGGTGACCGTGGCGTGTGCCGTGTTGCCCGCGTTGTCGCGGGCGGTGACCTGGAAGCTGTGGCCCCCGAGCGTGCTCGTGTCGATCGCGGCGCCATCGGCCACGGGTGCCTCGCACGACGCGATGCCCGACCCGCCCGCCTCGTCGCTGCATGAGTAGCCCGCCGGGACGACCTGCCCACGCGCGAAGGTTGCGCCGTCCACCGGCGAGGAGATCGATACCTGCGGCCGCACGTCGTCGCCGATCGTGTAGTTGACGGTGCGGGTGGTGCGGTTCCCCGCCACGTCCTCGCCCACGACCTCGAAGCTGCGAGGGCCCGACGTTGCGGTGTCGATCGGCTCGCCCTCCGGGACGGACCCCACGCAGGAATGGATCCCGGAGCCGCCCGCCTCGTCCGCGCAGGCGTAGTCCGTATCGACTGCCGAGCCGCGCGGGTAGGTGGCCCCGTCGGCCGGCGTCGAGATCGTTATCCCCGGCGGCGTCACGTCGGTGACCTCGTAGAAGACCTGGACGAGCCGCTCGTTGCCCGCGTTGTCGACGGCGACCACCCGGAACTCGGGGAAGCCGACCTCGCTCGTGTCGATCGCCGCCCCGTCGGCGACCGTGCCGGTGCAGGAGGCGATGCCGCTGTCGGCATCCGTGCAGGAGTAGTCGGCGATCACGACGGAGTGCCGCGGATAGCGGCCGGTCGTGCCGGGACCGGCGTCCACGGGGCTCGTGATCGTCACCTCGGGCGGGGTGTCGTCGATCTGCGTGAGCAGGGCCTGGCCGCTGAAGGCGCCGGAGGCGGCCGTGATGGTCGCCTGCCCGATCGTGGTCGAGCCCGTGATCAGCGCGCTGTAGGTGCCGTCGCCGTTGTCCACCACGGGGCCGATTCCGTGCCCGCCGTCCGTGCTCGAGAAGCCCACGGTCTCGCCGGGCACCGGCGCTCCGCCGGCGTCGCGGACCGTGGCGCTCGCGATCGAGGTGGCCGTGCCGTTCGCGGGGATGGACGCCGGCGCGAGGGCCACGTCGATCGAGGCCGGCTCGCCGACCTCCCAGGACAGGGTCATCGAGGCGATGCCGGTCGTGTCCGAGGCCTCCGCCCCGCCGGCCGGGACGAGG
>DATMJO010000096.1:0-10563 GCA_035553855.1 Thermoleophilaceae bacterium | reverse complement strand
ACCGGGAACGGGCCCGCCCCCGCGCCCTCCCCGCTCCTGCCGCAGATCCCCGGAGCGCCGGACCTCGACACCGGAGCGGTCGAGGCGCTCCTCGACTACCTGCTCGCCCCATGACGCGCCGCCCGAGCACCTCGATCGTCGCGAGCCCCGTCCTGATCGGGGCGATGACCGTGCTCGTCACGGTCGTCGCCGTCTTCCTGGCCTACAACGCGAACACCGGCCTTCCCTTCGTGCCCACGCTCGACGTCAAGGTCCACGCCGGGAACGCCGCGGCGATCGGGCGCGGCGCGGAGGTGCGAGAGGGCGGCCTGCGGATCGGCTTCGTGCGCGAGGTCACGACCACGACGCTGTCCGACGGGAGCGCGGGCGCCGAGATCGACGTGCGCCTCGACTCCGACGAGGGCGGCATCGCGCCCGACACCATCTTCACGATCCGCCCCCGCTCTCCGCTCGGGCTGAAGTACCTGGAGATGGCGCGAGGCGACGCGGCCGGGGCGGTCGAGGACGGCCACGTGTTCGGCCCCGAGGCGGTGCGCCGCCCGGTCGAGTTCGACGAGGTGACGAGCACCTACGACGCCCGCACGCGCCGGGCGGTCGCCCGCGCCCTGCAGGGACTCGGCGACGGACTCGCCGGCCGCGGCGCCTCCCTCAACCGGGCGATCGAGGGACTCCCGCGCTTCCTGCGCCACGCCGCCCCCGTCGCCCGCAACCTCGCCGATCCCGACACCGACATCGGCCGCTTCCTGACCGAGCTCTCGGACGCCGCCCGGGTGGTGGCGCCGGTCGCCGAGCTCCAGGCGGAGCTCTTCACCCGCGCCGCCGACACCTTCGAGGCGCTCTCGCGCGACACCGACGCGCTCCGCGAGACGATCTCGCGCACCCACCCGGCGCTCCAGGCGGGAATCGACTCCTTCGCCGAGCAGCGTCCCTTCCTGACCGAGAGCGCGGCGCTCGCCCGCGAACTGCGACCGGTGGCCCGCGACCTGCGCCCGGCCCTGCCCGTGCTGAACCGGGCGCTCGGGCGCGGCATCCCGGTGGTGCGCCGCTCGACCGCGTTCTACGGGCGGCTCGAGCGGCCGCTCGTCGCCCTGCGCGAGCTCTCGCGCGACCCGGCGACCGGCATCGCCCTGCGCGCCCTCACCGCCACGTCCACCTCGCTCAAGCCACAGATCCGCTACCTCGGCCCCTACCAGACCGTCTGCAACTACTGGAACTACTTCTGGACCTACCTGGGCGAGCACGTCAGCCAGTCCGGGCCGTATGGCTTCTCGCAGCGCGCCGCGATCAAGAGCACCGGCCAGCAGTCCAACAGCCCAAGCTCGATGGGCGCCGCGGAGCCGGCCAACGGGGAGGGCTACCAGCGGGCATCGCGCCCGCGCGGCGCGCCCGCCCATCTGCACGCCACTCCCTACAACGCCGCGATCGACGACCAGGGGAACGCGGACTGCGAGAACGGCCAGCGCGGCTACCCGCGGCGGCTCGCGCGCTTCAGCGAGGCCCGCTTCCAGATCGTGACCGACCCGCACATCCCCGGCAACCAGGGGCCGACCTACACGGGTCGCGAGCGGGTGCCCGAGGGCCAGACCTTCACCCGCGAGCCCGAGACCGGCGGGGTGCACGCGCCATGAGGCGCCAGCGCGGCATGGCGCCCGAGCTCGCGGGCCTCCTCGCCCTCCTTGTCGTGGTCGTCGCTACCTGGTTCGCGTTCGCCCGCGAGGTGCCGTTCCGCTCGCACTACGAGGTTGAGGCCGTGTTCCCGACGGCCAACAACGTCAAGAAGCGCCAGCCGGTCCGCATCGCAGGCGTGGACGTGGGCAAGGTCGTCGGCGTCCGGCACCTCGAGGAGGGCACCTCGGCGGCGGTCGTGACGATGCGGATCCAGGACACCGGCCGGCCGGTCCACCGCGACGCCACCGTCGCGATCCGCCCCCGCCTCTTCCTCGAGGGCAACTGGTTCCTCGACCTCGAGCCGGGCACGCCCGCCGCGGGCGAGATCCCCGACGGCGGCACGATCCCGCTGACGCAGACGCGGACGCCGGTCCAGCTCGGCCAGGTGCTGACCGCGCTCCAGTCCGACACGCGCCGCAACCTCCAGGTGCTGCTCGACGAGTACTCACAGGCGCTCGAGGGCGAGGGCGCCGACGGCTTCCGCCGCTCGATTCCCCACTGGGAGACCGCCTACCGCGGCTCGGCGCTCGTGCAGCGTGCGACGCTCGGCAGCGCCCCGCACGACCTCTCGCGCTACGTCGAGTCCGCCGGGCGCGTGGCGCGCGGCCTCGACGCCGACCCCGAGGCGCTGAAGTCGCTCATCACCGACTTCAACACCGCCGCCGGCGCCTTCGCCCGCGAGTCGGGCGCGCTCGAGCGCACGATCGCGGAGCTGCCGCGGACGCTCGCGGCGGCGCGGCCGGCGCTCGAGGAGCTGAACCGCAGCCTGCCCGCGTTCCGCCGCTTCGCGCGCGACCTCGAGCCGAGCGTGCGCGAGTCGGGCCGCACGGTGGACGTCGCGTTCCCGTTCCTGCGCCAGGCGCGCCGCCTCGTCTCCCCGAGCGAGCTGCGCGGGCTGGCGGGCGAGCTGCGCCCCGCCGCGCCGCGGCTCGCGCGCCTCACGAGCCGCACGCCTGCCCTCTACGAGGAGCTTCGGGCCGCCGCCTCGTGCGAGAACGAGGTGCTCCACGAGTGGTCGAACGACCGCATCCCGGACGAGCGCTTCCCGCCCGGCGGCCGCGTATTCGAGGAGGCGCCGAAACCGCTGCCCGGCCTCGCGGGCGAGAGCCGCAACGGCGACGCGAACGGGCAGTGGGTCCACGTGCTCAACTCGGCCGGGGACCGCACGGTCAACGCGGGCAACGGGCTGTTCGCCCAGCCCTACCTCCCCATCCTGGGGACGAACCCGCCGAAGCCCACCACGCGCCCGCCGTTCCGCCCGGAGGTGCCGTGCGAGACCCAGGAGCCGCCCGACCTGCGCACGATCCCCGGCCCCGGCGAGGCCCAGATCGCGCAGGGGCTCCCGGACACGCCCGAGGCGCGGCGGCGCTTCGAGCGGGCGAAGCGCCGCTCCAACGAGTGGGTCGAGGACATGCTCGAGCTGCAGGGGCTCGACGACTTCTGGAAGGTGGCGGACCGGTGAGGCGCGCGCTCCGGAGAAACCTGCCGCGCTTCGTGCTGCTGATCGCGTTCATCTCGATGGGCACGGCGGTGGGCGCCTACATCGTGTCCCAGCAGCGCTTCCGCTTCCCGCTGATCGAGGAGCCGCCGATGCGGCTCGCGATGGAGCTGCCCACCGCGCAGGCGGTCACGCCGGGGCAGGGCCAGACCGTCCGCGTCTCCGGAGTGCAGGTCGCAGAGGTGGGCGAGGTCACGCTCGAGGACGGGCACGCCCGCGTCGAGTTACTGATCCACCCCGATTTCAAGGGCCTCGTGACCGACGAGGCGACGGCGCTCCTGCGGCCGAAGACCTCGCTGAAGGACATGTTCCTCGAGCTCGACCCCGGGCGCGGGCGCCCGCTGCGCGACGGCGAGGTGCTGCCGCTCGGGAGCGCGCTGCCCGACGTGCACCCGGACGAGATCCTGCGGATGCTCGACGCCGACACCCGCGACTACCTGCAGCTCCTGGTGGCGGGCGCGGGCCGCGGGCTCGAGGGCCGTGGCCGCGATCTGAGGGAGGCCTTCCGGCTGTTCGAGCCCACCCACCGCGACCTCGCGCGCCTGAACGGGCTCGTGTCCGAACGGCGGCAAAACCTGCGCAGGCTCGTCCACTCGCTGCGGCTGCTGAGCGAGGAGCTGGGCGGCCGCGAGGACGAGCTCGCCCGGCTCGTCCGCTCGGCCGCGCGGGTCTTCCGCTCGTACGCCGCCGAGGACCGCGAGATCTCCGAGGCGGTCCACGAGCTGCCCGCGGCGCTGACGCAGACGACCCGCACCCTGGCCGAGGTCGAGCGCTTCGCGCGCGTCCTCGGGCCGGCCTCGGAGCGCCTGCGCCCGGCCGTCCGCGCGCTCGGCCGCAGCCAGGAGGAGTTCCGCGGCCTGGCCCGCGAGGGCGAGCCGATCGTCCGCGAGCGCGTCCGCCCGCTCGTGCGCGACACGCGGCCGCTCGCCCGCGAGCTCGGGCCCGCGGCGCGCGACCTGTCGGCCTCCACGCCCGAGCTGACCCGCGTGCTCGGGGTGTTCAACCGCTTCTTCAACATGGCCGCCTACAACCCGGACGGCCCGGAGCCGCCCTCGGTCCCGACGCGCCAGGAGGGCTACCTGTTCTGGTTCGCCTGGCTGACCCACCAGTCGGCCAACATCTTCTCGACCGCCGACGCCCACGGGCCGTTCCGCCCGTCGCTCGTGGCGGTGAGCTGCCAGACGGCGCGCTCGCTCGCGCAGACCCGGCCGGAGGCCGAGTTCCTGCTGAACCTCACGCCGATCCTCACGAACCCGGAGGCGTGCGGAGAGTGATCAAGGTCGCCCCCAGCCTCTCCCGCATCGCCGCGATGGTCGCCTTCGCGATGTCGTGCTTCGCGATCGTCCTGTTCCTCTGGATCCAGTTCGGCGGCGCGACTCCGCTCAAGCCCGAGCGCTACATCGTCGAGGCCGCCTTCCCGGAGGCGGTCGGGCTGCTCCCCGATGTGGACGTCCGCGCCGCCGGGATCACGATCGGCACCGTCCGCTCGGTCGAGCCCGAGCGCGCCACCGGACGCGCGCTCGCCAGGCTCGCGCTCGAGCCCCGCTACGCCCCGCTCGCCTCCGACGCCCGCGCGATCCTGCGGCGCAAGACCCTGCTCGGTGAGACCTTCGTGGAGATCACCACGGGCAGCCGCGACGCTCCGCGCCTGCGCGACGGCGGCCGCATCGCCGACGCGGCCGTCGCCGGCACCGTCGAGCTGGACGAGGTCTTCCAGACCTGGGACCCGGAGACGCGGCGGGCGTTCAGGATCTGGCAGCAGCAGCTCGGCGCCGCGGTCGGGGCGCGCGGCGAGAGCCTCAACAACGCGCTCGGCGCCCTGCCCGGCTTCGTCGAGTCGGGCGGCGACCTGCTCCAGCTCCTCGACGAGCAGGAGACCGCCGTGCGCGGCCTCGTGCGCGACACGGGCCACGTGTACGAGGCACTGACCCGGGACGAGGCGCAGCTCGAGGCGCTCGTGCGCAACTCCCACGACCTCTTCGGCCAGACAGCGGCGGAGCGCGAGTCGCTTGCCGAGGCGTTCGCGATCTTCCCGACCTTCCTCACCGAGTCGAGGCTGACCCTGAACCGCCTCGAGGGCTTCGCCCGCCGGGCCCGCCCCGTCGTGCGGGACCTGCGCCCGGTCGCCCGCGAGCTCCGCCCCACGGTCCGGGCGGCGCGCGCGCTCGCGCCCGACCTCGACCGCTTCTTCGTCGGCCTCGACCGCCAGATCGCGGCGTCGCACGCGGGCCTCCCGGCGCTCGCCGACGTGCTGGAGGCCACGCGCCCGACGCTCGGCGCGCTGGGGCCGTTCCTCGGCGAGCTGAACCCGATCTTCGAATGGCTCGAGCAGAACCAGCACCTCGTGGGCGACTTCCTGGGCTACGCGGCCGGCGGCCTGGCTGACACGATCCCGTCGGCGCCGGAGGGCGAGGTCGGCCACTACCTCCGCCAGCTCGGCGTGACCGGCCTCGACTCGCTCGGGATCCACCGCTCGCGGCTCTCCTCGAACCGCGGGAACTCCTATCTGCCGCCGGTGATCCCGAGCGAGGAGACCTCGCGGCGCCTCGCCCTCCCGGCGTGGGACTGCAAGCCCTCCGGCGGCGAGGTCCGCTCGGAGGTCCGCCCGGGCGCGGGCTCGGTGGTGGCCTGCTGGGTCGCGCCGCTCATCCCCTTCAAGGGCGTAGAGCGGGCCTTCCCCCACGTGGAGGCCGAGAGCTACCGCTGAGGCCCGTGGCGGTGCGACAATGCGCTCCATGACCCCAGCCGGCGAGCGCGAGCGATTGGAACGCCTCGAGCAGGCCGCACGCGATGCGCGTGCGGCAGACGAGCGCGGGGACGGTTGGGCGGCCAACGCCGCCTGGCGCCGTTACGAGCGCATCCGCGATGCGGGCCTTCCAGCGGGCGAGCTTGTCGCGCGATCGCTGCGGCTGGCAAGGGTGGCCTCCCGCATCCCGCGGATCGCCGACACCTCGCGGCTGCGTTGACCCCGGAACTTGCGTTGGGCCGGATCCTGTCGCGGCTCAACGACGCCGCATTCGATTACGTGGTCGTCGGGGGCATCGCCGTGATCGCCTACGGCTATGTCCGCGTAACCGAGGACCTCGACGTCATGGTGCCTGATACGCCCGAGACGGGATCAGCTCTGCGCGAGCTGCTCCAGGACTGGGGCGCCACGGCAGTCAGCGGCGATCGACTCCCGGATGCGGTATTCGACGGAGTCCACCACGTCCGTGCGCTGACGCCCGACGGCGTCGTCGATTTCATACCCGAAGGCGCCGCGCCGCTTGACTTCGACTCCGTGAGAGCGGGCAGCGTCGAGGCACAGCTCGACGGGCAGCCGGCACCGATCATCGGCCTGGCCCACCTCGTGGCCATGAAGCGACTCGCCGGGCGTCCCCGCGACCGCGCGGATCTGTTCGAGCTCGAGGAGGCCCAGGGGCCGCTGCCGGAGACGGATCCGCCCGTCAGGTGAGCTGCGCGCGGTGCAGCTCCCGCTGGCGCGGGGAGTCGCGCCCCTCGGGCAGCGCGGGCTCGGCGCCCGCCGCGAGCGCCTCCACGTAGGCGGTGTCCTCATCCAGGATCCGCAGCGCCTCGTCGCGGGCCAGCGGCGCGCCGTGGCCCGGGACCACGACCTCGGCGCGCTCCACGAGCGGCGCGAGCCGCGCGAGCGTGGCGATGTAGTCCTCCGCCGAGTCGCCCACGAGAGGGATCTCCACGCCGGAGAGGTAGTCGCCGCAGACGAGCACCCCGGCGTGGGGGCACATGATCGCCATGCCGTCGCGGGTGTGGCCCTCGGCCGGGTGCAGCTCGAGCCGGGCGTCGCCCAGGTCGAGCCGGCCGGGCACGGGCAGCGACTGGACCGAGCCGAGTGAGAGCGGCCGGGGGCGCACCGCGTAGGTGCGGGCGTCCTCGCCGCGCAGCTCGCGCTGGGCGGCGCCCGGCTCGGCCCGCAGGCGCTCGGCCGATGACTCCGCGACCCCGAGCGAGAGCCCCGGAAAGGCGAGCCGGCCGAGCAGATGGTCCCAGTCGGCGTGCGTCGCGAGCAGCGCGTCCGGCTCGAAGCCCGACTGGGCGAGCACCTGGGGCAGCACCTCGAGCTCGTCCGGGAAGTAGGGCGAGTCGATCAGCATCGCCTCGCCGCCCGCGCGGAGCGCGGTGGCCGTCGTCTGCCACATCCGGCTCGTCACGACCACCGCGTCGCGGTGGATCGCGACGACTCTCACGCCACGCCGAGGAGCTTCGCAGCGTCGCGGAGCGTCTTGACCTCCGCGTCCGGCTTCTTCTGGCCCTGCTCGAGCGTCTGCCCGTGGCGGTTCACCCAGATCACCGGGATCCTCGCCTTGATGCAGGGCTCGACATCGGTGTCGTAGCCCGACGCGATGTGGACCCACTTCTTCTTGCGGGTGTCGAGGCGGCGGCCGCACTCCTTGAAGTGCGCCGGGTCCGGCTTGTAGCTGCGCACCTGCTGCGCGGTCACGACCAGGTCGAAGTCGACCCGGAAGTGGCGGCGCGTGGTGCCGAGGAGCTTGTCGTCGATGTTCGAGACGATCCCGATCTCGAAGGCCTTCGCGAAGCGCTCGAGCTGTGCGTTCGTCTCGCGGAACGGCGGCCAGTAGGGCACGCTCGCGGGCAGGAACCCGCTCCGCGAGGACTCGAGCTTCCAGCCGAGCTCGGTCGAGGTGCGCACCGCCGTGCGGCGCAGCACCTCCGCGTAGAGCTCATAGGAGCCCCGCTGGATCTCGTGCTGGATCTCGATGAACAGCGGGATCATCTGGTCCCGGTTCACCGTGAACCCGTCACGGTCGGCCTCCTTCTGGAAGGCGTCGTGTACGCCGCCCTCCCAGTCGATGAGAGTGCCGTAGCAATCGAAGCTTATGAACTTGAGGTCCTTGGGAATGGCCACGTGTGTTTGCCCGTTCGATAGGGTGCCCGGCCCGCGCATCCGAAGCCACGGGCCGGTAGGGCCGGGCATTCTAGGAAACGATGGACCTCCTCGAATATCAGGGCAAGATCCTCTTCAGAAATCACGGTGTCCCCGTCCCCGACGGAAAGCCCGCCACGAGCGTCTCCGAGGCGGTCGAAGCGGCTGAGTCACTGGGGTATCCGGTCGTCGTGAAGGCACAGGTGCAGATCGGCGGGCGCGGCAAGGCCGGCGGCATCAAGCTGGCGAAGGACCGCGCCGAGACCGAGCAGCACGCCCAGGCGATCCTCGCGATGGACATCAAGGGCTTCACCGTCCACGAGGTCTACGTGGAGAGCGCATCCGACATCGCCGAGGAGTACTACGCCGCCGTCATCTTCGACCGCGGGCGCAAGATGCCGATGGTGATGCTGTCCCGCATGGGCGGCATGGACGTCGAGGCCGTCGCCGAGGAGGACCCCGAGGCGATGCGCACCGTCCACGTGGACCCGCTGATCGGCTTCCAGGCCTTCCACGGCCGACGCCTCGCGTTCGAGGCAGGCATCGCCGCCGACGTGATCCGCCCCGTCGGCGACATGCTCGCGAAGCTCTACGAGGCCTTCATCGCCGAGGACGCGATGCTGCTCGAGGTCAACCCGCTGCTCGTCACCGGCGACCGCGAGGTCGTCGCGCTCGACGCGAAGGTCACGATCGACGGGAACGCCCTCTACCGCCACCCCGAGACCGCCGCCTTCCGCAACCTGAGCGACGAGGACCCGCAGGAGCAGATGGCCAAGGAGCGGGGGCTCACCTTCGTCAAGCTCGACGGGAACATCGGAATCCTCGGCAACGGCGCCGGGCTCGTGATGTCGACGCTCGACGTCGTCAAGCAGGCGGGCGGCGAGCCTGCGAACTTCCTCGACGCGGGCGGCGGCTCGAAGGCCGAGGCGATCGTGGACGCCGTGGAGGTGATCCTCTCCAACCCCAATGTCACCGCCGTGCTGTTCAACATCTTCGGAGGCATCACCCGCTGCGACGAGGTCGCGAACGGCCTGGTCACCGCCTTCGGGCAGATCGACGTGAAGGTCCCGTTCGTGGTCCGCCTCGACGGCACCAACGACGAGGAGGGCCGCAGGATCCTGGCCGACGCGAACCTGCCGAACGTGCACGTCGAGAAGACGATGCTGGGCGCGGCTGCGAGGGTGGTGGAGCTCGCGGATGCCCCGCGGAGCTGACCATGATCCTGGTCGGAAAGGACACCAAGCTGGTCGTCTCGGGCCTCACCGGGCGCGAGGGCACCTTCCACGGCATGAACAACCGCCGCTACGGCACGGACCTCGTGGCCGGGGTCACCCCGGGCAAGGGCGGACAGGACGTGGAGGGCGTGCCGGTCTTCGACACGGTGCACGCCGCCGTCGCCGAGACCGGCGCGAACACGTCGATGATCTTCGTCCCGCCGCGCTTCGCCGCCGACGCGATCCTCGAGGCGGCCGACGCCGGCGTGGACCTCGTCATCTGCATCACCGAGGGCATCCCCGCCCACGACATGCTGCGCGTCTACACCCACCTGAAGCGCGGCGGGCAGACGCTGATCGGCCCGAACTGCCCCGGCGCGATCTCGCCCGGCGTGGCCTCGGTGGGGATCATGCCCACCCAGGTCTTCCAGCCCGGCCGGGTCGGCCTGGTGAGCCGCAGCGGCACACTGACCTACCAGATCTCCAAGGAGCTGGCGCTCCTCGGCATCGGCCAGAGCACCGTGGTCGGCATCGGCGGCGACCCGGTGGTCGGCAGCTCGTTCATCGACATCCTGTCGCGGTTCGAGGCCGACGGGGACACCGACCTGGCGGTGATGGTGGGCGAGATCGGCGGCGCCGAGGAGGAGCGCGCGGCCGAGTACATCGCCGAGCACATGTCGACCCCGGTGGTGGCCTACATCGCCGGCTTCCAGGCGCCTCCCGGCAAGCAGATGGGCCACGCCGGCGCGATCATCACCGGCTCCTCGGGCACCGCGCAGGCCAAGAAGGACGCCCTCGAGGCGCGCGGGGTGCGCGTCGGCACCAACCCCACCGAGGTGGCGGAGCTGGTGCGCGACGCGCTCGGCTCCTAGCGGCGGCGGGCCGCCGGCGGCGTCCCCCGGCTACGGGGCGACGTCGCCGGTCAGCCGGCCCATGTGGTCGAGGATCGCCCTGAAGTAGTTCGCCCGGCTGCCGCCGCTGATGTCCGGCGAGGACCCAACCGCCCAGTTGGAGGGGTAGTACTGGTTGTAGACGCGCCAGGTGAGACCCCACGACTCGCCGGCGGCGACCACGTCGCTTGCGGTGATCGTGTCCTCGTCCAGGTTGCTCTGGGCGACGCCGAAGCCGTTGAAGTCCTCGTTGATCACGACGGGGGCGTGCACCGTCGGGTCGTTCACCGGCTTGGCGATCGCCGGCCCGTCCTTGCGCGGCGCGTCCAGGTTGCCGTGCACCAGCACGAGGTCCGACGCCTCGCGCAGCGCGCCCGGGAACAACAGGTC
>DATMJO010000095.1:0-13045 GCA_035553855.1 Thermoleophilaceae bacterium | reverse complement strand
CCTCCCGCGCCCCCCGCGGGCACGGCCCGCCACGCGCCCGCGGGGGGCGCGGGAGGAGACGGGGAAGCCGGGCGGGTAGCCCTCGGGGGACGGGCGGAAGAGGAAGCCGAAGTCGGCTGTGTGGAACTGGTCGGCGAACGACTCGCAGCGCCGGTAGGTGCCGCGGCGGGCCGGGTTGATGATGACCACGTCGCGGCCGGGGCCGCAGTCCACCTGGACGCGGGCGTTGGGGTCCGAGGTGTCTCCGCCGAGGAGCGAGACGACGTCGCTCCCCGCGCCGGCGAGCACGCGGTCGCCGTCGTAGGCGCCTCGCAGGAGGTCGTTGCCAGGTCCGCCCACCAGGAGGTCCCGCCCCGAGCCGCCGACCAGCTCGTCCGCGCCGGGCGGGCCGCCCATCTCGGATCGAGCGTCGCCGTAGAGGCGGTCGTCGCCCGACCGTCCGGCGAGCCGGTCGTTGCCGGAGCCGCCCATGAGGAGGTCGTCGCCCTGGTTCGAGGCGCCGTCGCCCTCGAGCTCGTCGTCGCCCGCCCCGCCGAAGAGCCGGTCGGACCCGCCCTTGCCCTCGAGCAGGTCGCCGCCGGAGGTGCCGACGAGGTCGTCGCGGCCTTCGCTCCCCCGCACGAGATTGAGCGCGAAGTCGGCCGTCGGGTCGGTGTTGACGATCCGCTCGCAGCCGGCGGAGCGCCGTACGGGGGCGTCCCGGCCGGCGCGCCCGCGGACGCGGTAGACGGTGTCGCGGCCGGGGCCGCAGTCGAAGACGTCCCGACCGGGCCCGCCGTAGAGGATGTCGTCGCCGGGCCCGCCGTAGAGGCGGTCCGGCCCGTTGCCTCCGAGCAGCACGTCGTTGCCGGTACCTCCGAAGATGAAGTCGTTGCCGCGCCCGCCCGCCACATGGTCGTCGCCAGGCCCGCCGAAGAGGCGCTCCCGGACGCCGAAGCGCAGCTCCACGATCAGGTCGTCGCCGAGGCCGCCGAAGAGGACGTCGGAGTCGTCACCGCCGTCGATGCGGTCGTCGCCGCGGCCGCCGTGGATCTCGTCGTTGCCTCCGCCGCCGTCGAAGCCGTCGGCGTAGCGCGAGCCCTCGATCGTGTCGTGACCGTTCTCGCCGAAGAAGGCGACGCCGGCGTCCTCGCCCGCGAAGCCCACATCGTCGCCCTCGTCGGTCCCGCATATCGGCCCGCCGGGGACGCCCGCGACGCCGCTCGCGAGCTGGACCCCGCAGGTGGTGCGGTAGCCGCCGGAGGTGGCGGCGGGCGCCGCGGGGGCGCCCGCGAGCGCGCAGGCGAGGGCCAGCGCGGCCGTGAGCGGGAGACGGGCCATCCATGACGGAACCCGGCTGGAGGCCGGAAGCTCCGGCATGGGCGCAACAAAGGTGCCAGGGACCTTTGTTGCGCCGTGTCACACCGGCCTTGGAGGAACTCCCGGCCACCGGGCGAATCCCTCCCGCGTGAGCCGCAACGCAACCTCCGCACTGACCCTGTCCGCCGAGATCCGGGACCGCTTCGACGAGTTCTCGCGCTCCCAGAAGGATGTCGGCCAGTACATCGTCGACCACCTCGAGGAGGCCGCCTTCCACACGGCGGAGGAGCTCGCCCGCAGGGCGAACACCTCGAGCTCCACGGTCGTCCGCTTCGCACAGGCCCTCGGCTTCGAGGGATTCCCCGAGCTCCAGGCCGCCGCGCGCGACGAATACCGGCGCATGCGCGAGGGTCCCAACGGCGACTCCGCCGTGGTCGGGGCGCCGCTCTTCCCGATCGACCAGACCGAGTTCGAGGCCGCTCTCGCCGCCGACCACGTGAACGTGGAGGAGACCGCGCGCAAGCTCGACCGCGACGAGGTCAAGGCCGTGATCGAGGCCCTGTCGCGCGCCGAGCGCATCGTGCTCTGCGGCACCGACCAGATGGCCTTCTTCGCCAGCTACATGCGGCACCTGCTGATGCTGCTCGACTTCCGCTGCGAGGTCGTCGCCAGCCCGAGCCAGGACGGTCTCGCGAAGCTGGGCCGCCTCGACGCCGACACGCTGCTCGTCGGCTTCTCCGCCGGCCGCCCGCATCCGCTCGTGGTCCGCGCGATGAAGCTCGCTCGCCATCGCGGCGCCCGGACCATCGCGATCGCCGACGCGAGCCTGTCGGAGGTCGCGCGCCTCGCCGAGCTGAAGGTCTACTACTCGTCGTCGAGCCCGGCGTACGTGCGCTCGCACACCGCGCTGCTCGGCCTGGTCCAGGCGATCGCCTACGGCGTCTACTCGCTGGACGAATCCGCCTACGCGGACCGCATCAAGGCCTTCCGCCTGAAGTAGCGGCGCGCCCGGGCCCCGTAAGGGGGGCGAATCCGGAGGCCATCCTGCCTTGAGGTCCGTATGGGGCCACGATCCAGGACGGCCGAGAGGGTGATCGACGCTCTGGCGACGGCCGCGCACGGTGTCGTCACCCGCTCCGAGTTGCTCGACGCCGGTCTCAGCCCTGCCGAGATCCGAAGCAGGCTGCGGCGAGGCCTCCTCATCGGGGTGCATCCGGGCGTGTACCGGGCTGGGCATCACGCGCCGAGCACGGACGCCACCTACCTCGCGGCCGTCCGCGCGTGTGGCGCCGGCTCCGTCCTGACCGGCCGCGCGGCGGCCCACCACCTCGGGCTGCTCATCGGCAGACCACCCGTGCCCGAGGTGATCGCTCCGACCCAGCGCGAGGTAAGGGGGGTCATCACCCATCGCTCGCGCTCCGGGCTCGACGCGGATGCCTGGGAGTACCGCGGCATCCCCGTCACGACTGTCGCCCGCACGCTCGTCGACCTGGCACGCGTGCTGCCGCCGGGTCCGCTGGCTCGGGCGTGCCATGAGGCGGGCGTGCGCTTCGGGACGACACCCGCCGAGGTCGATGCCGTCCTCCGGCGGCGGCCGTCGAGCGCCGGTGCCGCGAAGCTCCGCGAGATCACCGAGGGGCGGCAGCGGGTGGCTCTCAGTGCCCTGGAGCGCCGCTTCCTCGAGATCCTGCGGAGCGCCGGGCTCGCGCTGCCCGTCACCAACCGAGTCGCGAGCGGGCGCCGCGTAGACTGCCGCTGGCCCGATGCCCGCCTCACCGTCGAGCTGGACAGCTACCGGTTCCATGGATCGAGGCACGCATGGGAGCGGGACCGGCTCCGCGAACGGGAGGCGAGAGCCCGGGGCGACGACTTCCGGCGCTTCACCTGGGGGGACGTCTTCGAGCGGCCCGAGACCATCGTCGCCGAGCTCCGAACGGTCATCCCCCGGAGCCGTCCTGGATAGGGGACCGGAGAGCGCACCGATCCAGGAAGCCTGGGGTTGGGCAGCCCGGGCCGGTAGGACAGAGGGCGATTGTCCGGCATGTGAGCGCAGCGCCCCCGGCGCTATGCTCGCGAAGGTGAAGGACACCGCCACGTTCCGCGTGAAGGCCGGGCTCGCCGAGATGCTCAAGGGCGGCGTGATCATGGACGTCGTCACCGCCGACCAGGCCCGCATCGCCGAGGCCGCGGGCGCCTGCTCCGTGATGGCCCTCGAGCGCGTCCCGGCGGACATCCGCGCGGCCGGCGGCGTGGCCCGCATGGCCGACCCCACGAAGATCGAGGAGATCCAGGCCGCGGTCACCATCCCGGTCATGGCGAAGGCCCGCATCGGCCATCTCGCCGAGGCCCAGGTGCTGGAGGCACTCGAGGTCGACTACATCGACGAGTCCGAGGTCCTCACGCCCGCGGACGAGGCCAACCACATCGACAAGTGGGCCTTCAGGGTCCCGTTCGTCTGCGGCGCCACCAACCTGGGCGAGGCCCTGCGCCGCATCGGCGAGGGCGCGGCGATGGTCCGCACGAAGGGCGAGGCGGGCACCGGCAACGTCGTCGAGGCCGTCCGGCACATGCGCACCATCCACGGCGAGATCCGCCGCCTGACGATGCTCGACCCGAACGAGATCGCCACGGCCGCCAAGGAGCACGCCGCCCCGCTCGAGTTGGTCCGGCAGGTCGCCGAGAGCGGCCGGCTGCCGGTCGTCAACTTCTCCGCGGGCGGCATCGCGACTCCCGCCGACGCCGCGCTGCTGATGCAGCTCGGCGCCGAGGGCGTCTTCGTCGGCTCCGGCATCTTCAAGTCGGAGGACCCGGAGCGCACGGCCGCCGCGATCGTCGAGGCGACCACCCACTTCGACGACCCCGAGCGGGTCGCAGCAGCATCCCGCGGCCTCGGCGCCCCCATGCAGGGGATCGAGATCGCGGACCTCGGGCCTGACGGCCTGATCCAGCATCGCGGCTGGTGATCGGCGTCCTCGCCATACAGGGCGACTTCGAGGCGCACATCCGCGCGCTCGAGACCGTCGGCGCGACTGCCCGCCCGGTCCGTGCCCCCGCGGACCTCGAGGGCCTGGACGGCCTCGTGATCCCCGGCGGGGAGTCGACCACGATGACCCACGGGATCGAGCGCGAGGGGCTCGCGGAGCCGCTCCGCGAGCTCGCCGCGAGCGGTACGCCCGTGCTCGGCACATGCGCAGGGATGATCATGCTCGACCGCGACCACCTCGGCGTGCTCGACATCGCCACGCGGCGCAACGCCTTCGGGCGCCAGGTCCACTCCTTCGAGTCCGATGTCGAGGTCGACGGGATCGAGGGCGGCCCCTTCCGCGCCGTCTTCATTCGCGCCCCCTGGGTCGAGGAGGCGGGCGACGGCGTCGATGTCATCGGGCACGCCGATGGCCACCCCGTCGCTGTCCGCGACGGTAACGTGCTCGCCGTGGCGTTCCACCCGGAGCTGACCGGCGACCACCGCCTGCATGACTGGCTCGCTCGCCGCGCCCGGCGCGAGTCGGTGGAGGAGATCGCATGAGGGACCAGCGCGCCGAGGCGCTCGCGCAGATCCTCGTCCGCTACTCGACGAAGGTCGCCGAGGGCGACGTCTGCGTGATCCAGTCGACCACGGCGGCGGAGGTGCTCGTCCAGGCCGTGTACGAGGAGGTGCTCCGCGCCGGGGGCCTGCCGATCATGCAGCTGGCCACCGAGGGCGCCGCGCCCGCGTTCTTCGACCTCGCATCCGACGAGCAGCTCGACTGGATCCCCCCGACCGCCACCTGGGCGGCGGAGAACGCCGACGTTCGCATCGCGATCATGGCCGACACGAACCCGCGCGCCCTCTCGCAGGTCGACCCCGCCAAGCAGGCACGCGCCCAGAAGGCGCGCAAGCCGCTGATGGACGCCTCGATGCGGCGGTCGGCCTCAGGTGAGTACCGCTGGTCGCTCACGCTGTTCCCCACGGAGGCCTACGCCGCCGAGGCGGGCATGTCGCTCGCCGCCTACGAGGACTTCTACTACGCCGCCTGCCTGGCGACCGACGACGAGCCGCTGACCGCCTGGCAGCGGCAGTCCGACCAGGTCAAGCACCTCGCCGAATGGATCACCGGCAGGGAGGAGATCCACATCCAGGCGCCCGGGACCGACATCAAGCTGAACGTCTCCGGTCGCACCTGGATCCCCTGCGTGGGCGAGCACAACATGCCCGACGGCGAGTTCTTCACCGGCCCGGTCGAGGACTCGGTCGAGGGCGAGGTGGCCTTCTCGTTCCCGGCCACCTACGGCGGACGCGAGGTCTCCGGGGTGCGCTTCCGCTTCAAGGAGGGCAGGGTGGTCGACGCATCGGCCGAGCGCGGCGAGGACTTCCTGATCGAGATGCTCGACACCGACGACGGGGCGCGCCGCCTCGGCGAGCTGGGGATCGGCACCAACTACGGGATCTCGACCGGCACCAAGGAGATCCTGCTCGACGAGAAGATCGGCGGCACGGTCCACATGGCGATCGGCATGGCCTACCCGGAGTCGGGCGGCACGAACGACTCCGCCGTCCACTGGGACATGGTCTGCGACCTCCGCCAGGGCGGCTCGATCACCGTCGACGGCACCGAGATGCAGCGCGATGGCCGCTTCGTCGTCTGACCGCCGGAAGGAGGGACGATGATCGCTCGCCTGCTGCGCCTGATGGTGCTCAAGCGCCTCTGGGACGCCTGGCGCCGGCGCAGGCGCTGACCGCGGTCGGCCCCGCGCCGCTACTCGTGCGGGTCGGGCTGGTCGGCCGCGGGCTTCGTGCCCGGCGCACCGCCGGTTGCGTCGCCGTCGCCGCCCTCGGGGCTCGTGGGGCCGCCGATGTCGCGATCGCTTCGCTCGCCGTCGCCCGCCGGGTGCCCCTCCTCGGGGCTCGTGTGGACCTGTGGATCGTCGTCTGTCATGGGCCGCCGTGTACCCGGTGCGCGGCGTCCCTGAACGCACTCCGCGACGGTTTCCCTGCCGCCGGGCGGTCCCTAGACTCACGCCCATGGCCGGCCACTCCAAATGGGCGTCGATCAAGCACAAGAAGAAGATCGTCGACGCGCGCCGCGGGGCGCACTTCACGAAGCTCGTCCGGGCGATCACCGTCGCCGCGCGTGACGGCGGGGGAGACCCCGAGGCCAACCCCGCGCTCGCCCTCGCGGTCCAGAAGGCGAAGGACGCGAGCATGCCCAAGGACAACATCGAGCGGGCCATCGCGAAGGGCACGGGGGCCGACTCGGACGCCGCCGCGATCGAGTCCGTCGTCTACGAGGGCTACGCCCCGGGCGGCGTCGCGGTCATGGTCGAGGCGCTCACGGACAACCGCAACCGCACCGGCTCGGAGGTCCGCCACACGTTCTCCAAGTTCGGGGGAAGCCTCGGCGAGCCGGGGTCGGTGGCCTGGATCTTCGAGAAGAAGGGCTCGATCGTCGTCGACGCGAGCCGCTACTCCGAGGACGACCTGATGCCCGCCGTCGACGCCGGCGCCGAGGACATCGCCGCCGACGGCGACGTGCTGGAGATCGTCACCGACGCCTCCGACCTCCACGCCGTGCGCATGGCGCTGGCCGACGCGGGTGTCGATCTGGAGTCCGCGGAGCTCGTCCAGCGGCCCACGAACCGGGTCGAGGTGGACGAGGAGGGCGTCGGGAAGCTGCTGCGGCTGCTCGAGGCGCTCGAGGAGCACGACGACGTCGACTCGGTCCACGCCAACTTCGACGCCGACGCCGAAGTGCTGGAGCGCGCCGCCGCCGGCTAGCGCTCGAGGCGCTCGGCCTGCGCGACCGCGGCGGCAAGCGAGCCTGCGAACAGCTCCCGCAGGGTCTCCCGCCCGACGGCGCGGTCCTCCAGCCAGTGGAGCGTGGCGCCCTCGACGAAGCCGATCCAGCCGCGCACCGCCAGCGCCATGGCCGGCCCGCGGTCGTCGCCTCCGAGGATGCGGCGGACGAAGCGGTCGCGAGTCGCGTCCACGATCGCCCTGACCTCGCCGTCGGAGCCGATCCCCCCCTGCATGAGCATCACGTAGCCCTGCTCGTGCTCCTCGACGTAGTCGAGGTAGGCATCGATGCCGGCCCTCAGGGGGTCCTCCGAGGTGGCGGCCTCACCTCCGGTGGCCGCGGCGACCAGCCGGTCCGCCGCCGCGCTGATCGTGGCGACGTAGAAGTGCCGCTTGCTGGGGAAGTAGTGGTAGAGCAGCCCCTTGGAGATGCCCGCGGCGTCGGCGATCTCGTCGATCGAGATCCCGTCGAAGGAGCGGCGGGAGAAGAGCTCGCCGCCGATCGCGATGAGCTGGCGGCGGCGCTCCTCGACGTCGAGGCGCGGAGGGACGGGGTGGCTGGTCTCGGTGGCGGCCATGGCTCGAATCTACAGACAGCGGGGGCTGTCTACGGTTCCCGTCATGCGGGAACTGATGCGGATGGGCGCCAGCGGGGCGCTGATCGTCCTGATCATGGTGCTCGGCAGCCTGGTCCTCTGGGTCGGCGTGCCGGGCGGCTGGCTCTGGATCGGCTCCCAGGTCCAGGGCTCCACCGGCGACCTGAGCACCGCGCTCGTCGTGATGATGGTCGGGGTCGTCGTCTCCGTGGTCCTGATCGCCGGCGTGCTCGCCTGGCTCAACCGCAAGCACGAGGAACTGCGGGAGGCGCGTGGCCTTTCGGAGCGGCCGACGTCCGTCCTGGAGCGGGTTCTGGTCGTCACGGCGGCGTTCGCGATCGTCGGCTTCAGCGTCTGGTTCTTCGGCTTCGCCGGGCCCGGGCCGTCGATCGCCCCGAAGTGAGCGCGCGGAGGCATCCGGGCCGAGGCGCAGAATCCAGCGCGTGGTGGTCGTTCTCGGCATCGATCCCGGTACCGCCAATACGGGCTTCGGCGTGGTGCTCTCCCGCGGGCAGGATCTCGCGGCGCTCGACGGCGGCGTGATCTCGACCGCTCCGGCCGAGACGCTCGAGCGGCGCCTCGCCCGCATCCACGCCCGCGTGTGCGAGCTGATCGCCGAGCACCGCCCGGCCGCGATCGCGATCGAGGACATCTTCTTCGGGACGAATGCGCGCACCGCCTTCGCGGTGGGCCAGGCCCGCGGCGCGGTGATGCTCTCGGCTGGTCTCGCGGGCATCCCGTGCTTCTCCTACACGCCCCAGGCCGTGAAGCAGGCCGTCTGCGGCTCCGGCGCCGCGGGCAAGGACCAGGTGCAGCGCATGGTGGGGGCTCTGCTGCGGCTGCCCGAGCCGCCGCAACCCGACCACGCCGCCGACGCCCTCGCCGTGGCGATCTGTCACGCGAACGGCGCGGGGCTGCGCGAGGTGCTCGCGTGATCGCCTCGGTCGCGGGGCGCGTCACGGTCCGCCGCCCCGACCACGTGGTCATCGAGGCCTCGGGCGTGGGCTACCGGCTCGCGGTCTCTGCGGAGACCCTCAAGAACGTCCCAGCCGCGGGACGCGACTGCTCGCTCCACGCCCACCTCGTCCTTCGCGACGACGGCATCAACCTCTACGGCTTCGCGAGCGAGGAGGAGCGCGAGCTGTTCCTGATGCTGATCGGCGTCCAGAGCGTGGGGCCGAAGGTCGCCCTCGCCGTCCTGTCCGGGGGGCCTCCGCGCGAGCTGCTCACCGCAATCGCGAGCGGCGACGCGGCGCGCTTCCAGGCCGTGCCCGGCATCGGCAAGCGCACGGCCGAGCGAATCATCGTGGAGCTGCGCGAGAAGGTGGGCGGCGCCATCGCGGACGACATCCGCATCACCCGCTCGGACGATCCGAGGGCGATCGCGCGTGAGGGCCTCGTCGGCCTCGGCTTCACGCCGCAGGAGGCCGACGGACTGCTCGACACGGCGAGCGGCGAGACCGCCGAGGACCTGATCGCCGCTGCGCTCAAGGGCTCCCGCTCGTGAGCGAGGGCATCCGCACGCCCGGAGTCGAGCGCCTCCAGGACGCGATCCCGCGCGAGGAGGACCAGGACCTCGACCGCTCGCTGCGGCCGAGGCGCCTGCCGGACTTCGTGGGCCAGGCGGCGGTGCGCGACCAGCTCGCCGTCTTCGTCCAGGCGGCGCGGACGCGCGGCGAGGCGCTCGACCACGTCCTGCTCGCCGGCCCGCCCGGCCTCGGCAAGACCTCCCTGGCTCAGATCGTCGCGGCCGAGCTCGAGGTGCCGTTCGTGCAGACGGCCGGCCCGGCGCTCGAGCGAAAGGGCGACGTGGCGGCCTACCTCACGGCGCTCGAGCCGCGCTCGGTCTTCTTCATCGACGAGATCCACCGCCTGCCGCGCGCGCTCGAGGAGACCTTCTACCCGGCGATGGAGGACCGCCAGCTGCCGATCACCGTCGGCCAGGGGGCGGGGGCCAGGGTCATCACGATCGACCTGCCGCAGTTCACGCTCGTGGGCGCCACCACCCGCGCCGGGCTCATCTCCACGCCGCTCCGAGACCGCTTCGGCGTCAGTTTCCGCCTCGACCTCTATGGCCCCGACGACCTCGCCACGATCGTCGAGCGGAGCGCGGGCATCCTCGAGATCGAGATCGACACGGCCGGCGCCCGGGCGATCGCCGAGCGCTCGCGCGGCACGCCGCGCGTCGCCAACCGCCTGCTGAAGCGCGTCCGCGACTACGCGGAGGTCCGCGGGGCGGGACACATCGACGCGGCCGTCGCGGCCGAGGCGCTCGATCTCCTGGAGGTGGACGCCGCCGGGCTGGACCGGCTCGATCGCGAGATCCTGCGCGCCATCTGCGAGAAGTTCGGCGGTGGCCCGGTCGGCCTCTCCACGCTCGCGGTGGCCGTCAGCGAGGAGGAGGACACGCTCGAGGACGTGTACGAGCCCTACCTGCTCCAGCAGGGGTTCATCCAGCGGACCCCGCGCGGGCGGATCGCCACCCGGGCCGCGTTCGCGCACCTCGGCGTCGAGCCGCCCCAGGGCGCCGGCAGCCTCTTCTAGCTCTCGATCAGCCGAACGTGAAGGCGAACGCCGAGACCCCGGGCGGGAGCTCGAGCCGCAGGTCGCGGCGCTCGACGCCCGGCAGGTCCACGATCCGGTAGAGGCGCTGCTCGCGCACCCTGAGGACTCCGTCCCGCACGTCCTCGCCCGCCAGTGAGTCCGGGATCGGCTTGCCGTCGAGCAGCACGCGGACGTCACGCGCGCGTCCGTTGCCGTGCATCACGAGGAAGACCCGGCGCGCGCCGAAGCGAAGGGCGACCGCGGCGGTCTCACCCGATGTGGCGGATTCGCCGTCGATCGTGAACTCGCCGCGCAGGGCGAACTCGTCGTCGCCGAGGGCGCCCGGCGGCGGGAAGACGCGCCGCCCGTCCACCAGCGGCTCGGCCCAGCGCCCGCGCTCGGAGCGCAGCGAGCCGAAGTAGGTCTCGGGAGTGGACACGGCATCGGCCGCCGAGTCGGCTCGCGCCTTCGCCCTCGGGCCGAGGCGCTCCTCACCGGCTTCGGCGAGCAGCGAGCGGATGGCCTTCTCCGTGGTGTCGTACTCGCCCTCGCCGAAGTGGGTGTAGCGCACCTGTCCCTTCGCGTCGATGAGGTACTTGGCGGGCCAGAACTGGTTGCCGTAAGCCTCCCAGGTGGCGAAGTCGTTGTCCTGGGCGACCGGGTAGCGGAGGCCGGACTGGCGGATCGCCCGCGCGACGTTCGAGGCCTTCCGCTCGAAGGCGAACTCCGGCGTGTGGACGCCGACGATCGTGAGTCCCCGGTCGCGGTAGCGCCGGTCCCACGCCTTGAGGTGGGGGAAGGTGCGAATGCAGTTGATGCAGGTGTAGGTCCAGAAGTCGATCAGGACGACGCGCCCGCGCAGCTCGCGCAGCGTCAGGGGTCTGCCGTCCTCGGTGTTGAACCAGCGCTGGTTGCCCCGGAACTCGGGGGCGCCCGCGATCACGGGGAGGTCGAGGCCCTCCTCGGCCTCGGTCTTTCCGCGCTCCTCCGCCGCTCCGCCGCCCCGGACCGCGGCGGCGTCCTCGCGGACCGAGTCCTCGAGCCGCTCGGTCGGGTTCACGAGGAAGGACGGGAGGTCGCTGGCGATCGCGGTCTGGACGCGGGTGTCCACGCCGAACGAGATCAGGACGGCTACGACGACCATGACCACGCCCATCGCCCGCTGGAGCCTGCCGCTCTGCGGGGCGAGGCGGGTGAGCAGGCCACGTCCTCCAAGCATGATCGCGTAGACGCCGACGGCGGAGCCGATGCCGTAGGCGATCGCGACCGAAAGGCGCCCGGCCGTGAAGTCCTGCGAGGCCGACACCGTCAGGACGCCGGCCAGGATCGGGCCCGCGCACGGGGCGTAGACGAAGCCCAGGCCGGTGCCGATCCCGAAGCCGGACCAGAAGCCGTCGCCCTCGCGCAGCCGGGGGTGGCGCGGCGCGAGGCGCGTGAGCAGCGCCTCGAGCCGCGCGGCGAGCACCGGCACGATCAGGAACACGCCGAACACGATCAGCACCGCCACCGCGAAGGTCCTCGCGATATCGTCCGGCAGCCCGAAGGCCGCGATCACGTAGACGAGCGCGACGAGCGCGAACGTATGCGAGACGGCGAGCCCCGCCGCCACCCCGAGCGGCCGGCGGCGCCCCCCGCTCGCACCCGCGGTCAGGGCGACGGGCAGTACCGGCAGGACGCACGGCGAGAAAGCGGTCCCCACTCCCGCGACGAGAGCGAATGCGATCAACAGGACCAAGGGGCCCGATGATTTCAGGCGAACATTGAGATTCCGTTACAACAGCGCCGTCGTCTGTGCCCTCGTCCCGAGGGCGGAGCCGCCCGGGCGCGTGACCTCCTACCCTTCCGACCGATGCCGAACTTCATCTGCCCGAACTGCGGGGACCGATCGCTCTCCCAGGAGCGCACCCAGGGCTTCCGCAACCAGCCGCGCGGCTGCGCGAAATGCGGGTTCGGCTTCCTGTTCGAGCTGCTCGACGACTACTACCCGGCGCCCAACGCCGCGTTCTTCGTATGCGACTCCGAGGCCCGCGTCATCGGAGCGGGCCGTGGGACGCGCGAGCTCACCGGCCTCGGTGACACCGACGTGATGGGGCGGCCGATCAAGGACGTGCTCGGGCTCGAGTTCGAGAGCGGGGAGGACCACATCGAGACGGTGCTCGAATGGGGCGTTCGCGTCCAGCAGAAACCCGTGACCGTCCACGCCGAGGGAGACCGGCCCGAGCCCGCGGTAGCCGACATCTTCCCGGCCTACGACGAGGACGGCGGCCTGTTGCTCGTCCTCACCCCGAGAACCTCGTGACCGCCCGCCGGCGCAACTTCGCGATCATCGCGACGGTACTGGCGCTGCTGACGCTGTCGCTTTTGCTCGTCGTCCCGGGCGCGCCGTTCTCCAAGGCCACGCGCCTCGGATTGGACCTGAAGGGCGGGGTCGAGCTCGTCTACGAGGGCCGGGCCACGCCCAAGGTCCCGGAGGTCACCCCGCAGGCGCTCGACGACGCGATCGACACGATCCGCAAGCGCACGGACACGCTCGGCGTGTCGGAGCCCGAGATCCAGCGGGCGGGCTCGAACCAGATCTCCGTCGGCCTCCCCGACGTGGACAACGCCGAGCGGGCCATCGAGCAGGTCGGCACCACCGCGCAGCTCCAGTTCTACGACTGGGAGCCGAACGTGGTCGGCGAGGACTCGAAGGTGCTCGGCGAAGCGGGCGCGGTCGGGCCGGAGGGCCTTGCCGCCGCGAACACCCCGCTCACCGGCACCCAGGCGCTGTTCGAGGCGACCCAGCGCGCCGCAGAGGCGAAGCCCCTCCCGGAGGCCGACGACATCCCGCCCT
>DATMJO010000094.1:0-9463 GCA_035553855.1 Thermoleophilaceae bacterium | reverse complement strand
CCCGCGAACGGGTCGACGGTCTTGGTCACGTCGGTCTCGTAGGCGATGACCTGCTGGGTGCGCAGCGCGAGGCGGGCCGACTTGTCGGTCGGCAGCGCGATCGCCTCGTCGTAGGAGTTCGTGTGCAGCGACTGGGTGCCGCCCAGCACCGCCGCGAGCGCCTCGATCGCGGTGCGGGTGATGTTGTTGAGCGGCTGCTGGGCGGTGAGCGACACCCCGGCCGTCTGGGAGTGGCAGCGCATGAGCAGCGACTTCTCGCTCTTGGCGCCGTAGGTCTCGCGCATCTCGCGCGCCCAGATGCGCCGGGCCGCGCGGTACTTGGCGATCTCCTCGAAGAAGTCGATGTGCGCGTTGAAGAAGAACGAGAGCCTGGGCGCGAAGTCGTCCACGTCGATGCCCCGCTCGATCGCCGCCTCGACGTAGGTGAAGCCGTCCTTCAGCGTGAAGGCGAGCTCCTGCGCGGCGGTCGAGCCTGCCTCGCGGATGTGGTAGCCGGAGATCGAGACCGGGTGCCAGCGCGGCATCCGGTGGGAGCAGAACTCGATCATGTCGGTCACGAGCCGCATCGCCGGGTGGATCGGGAAGCACCACTCCTTCTGGGCGATGTACTCCTTGAGGATGTCGGTCTGGATCGTCCCGGCGAGGTTCTCGGCGGCCACGCCCTGGCGCTCGGCGGCGGCGACGTAGAACGCCAGCATGATCGCGGCGGGCGCGTTGATCGTCATCGAGGTGGAGACCTCGCCCATCGGGATCCCCTGGAAGAGCGTCTCCATGTCGTCGAGCGTGTCGATCGCCACCCCCTCGCGCCCGACCTCGCCCTCGCTGCGCGGATGGTCGGAGTCGTGGCCCATCAGGCTCGGCATGTCGAACGCCGTCGAGAGGCCGGTCTGGCCGTGGTCGAGGAGGTAGCGGAAGCGCTCGTTCGTCTCCTCCGCGGTGCCGAAGCCCGCGAACTGGCGCATTGTCCAGAGCCGCCCGCGGTACATCGACGGGTACACGCCGCGGGTGAACGGATACTCGCCGGGGAGGCCGATCTCGTCTGGATCCGGCAGGTCGTCAGCGGTGTAGAGCGGCTCGATCTCCTCGCCGCTGATCGTCGAGAAGAGCGCGTCGCGCTCGGGCGCCGCCTCGTAGCGCTCGCGGCGCCAGCCGTCCTTGTCCATCCCGGGTCTGGGGGGCGCGGCCATGGCCAGAGGATACGTCGGGCGGGGGGTGAAACAGTGCCTGGCACCGTTTCAGGGGGTGAAACAGTGCCTGGCACTGTTTCTTTCAGTCAGCGTCGCCCTAGCCCGCGCGGCCTCCGCCGCTCGCGCAGCTCGCCCACCAGGTAGCCACCGCCCCCGGCCGCCGCCGCAAGCGCCGCCGCCGCCACCGCGATCCGCAGCCGCCGCCCCAGCTTGTCGAAGCGCATCACCCGCCAGCCCTCCTCGCGCGCCACCCGCCACAGCTCGGCGTCCGGGTTGACCGCCACCGGGTTGCCCACGGCGCGCAGCATCGGCAGGTCGGACTCGGAGTCCGAGTAGGCATAGGACTCGGCGAGGTCGATCCCCCGCTCGGCCGCCAGCGCCTCCATCGCCTCGACCTTGCCCTCGCGGTAGGTGAACGGGCCGCCGGGCTGCCCCGTGTAGTGGCCCTCCGCGTGCTCGTAGCGCGCGCCGATGCCGCCGTCGAGCGCCAGCACGTGCGCGAGCAGCTCCGCGAGGTCGTGCGAGGCCGCGGTGACGATGAACGCCGGCCGGCCGGCGTCCTGGTGCGAGTAGGCCTCCCGCAGCATCTCCGGGTAGACCCGCGGCAGGATGCCCTTCAGCACCTCGGGAGTGAGCCGCTGGAGGTCGCGCACGCGCAGGCCCGCGAGCCCGGCCAGCACCCGCTCGCGCACGACGGCGGTGCCCGCGTCGGTCGAGCCCTCGAGCCGGAAGCGCACGTTCGCCCACAGGTCGCGGGCGAGCGCGCGGCGGCTGATCATGCCGGCGCGGTGGAGCGCCCGAGCGAAGTGCACCCCGCTCGAGCCCTCCATCAGCGTCTTGTCGAGATCGAAGAAGGCCGCGCCGGGCACGGCGCCCGCCTCCCGCCTACGGCGCCGGGACTTCGAGGATCATCGCGTCGCCCTGGCCCCCGCCCGAGCAGATCGCGGCGCAGCCGAGGCCGCCGCCGCGGCGGCGCAGCTCGTGGATCAGCGTGGTCAGGAGCCGCGCGCCGCTCGCGCCGATCGGGTGGCCGAGCGCGATCGCGCCGCCGTTCGGGTTCACCTTCTCCTCGTCGACGCCGAGCATCCGCACCGAGTTGAGCGCGACCGAGGCGAACGCCTCGTTGATCTCCCAGACGTCGATCTCGTCCGCGGACAGGCCCGCCTTCTCGAGCGCCGCCTTCGCGGCGTTGGCAGGGGTGCGCGCGAGGTAGGGGAAGTCGTCGGCGACGGCCGCCTGCGCGACGATCGTGGCCAGCGGCGCGCGCCCGTTGGCGCTCGCCCACTCGTCCGAGGACAGGACGAGCGCGCCCGCGCCGTCGTTCACGCCCGGCGCGTTGCCGGCCGTATGCGAGCCGTCCTTGACGAAGATCGGCGGCAGCTTCGACAGCGCCTCGAGCGTGGACTCGCGCCTCGGCGCCTCGTCGATCTCGACGACCGTGTCGCCCTTCCTGCCCTTCACCGTCACCGGCGCGATCTCCTCGGGCAGGCGCCCCTCGTCGATCGCCGCCACGGCCAGCTCGTGCGAGCGCAGCGCGAAGCGGTCCATGTCGGGCCGCGTCAGCTCGAGCTCCTCGGCCACCTCGGTGGCCTCGTGCGCCATGTGCTTGCCGCTGAACGGGTTCGTGAGCCCGTCGTGGATCATCCCGTCGAGCGCCTTGGCGTCGCCCATCCGGTAGCCGAAGCGGGCGTCCTTGAGGATGTAGGGGGCGTTCGACATCGACTCCATGCCGCCCGCCACGGCGGGCCCGTCGATGTCGCCCGCGCGCACGTACTGGTCGATCATGCCGGCGCTGCGGAGGCCGGAGGCGCAGACCTTGTTGACGGTCTCGGAGGAGACCTCCTTGGGAATCCCGCCCTTGATCTGGGCCTGCCGCGAGGGGATCTGCCCCTGCCCCGCCTGGAGCACCTGGCCGAAGACGACGTGGCGGATGTCCGAGGCGTCCACCTCCGCCCGCTCGATGGCGGCCCTGATGGCCTCGCCGCCGAGATCGGTGGCGTCGAGCGGGGCGAGCGCGCCGCCGAGCTTGCCGAATGGCGTGCGTGCGGCGCCGAGGATGACGGTCTTGGGCATCGTGCGGGACCTCCTGGAAGCTTCGTTCTGGGCGGGGAACGATATCCATGTAGGGTGGCCGGCCGATGGCGGAGGTAGGCGTCAGCGCCCGTTCCGGGGATCCGCGCGAGACCGAGGCGGACTCGCGGGTCGTGCCCTACTTCGAGGGCGAGTCCCTCGCCGAGCCCGAGTTGCGGGCGCTCGCCGACTCCGGCGAGGCCAAGCCGGGAGCGGGGAAGACCGCCCTCACCCACATCGGCGGCAAGCGCGTGCTGGTCGCCGGGATGGGCAGGCGCGACGCGCTCGATCCCGAGAGCGCCCGCCTCGCCGGCGCCGCCGCCGCCAAGCGGGCCGCGGGCGCCGGCGCGAAGAGCATCTCCTGGGAGGCCCCGGACGGCGCGGCGGCCGGCATCGTCGAGGGCACCCTGCTCGCCCTCTATCGCTTCGACCGCTTCAAGTCCTCGGCGGAGGACGACGATGGCGCCGGCGGGATCACATCGCTGGAGGTGGCGGGCGACGACGCGGACTCGGTCGAGCGCGCCCGCATCGTGGCCGCCGCGCAGAACCGCGCCCGCGACCTCCAGAACCTGCCCGCCAACGTCGCCACCCCCTCCTTCCTCGCCGCGCGCGCCGAGGAGATCGCAGCCGCGCACCCTTCGCTCGAGGCCGAGGTCCACGACCGCGCCTGGATCGAGTCGCAGGGCATGGGCGCCTTCGCCGCCGTGGCCCGGGGGACCTACGAGGAGCCGCGCATGATCGTCCTGCGCTACGCGAACGGCGGGCCGCACCTCGGCTTCGTCGGCAAGGCCGTCACCTTCGACACCGGCGGGATCTCGATCAAGCCCGCCGGGAAGATGCACGAGATGAAGTTCGACATGTCCGGCGGCGCCGCCGTGCTCGAGGCGATCGGCGCGATCGCCGAGATGGGCCTGCCCGTGACAGTGACCGGCGTCGTCCCGGCCACCGAGAACATGCCGGGGGGCCGCGCCGTGAAGCCCGGCGACATCGTGACCGCCAAGAACGGCAAGACGATCGAGGTCAACAACACCGACGCCGAGGGCCGCCTCGTGCTGGCCGACTCGCTCTGCTACGCCGTCGAGCAGGGCGCCGAGCGTCTCGTGGATCTCGCCACGCTCACCGGCGCGATCATCGTCGCGCTCGGCTCCACCTACGCGGGCCTCTTCTCCAACGACGACGACTGGTGCGCCGAGGTCGAGGCCGCCTGCGCGGACACGGGCGAGCTCGGCTGGCGCCTCCCGCTCCACCCCGAGTACCTCGAGCTGACGAAGGGCAAGTTCGCCGACCTGCAGAACGCCTCCGAGCAGCGCAAGGCGCCGTCCTCGTACGCGGCGGAGTTCCTGCGCCAGTTCGTCGACGAGCGGCCCTGGGTGCACGTGGACATCGCAGGCACTGCATGGGGCATGACGCGTGACTACGTCGGTGGCGGCGCCTCAGGCTTCGGCGTCCGAATGCTTGCCGAGCTCGCCCGTCGCCAGGTTTCCTGAGCCGGAAGCGGGTACGCGCCATCCGAGAGGAGGTGCGCCATGACCGACGAGCACCGCCGGGAGCAGACAGCAGAGCACGAGCGCGTAACCGAGGAAGGCCCGAAGCCGTCCGAGGGCGCCGATCCGCGCTCCGAGGAGGCGCTCGAGGAGGAGATGCGCCGCATCGAGGAGAACCCGCCCGAGAATCTCGAGGACTGGCCCGACGGGCCCGCGAAGTACAAGACCTTCGGGGGGCCGGAGGGCGATCACTCCTACGAGGAGGGGCCCGAGCGCAAGCTGGGGCCGTCGTCGCTCCGCCGCTTCGAGGACGGCTCGATCGAGATCGAGGGTGAACAGGTCGAGAACCCCGAAGAGCACAAGCGCGAACCGATCGACGAACCCATGGGCCAGACGGCCGGGCCGCCGCCGGACGACGCCGCCTAGCGGCGCCCGACCCGCACGAGCACCGGCCGGGTGGCGCGCTCCTGGCCGGTGGCCGGGTCGCTCCAGACGATCCGGTAGTGGCCCGACGTCCGCGGCCGCAGCGAGACCTCGACGAAGCCGCGGCCGTTGGCGGACGCGCGGGCGACAGTCGAGACACGGGCGCCGCCCCGCGCGGCCGAGAACTCGACGCGTGCCGCGGACGCGGCTCCACGGGACTGGCCGAAGACGCGCACCCGCCGCCCCCGGCGGAGTCTGGCCGGGGCCGCGTGGATCGGGAGGGCGTAGGCGTCGAAGCTCGGCTTGCGCACGCCGCCGGCGGTGATCAGCCCGGTCTGGAAGGTGGCCCAGTGGCGGCGCTCGCCGGCCGGGAAGTGCGCCCAAGGCACGTCGTCGTAGAGCAGGAACTGCGCCATCGAGGCCACGCGCGGGTTGCGGTAGGCGATGTAGGCGGCCTCGTTCAGATACGCGGCCTGCCGAGGCCACGACACGCCGCTGAAGGGGTCGGGCGGGCTCGTCTCGTAGCCGTACTCGGTGATCCACAGGTGCAGGCGGTGGCCCTGGCCGTAGCGCGCCAGTGCCCGGTCGAGCGTGCGCGCGAGCGACGGCAGCTCCGCCAGCTGGGCGTCGTCGACGTGGCTCACGGGCGCATTGCCGGGACGACCGCGGAAGCCGTAGGCGTGGTGCGCCCACCCGGTCGCCCCGAACAGCGCCGGGTTCGAGGCCACGAACGCGCGCCGCTCCTCCGCGTTCGCCGGGCAGCCGCGCGTGCGGGCCGAGCCTCCCGTGAAGGGACGGCCGCGGGCGTCGAGGCAGTAGAGCTCGCGCGCGAACTCGAGCGGGCGGAGCGCGCTGATGAGCTTCCGCCCGCGCCAGCCGCGGGGCGCCGTCTCCCCGATCAGCACGATGTCGCTCTCGTGGCCCGTCTCGCGCAGCGCGTTCCAGGCGGCGCCGGCCATCGCGCGGTAGTGATGCGGCGCCGCCGGCCAGGGCCGGCTCCGCCCGAGCCACTGTGGCGTCAGCCAGCCAGGGTGATTCGGCTCGTTCCAGAGCGACCACGCCGTGACTCGCGGCAGCGGGCTCTCGCCGCCCGCCGCATAGCCGCCGCCGTAGCGGCGCCCCACGGCCCGGGTGAAGAGTCCGTACTCGGCCGGGCTCGGGAACCAGGTCTTCTCGACGGACGCCCGCTCGGGCGTGCCCGTGGCCCAGAGCGGGGCCGGCCCCGTGATCGAGAACAGCAGATCGAGGCCGTGTCGCTCGGCGCCGCGCACGAGGCGGTCGTAGTGGTGCCATGAGCCCGACGGGTACGCGGCGGGATCGGCCGCGTCGAAGTCGGGGCGCCCCTTCGACTCGGGCCTCGGGGCGACCAGCTTCCAGAAGACCGAGACCCGCACGCGATCGACGCCGAGGTCCGCGATCGTCCGCAGCGTCTCCTCGACCTGCGCGTCCGTGCCGTAGACGAGGCGCGGGTCATCCATCAGGATCGTCTCCTGACTTGGCGCGGACACCGCCGACCCGGCCGATGCCGCGAGGGCGCAGGCCGCGACGGCCAGCCCGCGCGCGCGAACGCGAATCCCTGCCCGCACAGCCGGCACCCGGCCGAGGATAGACGCGCGCCCCGCCGCCTCGCGCCGGACATTCGTCCAGGCCGGCGCTGACGCGCGAGCGCCGGAGGGTGGCGCTTCCGATCGGTGCGTATGCGGGATGCGCCGGCCTCGGGTACTGGCGCGGACTAGGGGTCCGCGTGGCATACGACGTTCTTCTCCCACTGCTCGGGCTGAGCGTGCTGCTGCTCGTGGCCGCGTCGGTCCTCGTCGTCCAGCAGAAGGTCGGCCGCGGCTTCGCGGAGCGGCGCTCCGCCAGGCGCCGGGCCGCCTTCGCCGCTGCGCTCGACGGCGGCTGCGACCGGGCGCTCGTCGTCGTGGCGCGAAGCGCCCGCCGCCGGCGCTCGGCCCAGGACGACCTCGTCGTCGCGCTCCGCGAGGCCGCCTGCCCCGAGCGATTCGCGGGGCCGATACGGGACGCCGGGCTTGACCGGGCGATCCTGCGCCGCCTCGGATCCCGGCTCGCCATGCGCCGGGCACGGGCGGCGATGCTCGCGGGGGGCATTCCGGCGATCGACATCGGCGCCCTGGCGCCCCTGTTGCGGGACAGCGACCCGGATGTGCGATCGGTCGCCGCGCGGGCGATCGCCGCCCGGCGCTCCCCCGCCGCGGTCGAGGCGCTCGTGGGCTGCCTGCCGGGCGGTCCGATCCCCCCGGCGCGGATCGTCGAGTGGCTCGCCGGGGCCTGGGCCGCGGCGCCTCTCCGCGCAGCGCTCGCATGCGACCGCCACGCTGCGGCTCGGGCATGGATCGCGGAGGCGCTCGGCCTGGCCGGTGATCCGCTCTCCCGCCCCGCCCTGCGCTCGCTCCTTGGCGATCCGGACCCCGAGGTGCGCCTGAGGGCATGCCGGGCGCTCGGCCGGGTCGGCTCCCCTGAGGAGGCGGGCGATCTGGTCGCCAGGCTCACGGACCCCGACGATCGCGTGCGCGCGCAGGCGGCGCGGGCGCTGGCCGGGATTCCGACGCCGAACGCCGCGATGGCGCTCTCGCTCGGCCTCGCGGACCCCTCCTGGTGGGTGCGGGCCAACTGCGCCGATGCATTGCGCGCGCTGGGCCCGTTGGGCATCGACACGCTCGGTGTCTGCGCGGAGCGTCACTGGGACCGCTACGCGCGGGAGCGCGCCTCTGAGGCGCTGGCTCTCGAGACGGCGCTGGCCTTGCGAGAGGCCGCCTGATGCTCCGCGACGCGGTCGTCGCCGTGAACGTCCTGATGCTCGCCTACATGGCGGGCGTCAGCCTCAGCTACACGGTCCTGTTGCTGATCGGCTGGTGGGAGACCAACGACTACGTGCGGCGCCGCGCGCTGCGCGACTACGACTCGGTCTCGCAGTCGGACCTCTCGGCCCCGGTTTCGATAATCGCGCCCGCCTACGACGAGTCGGCCTGCATCGTCGCGGCGGTGCGCTCGCTGCTCGACTCCTCCTATGGCGGTCTCGAGGTCGTCGTCGTCAACGACGGCTCGAGCGACGACACGCTCGAGGTCCTGGAGCGGGCGTTCGCGCTCGTCCGCGTCGAGCGCCTGCCGCGCGCGAGCCTCGACTGCGAGCCGGTCAGGGGCGTCTACGCGAGCCCGCTCGACGACCGCCTCGTGGTGATCGACAAGGAGAACGGCGGCAAGGCGGACGCGCTGAACGCGGGCCTCCGTTACGCCCGCTACCCGCTCTTCTGCGCCGTCGACTCCGACACGATCCTCGACCGCGACGCCCTCGCGCGGCTCGTCTGGCAGTTCCAGCAGGAGCCCGAGACCGTCGGCGTCGGCGGGATCGTGCGGATCGCGAACGGCTCGACCGTCAGGGAGTCCCGCATGGACGAGATCCGGACACCCCGCAGCCTGCTCGTGAACATCCAGATCGTCGAATACCTGCGCGCGTTCCTCACCGGCCGGACGGGCTGGTCGCGGCTCGGCATGCTCCTGATCGTCTCGGGCGCCTTCGGCATGTTCCGCCGCGAGGTCGTGGTGGCGGCCGGCGGCTATGACACGACCACGGTCGGCGAGGACGCGGAGCTGGTGTTTCGCCTGCACCGCCACTGCCGCGACGTGGGGCGCCCCTACCGCATCTCGTTCATCGCCGATCCGGTCTGCTGGACCGAGGCGCCGGCCGATCGCGCGACCCTCGCGAAACAGCGCGACCGCTGGCAGCGCGGCCTCGTCGAGTCCATGATCCGCCACCGCGGCATGCTGTTCCGCCCGCGCTACGGCCGGATCGGGATGGGCGCCCTTCCCTACTTCCTCGTCTTCGAGGCGCTCGCGCCGCTGATCGAGCTTCTGGGCTACGCGGTCGTCCTCGGCTCCGCCTGGGCGGGAATAGTCGACCCGAGTTTCGCGCTTGCCTATCTCGGCCTCGCGACCGCCTACGGCCTCGTCCTCTCGCTCGGGTCGTTGAGGATCGAGGAGCGCGCCTTCCAGCGCTACGGCGCCTGGCGCTGCCTCTCCCGCCTCGTGGCGGCATCGGTCATCGAGAACTTCGGCTACCGCCAGTGGTCCACATGGATCCGGGCGCGATCCTTCTGGACGCTCGCTCGCGGCGGCGCGGGGTGGGGCGCGATGACGCGGGCCGGCTTCGCGATGAGTCCCGAGTCACCGGGCCAGGCGGCGATGGTCGCGAGCGCCTTCGCCGGGGCTGCGGCGGCGGGAGCGGGTGCGGCGGGCGCGGACGGCTCGGCGTTGGCGGGGGCGGCCGGAGCGGCGGTCGCG
>DATMJO010000093.1:0-14560 GCA_035553855.1 Thermoleophilaceae bacterium | reverse complement strand
AGCTCGGCGGCTCGCTCGGGCGCGACGCCGCCACCGGACGCGGCGTGGTCATCGTCATCGAGGAGGCGGCCCGGACGCTCGCGCTGCCGCTCGAGGGGGCCACGGCGGCGATCCAGGGCTTCGGGAACGTCGGCTCGTGGGCGGCGCGGATCTTCCACGACCTCGGCTGCCGGATCGTGGCGGTCTCGAACGCGGCGGGCGCGATCCGCTCCGACGCCGGGATCGACCCGCACAAGCTCTACGCGCACACGGCGGGCGGCGGCGATCTTGCCGGGTTCGAGGGGGTCGATCCGATCTCCGCGGACGAGCTGCTCTCAACCCCGTGCGAGGTCTTCGTGCCCGCCGCGCTCGGCGGGATGATCCACCAGGAGAACGCGGATCTGCTCGACTGCCGGATGATCATCGAGGGCGCGAACAGCCCCACCACGCCGGCTGCCGACGAGATCCTCTCCGGCAAGGGCGTCTTCGTCGTGCCGGACGTGCTCGCCAACGCCGGCGGGGTGGTCGTCTCCTACTTCGAGTGGGTCCAGAACCTCCAGCACTTCCGCTGGGACGAGGCCGAGGTGAACGAGCGGCTCGGCCGCATCATGCGGCGCGCATACGGCGAGGTCGCCCAGCGCGCCGAGGCCGACCAGGTGCCGCTCAGGATCGCCGCCTACGAGCTCGGCATCGAGCGGGTGCTCGACGCGGCGCGCACGCGCGGCTACATCTCGGACGGCGCGGGGAACTGAGATGAAATGGGGGCCGCCCCGGGCGGCCCCCATTCCTGTCTGCAGCTCGCGGCGAGATATGTGGTCGCCGCGGGTCATCGAACGACGGGAACCCTCGAAACCGTCGTAAGCCCGGTTTCGGCGCCGATCGTCAGACCGCTGAAGAGCGGGCGGGGAATTGCAACAAACGTCCAGAGGGGGTCAGGCGTCGAAGTCGAAGTCGCGCGGCGGCTTCTGCTCGAACCACAGGCGATCGTGCTCCGGGGTGTCCTGCAGGAAGTCGGGCGTCTCCTCGAGCACGTCCTCGCCCTCGGCGGGCTCCTCGACGGCCGGGATCCCCTGCGGAGGGGTGTCGCCGCGGCGCACGGGCGGCTCGGCCTCCCAGGCCTCGTCCGGCTCCGGCGCGGGCGCGACCGGCGCGGGCGGCTCCACGGCCGCCGCCGGCGGGACGGGCTCGGGCTCGGGCATCGGCGGGGCCGGCTCCGGCATGGGCGGCGCGGGGTCCGGCTCGAGGACGGCGGTCCGCTCGGGCTCGTGCTCGGGGTCATGTACCCGGGCGGCGGGCTCCGGCTCGCGCTCGGGCACGGGCTCCGGGGCCGCGGCGACGGGCTCCGGGTCGGCGTCGAACTCGGGGACCGGGTCGAGGTCCGCCTCGACCTCCGGCTCGAAGATCTCGGCATCGGGAGCGAGCGGCGCGGTCTCGTCGGCGGCCGGCTCCGCGGGCAGCGGCTCGCGCCGGGCGGGGCCGAAGGCCTCGGCCTCCTTCTCCGCAAGCGTGTCCGGGTCCTCGCCCCGCTTTCGCTTGAGCTCCAGGTGCTCCCGGATGGCGTCGTCGAGCGCGCCCATCGGGCGCGTAGGGTAGTGGACCGCTCAGCTGGGGGCGGTCATGGGCTCGGCCCGCTCGACGCGGTTCTTGCCGGCGCGCTTCGCGCGGTAGAGCGCGGCGTCGGCGGCGGCGATCAGCGAGGACTTGTCGCTGGCGGTTCCCGGGATGGCCGCGACGCCGAAGCTCGCCGTCACGCTGATCGCGCCCTTGCCGTCGACGCGCGGGATCTCGAGCGCCTCGATCGCGTGCCGGATGCGGCTCGCGGCCAGCTCGGTCCCGTCCAGATCGGTCTGCGGAAGCACGAGCGCCATCTCCTCGCCGCCGTAGCGGGCGGGCTCGTCGATGTCGCGCGAGTACTGGCGCAGGATCAGCGCGATCTCGCGGAGCACGACGTCTCCCTGCTGGTGGCCATAGGTGTCGTTCACCTGCTTGAAGTCGTCGATGTCCATCATCACGAGCCCGATGTCGGTCCCGAAGCGGCGGCTCCGCTCGACCTCCGCGTCGAGCCACTCGTGGAAGTGGCGGACGTTGTAGAGGCTCGTGAGCTCGTCGGTGATGGCCTGGCGCTGGACGGTCTCGTGCAGGTCGGCGTTTTCGATCGAGACGATCGCCTGACCGGCGAGGTAGGCGAAGAGCTCGCGCTCGCCCTCGGAGAAGCGGGATCCGTCCCGGGCTATCGAGACGACGCCGACGTGCTCGGGATCGCGGCCCGCTCCCACGTTGGCCCGCAGCGGCAGCGCAAGCGCGTGCACGCCATCGACCTCGGCCTCCGAGAGGCGCCGCTCCTTCGGCGCGCCGATCGACGGCTCGAGCTGGGCGAGCAACTCGGCGCCCATCGTTCGGTCGGCCGTGAAGGCGTGCCGCTCGGCGGCCTCGAGGCCGGCGCGCAGACGGGCGGCGGGCGAACCGAAGGCGGCGGGCGGCATCTTCTGGGGATCGATCGGGACGGCGCGGCCCGCCTGCGCCGCGCACGCGTCCATCGAGGTCCGCACGACAAGCTCGACGATGCCCTCGCGGTCGAGACCGGTCGCGAACGCGTCGCCCACGCGGCGAATCGCCTCCTCGAGCTGGCGGCGCTTGCGCTCGACCTCGTCGATCTGAGCGGCGAGCTGCAGGGACATGCTGTTGAACTCGGCGCCGAGCGAGGCGAACTCGTCGCGGCCCTCGACGGGAACCTGGGTGGAGAAGTCGCCGCCGCCCACCCGCTTCGCGGCCGTGAGGAACTGGGCGACCTGACCCTGGAGGGCGCGCACGACGAACACCGACGAGGCGAGGGCCAGCACGAGGAAGGCGAGAAGGATCGCGCCGATCAGCAGGCGGCTTTTGCCGATCGAGCTCTCGAGCTCGTCCGCGTCCTCGAACAGCCCGATCTGGATCGCCGGGCCCACGGATGCCGCGACCGTCTGGAAGCGCCCGCGGTACTCCCGCCCGCCGAGAACGACCGAGCCCGACCTCGGCGGGCCTTCATCGGCCTGGAGGGTCGTGGCGAGACGCTCGCCACCGCGGAAGACACGGACGTCGAGTCCGGTGAGGCGCGCCACCTCGGACACGTACGCCCGCGCGCGCGTGGTCGAGAGCGAGACCGTCCCGATTCGCCGGCCGTCGGCAGTCGTCGGAGCGGCGCTCGCGTGCGCGATCGAGTCACGGCTTCCTGCGCGGGCCACGAGACGGCCGGAGGCGTCGTAGACCGTGAGCTCGTCGATCCGGTTCGTGCGCGCGAGACGGCGCAGCTGCGAGCGGAGCGCCGCGGGGGACCCGGATTCGAGCGCGTCCTGCAGCGCGTCGTCCCGCGTGACGCCGCGGAGATCGCGGCTCGCGGACTCAACCCGGTCGTCGTAGACGGCGAACGCCGTGCGCAACCCCTCCGCGAGGCGTGCGTCCACCTTTCCGGTCTCGCTGTCGGCCGTGATGCTGAACAACACCAGCGCGACGGCCGCCATCGGGACGACGACGATGATCGCGAAGAAGACGCGGAGGCGACTGCGGAAGCTCATGCGTGCCTCATGTATCGGCGAGCCGCGGGGACCACGACAGCGGCGCGTATGCCTAGCCTACCCGCGGCGGCCGCGGATGCCCGCCCGCCGCTACCATCCCGGGTTGCCGCGGGACCGCAAGGTCCGTTGCAGCACGGGGCTATAGCTCAGTTGGGAGAGCGCCTGGATCGCACCCAGGAGGTCGTCGGTTCGAGTCCGACTAGCTCCATTGCTCTGTGCTTGCGCTTTTCGCGCATTGCAGAAGTGGCGAGTTCGGCGCGGTCGCGACTGCCTTCAGGCGAAAGCGGGAGCGACGCTAGACGGCTAACGCGACTGCGACCAGACCATCCGCCTGGGGTTCGCAGCGTACGCGCGACCCAGGCGGGAAGGCCCATTCCTGATCGGCGGGCGGGTCCTGCGGGAGCGCAAAAACGCCATCACCCAGAGCCTCGGCCTCCACGGGTGCCCACACGTCCACCCCTTCGTTCAGCAGCCCCACGTAGATGACCTCGGTCGGCATGCGCCGCAGTATGCCGCCTCTGCTTTCACGAGCGGGAGCGCCGGGGGTCGCGTGACGGCTGCTCCTCCTCGCGCAAGGCGGAAGTCCGGTCTGACCCGGGATACTTGAACGGATGCCCGTCGACAACGAGCTCTACGACCGCTTCGCCGGCACGTGGTGGGAGGACGACGAGAACCTGGCCCTGCTGCGCACAGGGATCAACCCGGCGCGGTTTCGATACATGCGCCGGATCGTCACCGACGAGCTTGGTGACCCGACAGGCAGGAGCTGTCTGGATGTCGGCTGCGGTGGCGGTCTGCTCGCGGAAGAGTTCGCCAAGCTCGGTTGCCAGGTCACCGGCGTAGACCCCTCTGAGCCCTCCCTCGGCACTGCACGGGCCCACGCCGAGCGGGAGGGCCTCGAGATCGCCTATCTCGCTGCGCTCGCGGAGGACCTGCCCTTCGACGACGACAGCTTCGACGTCGTCTATTGCTGCGATGTGCTCGAGCACGTGGACTCCGTCGAGCGGGCGATCGCCGAGGCAGCGCGCGTGCTGAAAGCCGGTGGCCTCTATCTGTACGACACGATCAACCGCACTCGACGGAGCCGGCTGGTCATCATCAAGCTGCTCCAGGAGTGGGACGCCACGCGTTGCATGGAACCGAACGTCCACGACTGGGAGATGTTCATCAAGCCGCGCGAGCTCGACGACATCCTGCGTCGGCACGCGCTCGAACCGCGCGACACGGTCGGCCTTGCGCCGGCGGCGAACCCGATCGCGCTCCTGCTCGACCTGCGCCGCCGCCGTCGCGGCAAGATCACCTATGCAGAGCTAGGGCGGCGGATGAGGATCAGGGAGAGCCGCGGCGTGTGGGGGTCGTACGCGGGCTATGCGCTGAGCCCGGCGGCCTCGAGGGCCTGACCTTCGTCCGCAAAGACCTCCCATCTGACGATCTTGCCCTCCTTCAGCGTCCAAAGATGCACGAAGCGGGTATCGATCTCGGCGTCGCTGCCTTTGATCAGGCCTCTGTCTCGGACGTAGGCGACAACTCGGTCCGGCCCTGCATCCAAGAACCGCTCGGGTTCGACCTCGAAGCTCGCGAAGGTCTCGACCCACTGGCGCGCCATCGCTTGGATCAGTTCAACGCCCCGAACGGTGGATGCCTCGGGCCAGTCCGGCGGAGGCACGGCCTCCATATCAGGATGCGCGAACTCCACAACGGCCTGAAGCCCGAAACTGTTGAAGGCGCGGTACAGCCGCCGCACGGTCTCCACGTTTTCCTGCGACACGCGCCCAGTATCTCGGAAGCGCCGCTTCCGGTTTCGACGGACGCGAAAGGAGCAGCGGGCGCAATCTGGCGTCGAGCGCACCGAAGGAGTACGGTCGCTGCGTGCGCGCCGGTGACGTCGTCTGGAATCCGCTGACGGGTGAGAAGGCCTTGCTCGTCGAGTCCGCCGACGAGAGCGGCGGCGCGCGCATCGTCACCGACGTCGCGGTCGAGAGGGGCGGGTTCGTACCAGGCGGCGAGCATGTGCACGATCACTGTGCCGAGCACTTCGAGGTCCGGTCAGGGCGGATCACGTTCGTCCTCGACGGAGAGGAGCGAACGCTGGCAGCGGGCGAGCAAGTCACGGTCGCGCCAGGGACCTGGCACCGGTGGTGGAATGCCGGCGAGGACGAGGTGCAGATGCGCGTGCGCGTGGAGCCGGCGATGCGGTTCGGGGAGGCAATCCTCGTCGTCTGGGGCCTCTGCGCCGATGGGCGCTGGCCTCCCTCTCCGCTGCTCGGCGCGCTCGTTGCCACCCGCTACCGCGCGGAGCTTCGTAGCAAACAGCCACCTGACGTCGTGCAGAGGCTGATGTTCCCGGCGCTCGCGGCCCTAGCTCGTCGACGCGGCCTTGAGCGCGTGCTCGATCGCTACCTCGATCTGGAGACGCATCCGACAGCGGAGGCCGGCCTCGGACGGCTACCAGAGCGCGTGATGCGCCGCACGTCTCCTCAGGCCTGAGCGGCTAAGCAGCAGTCCCGAGATTGCTCGTCTACAGCGCCCGACGGACCCGTGACGTCAGAAGGCGGCTCAGCCTTCTAGACAGATCCAGGTTCGATAGAAGTCCGGTCAGCTCCATTGCTCTTGTGCTTGCGCTTTTCGCATTGCGACACTCCGCGCGTCGTCCTTGAAGCCATCGCTACCAGGCGAGAGCGGAAGCGTCAGGGTGCTTCCGGGCGTAGTGTCTCGCCAAGATGGAGGAGCACTTGCGCATCGTCTGCGAAGTCCACGGCGAGCAGTACGCGACAGCGGTGTGCCGACACCTCACGGAGGGGGCCGGGAAGGGTTGGCACATGCTGGGCAGCGGGGACGACGAGCGACCCGACGCGATCTGTTTCGAGTGTGTCGAAGCGTGGCCCCCGGGGCTATCGGGCGAGGAAGCAGGCATCAATCCCGTCGTTATCTGCGCGGATTGCTACGACGACTTGCGCGCTCGGCACGACGTGCCTCGAGCGGACAACTCGAACTAGCTGACTGCTGCGTTGAGGCACGCGCGAGCACGAGCTCCACGTTCTCCTCCGGCATCCTCTGCGCAGTATTGCGCTCTGTGGACGGCGATGGGCGGTCTGCTCACTCCGCGCGGCGGGCCGCCTCGGCGGTCAGCTCCGACCGGTTGCGGATTCCGAGCTTCGCGTAGACATGGGAGAGGTGGACCTTCACGGTCCCGCGCGAGATGAACATGCGCTCGCCGATCTCGGGGTTGGTGAGGCCGGCGGCGGCGTGGCGCACCACCTCGAGCTCGGTGGGCGTGAGCGACTCCCAGCCGGAGTCGGGGCGTTTGCGCGAGCCGCGCGCGCGGCGGACGTACGCGACGGCCTCGTCCATGCTCAGGGCCCGCCCTTCGGCCGCCGCGGCATCGTAGGCGTCATCGCCGAGAGCCTCGCGCAGCTCGCGCTCGAGAGCCTTCCAGCGCTCGTGCTCCCCCGTCCAGCGCACGAGCCCGAGGTCCGCCCGTGCCCGGCCGGCCGCGGCGAGCAGGCGCGCGGCCTCCGCGTGGGCGGCAAGGCCGGCGGCGACCTCGGCGAGCCCCTCCAGCGAGTCGGGGATGTAGACGTGCTGCTCCCCTTCGACCAGCGCCTGGAGCGAGTCGTGCAGCAGCCGCTCGGCGCAAGCCCAGTCCCCGCGGCCCGCCGCGAGCCGGCCCAGCTCGTGGCGGGCCAGGGCCACGAGGAGCGGGCCGCCGACGTGCTGCGCCACCTCCAGCGCCCGTTCGGCGTGCGCGCGCGCCGGTGCGGCATCGCCCTGCAGCCTCTCGACGCAGGCGAGCGCGGCGAGCGCGTTGCCGAGGGCCCAGTTGAACCCGTCCGCATCCCGCTCCACGATGTCTGCGAACGTCGCACGGGCCTGGTCGAGTTCGCCGAGCGCGAGCCTGGCGAGACCCGTCCAGCACTCCACCGAGCTGAGCGGCATCGCAGTGCCGGACATGACGAGCCGCTCGTGGCAGCGTTCGAGTCGCTCGAGCGCGGTAGCCGCAGCTCCGGTTTGGATGTCCAGCAGGCTGAGCCACGCGGTCCCGAAGCCTTCGCTCAGCGGGTCGCCGACCTCGGCCGACGTTGCGAGGGCCCGCTCGAGCAGCGCGCGGCGCCGGTCGAAGTCGGCCGAGCCCCAGGGTGTCATCCCCTGGGTGAGCCAGTGGATGGCCATGATGTCCCGGTTGCCAAGCCGCTTCGCGATCTCGAACGCGGCGTCGGCCTCGCGGAGTGCCGTCTCGTAGTCGTCCTGGAACCAGTGCGCCAAGGAGAGAATCTGCGTCGCGTCGGCCATCACGAACTCGTCGTCCGCGGCGCGGGCCAGCTCGCGGCTGCGTCCCGCGATCGCGACCGCCGCGCGCGGGTCGGACCAGAGGTCGACGAACGAGCGGGCGTGCAGGGCCCTGCCCTGGATCCACTCGTCGCCGAGCTCCTCCCCGATCGCCAGCGCCTCACCGGCCGCGCTCTGGATCAGCTCCCGGTCGCCTGCGAGAACAGCTAGATACGCCCGGGCCCACAGCGCGACGGCGCGCTGTGCGGACGGCTCTTCCGGCGCCGCGCCGAGAGCGCGCTCCAGTGCCGTGTCGCCCGCGACCAGGAACCCGCGCAGGCGCCACCACAACGTGAGCGCGGCGCACAGGCGCAACGCGAGCCCGGGCTCGGTCTGAGCTGCCCACTCGATCGCCGCGTGCAGGTTCGCCGACTCCGCGTCGAGCACGTCGAGCGTCTCCGGCTCTCGCTCGCTGAGCAGCTCTGGCTCCATCCGCTCGGCGAGCGCCACGAAGGTGTCGCGATGGCGGTCGCGGACGATCTCGCTCTCGCCGGCGGCGAGCAGCTTGTCGAGGGCGTAGTGGCGCACCGTCTCGAGCAGCCGGTAGCGGGTCATCCGCCCGTGCTCCTCGGCCAGCACGAGCGACCTGTCCACGAGCGACGTGAGCACGTCCAGGATCCCGTAGCTGTCGAGCTCCTCCCCCGCGCAGACCTGCTCGCAGGCGTCGAGCGTGAACCCGCCGGCGAACACCGCGAGCCGGCGCAGCAGCAGCCGCTCACGCTCGTCGAGGAGGTCGTGGCTCCAGTCGACCGACGCGCGCAGGGTCTGCTGGCGCGGCAGCGCGGTGCGGGTTCCGCCGGTGAGCAGCCGGAAGCGATCCGCCAGCCCGGCGGCGATCTGCTCCGGGGCGAGCATCCTCACGCGCGCCGCGGCGAGCTCTATCGCGAGCGGTATCCCGTCCAGCTCCTGGCAGATCTGGGCCACGGCAGGCGCGTTGTCGTTCGTCACCGCGAAGTTCGGCCGCACCTGGAGGGCGCGCTCGATGAACAGGCGCACCGCATCCGACTTGGTGAGCGGCAGGGCTCTGTCGGGCGCACCGTCGGGCGGCAGCGACATCGACGGCACCCGCCAGCTGGTCTCGGCGGGCAATCCGAGCGGTTCGCGGCTGGTCGCGAGCACCGTCACCTGCGGGCAGCCCCGCAGCAGCGCGTCGGCGAGCTCGGCGCAGGGTCCCAGGAGGTGCTCGCAGTTGTCGAGCACCACAAGCGCGCGCCTCCCCGCCAGATGCGCGACAGCCGCCTCGGCGGAGCTCTGGCCCGGCAGCGGCCGCACTCCGATCGCGGTCGCGAGCGCGTCGCCGACCAGCTCCGGATCGGCGAGCGCAGCCAGCTCGACCCACCATGCCCCGGCCGGGTAGCGGTCGAGCGTGTCGGCCGCGGCGTGCAGGGCGAGCCGGGTCTTGCCGCAGCCGCCTGCCCCGGTGAGCGTGAGCGCGCGCGTCGAGGCGAGCGCCGCGCCGACCTCGGCGAGCTCCCGGTCGCGGCCGACGAAGCTCGACGCCTCGACGGGGAGGTTGTTCGGCAGCGTGTCGAGCGAGCGCGGCGGCTCCGTGACGGCGGGCAGGTCGAGGTGGGCGACGGCGAAGACGTGCTCTGGCCGGCCCAGGTCGCGGAGCCGGTGGATGCCCAGGTCGACGAGCTCGATGCCCTCCGGGAGGCCGTCCTCCACGAGGTCGTGCGTGGCGCGCGAGACGAGCACCTGGCCGCCGTGCGCGATCGCCCGCAGCCGGGCGCAGCGGTTGACGGCGCCGCCGAAGTAGTTGCCCTCGTCGCGCAACCGCGCATCGCCCGTGTGGAGCGCCATCCGCACGCCCAGTGCCGCGCCCTCCGGCCAGGCCTCGGCGACGAGTGCTCGCTGCGCATCGACCGCGGCGGCCAGCGCATCGGCGGCGCGAGCGAATGCCGCGACCACGCTGTCCCCCTCGCCCTGCTCGACCGGGCGCGCGCCGCAGTTGCGGGCGATCGCCTGGTCGAGGATCTCGTAGTGCCGCGCAACCGCGGCCGCCATCGCCTCCGGCGCGCCCTCCCACAGCTTCGTCGAGCCCTCGATGTCGGTGAGCAGGAACGTGACCGTCCCCGCCGGAAGCGCGGACACCGAGGGGTCGCCGGTCGGCCGGGCCATGGCCAATGCTCTCACGGCCCCGCCTCGCACGAGGAGGCCTCCGTGCCGTGGAACTCCACGCACGCAATCGCCTCGTTGTTGTGCCGCGTCGCCTCGGTCACTGCGCCCGAGACGTTCACGCGGTAGACCACGAGGTAGCGGCCGTCCGGCACGTCGGTGATGTCGATGTACTGGTCGGGGATGAACCACGGGTAGATGTCGGCCCAGCCCGCAGAGAGCCCCATGCGGAAGAACTGCAGGCCCGGGTAGAGCGGGTCGTTCGGATCGGCGTTGTCCTCGGCGTCGCAGGTGCTCGGGAAGCGGTAGCGCGAGGGGCCGTCGGCGGCCGTCCCGAAGCTGCGGTTGAGGAGGTCGATCGTGCAGATGCCCTTGTCCGGCATCACCGCCACGAGCTCACCGGGCGAGCCGTCCTCCGCGACGGTGTGGAGGCCCACCTGGTCGAGGCCGCGGAAGTGGACGTGTCCGTGGGCGCTCGAGTAGTACGCGCCGCCTACCTGCCGCAGCTCGTACGAGCCGTCGCTCCCGTAAACCGCCTGGTAGCCGGTGGCCGGTGTCGCGCTCCCCGGATAGGCGCGCAACTCGAAGGGACCGGCACCGAGGTTCTCGACGACCATGTCCCACCGCAGGCAGCGAAGCGGGTTCCCGCCCTGCCCGGGCTCGTCAGCCGTGAGACCCGCCGTCTCCTGCGGGTAGCAGCTCGGCTGGTGGGTCGGGACGCGCTGGGTCGCCTGGTAGAAGTTGACCGCGAGCGTCGATTCGATGCGGAAGTTCCCCGGCTCGGCCGGCACGAGGTCGGGCAGCAACGGCTCTGGCTCTGCCGGCCGCGTCCCCGGGAACGTCAGGTCGCCCCCGCCGAGCAGCAGTGAGGTCGTCGCCACGCTCCAGCCGCGCTTCGCAGTGGCGATCACCTCGAACGGCGAGGTGCCCACCACGTCGCGCGCCGCCACCACGACGCGGTAGCGGCCGTTCGGCGGGTCCTGGAGCCACAGTCCCTCGGCCGCGGCATAGATGACCGAGTCGGACTTCGCGAGGACATCGCCGGCCGGCCCGTACAGGTACAGGTCGAGGTCGTAGCCCGCGTCGAGCTGCTCCTCCGGCCAGCGAAGCGAGACGAGCAGGCCGCCGGGCTCGTCCCAGGCTCCGGCGTGGAGCGCCAGGTCCAGCTCGTAGCTGCGGCAGGTGAGGGGGGTGCAGGCCGCGGGGTGCGGAGCGGAGGCGTTCGAGATCGAGTCCGACCAGCGGGCCGAATCGCCCACCTCCGTCAGGGTCGCGGCTTGCGCAGGTGCGGTGAGCGCGAGCGCGCCAAGAACGCTGCAGATCGCGAGCTTGCGGATCATCGCGCCTCCCTCCACATACGCCACATCGGCGGGCCGCCGCCCGGCAGGCGGATCTCCTCGACGAGCCCGAAGCCGTGCCGCTCGTAGAGCCTGCGGTTGCGCTCCGTGCTCGCCTCGAGGTAGGCGGGCACTCGCTCGCGGTCGCAACGGGCGAGCACCGGCTCGAGCAGCGCGGAGCCGATCCCGCGACCCTGCCGGTCGGGCTCGACGCCCAGGAAGCCGAGGTACCAGTGCGGCTCCTCGGGATGACGCTTCTCGAGGAAGTCGAACACGCGCAGCACGCGGAGCAGGTCGCCCCGGTAGCAGCGCGCCATGGCGGGCAGGAGGCGCAGCGTCTCCAGGCGCCCGACATTCCACTCGTTGGGCGGGAGCCAGAGCGCGCCCCCATCCAGGCCGTCCGTCGTGAAGGTCCCCTCGCGGGGGAGGTAGGTCCTCCGCAAGAACAGCTCGAAGCCGCGCTCGAGCCGGCGCGCCCTACGGGCGGGATCCGGGAGGCAGTGGGCCGCGACGGGGTCGTGGAGAAACGCGCGCGCCATCGCCTCGGCGACAGCCCGCGCGTCAACGGGAACGACGGTACGGACGGTGTACTGGGCGGTTTCGGTGGTCATGGGCCGACCGTAGGCCCACAGCGCTCCCACTACATCTGCCACATGGCATATCCGTAGCCGCAGAGCCGGCCAGGAAATCCGCGGCCCGCAACGGCTGTCCTGTCCTCGCGAGCCGCTGGGTCGGGCCATCGCCGAGCGAACCGACGTCCAGCGCGCCTCTGCATTCCTCCGTTTTCAAGTCGCGCCAGCGGGTATTCGCACCTGAGAGGGCATCCGATTCCGAGGTCCGCCGTCGCGGGCAGCCGAACGTGACTTCGCGCAGGGTTTCGACCAGTCCGGAGTCTGAATGTCCGAAGGGTTGTGTCGCCCGGAGCCAACCGGGCACACCGAGGAGCAGGACCGACAGCTCGTTTCTCGCGTCGCGAACGGAGATCTCGGGGCCCTGGACGCGCTCTACGCCCGGTACGCGAAATGCGCCTATCGCGCGGCGCGCTCGGTCTGCCGCGATCATCAAGACGCCGAGGACGCGCTCCACAATGCGTTTCTCTCGATCTGGAAGTCGGCGGCCTCGTTCAGCGCGGAGCGCGGGACGGTCGCCGCGTGGCTGCTGACGGTCGTCCGGCGCCGGGCGATCGACGTCGTACGCGGAAACGGGCGCCAAGCCGAGGGGCGGCTGATCCTCTCCGATCAGGGCGCGGGCGGGGAGGATCCGGCGGAGCGCGTCGAGACACAGGCCGAGGCCTCGCAACTGCGTGCCCGTCTCCAGCGACTTCCGATTCCGCAGCTCGAGGTCGTGTCGCTTGCCTACTTCGGCGAGCTCTCGCACCGCGAGATAGCTGAGCACCTCGCTGTCCCGGAGGGAACCGTGAAGGGCCGCATGCGTCTCGCGCTCCGGCGGTTGCGCGCCGACGGCGAGGCCGACCTGCGCGCTGCCGTCGACTCCGCGTAGCGTTGACCGTGTCGAGCCGCCGGATGCCCGCTGTGCGGTGGACCGCGGCGACGTCGACCTCGCCGGCGTGAATGGTCCGGAGGCCTGGCGGCGGAGCGTCCCCGCTCCGCCGCCAGCCGAATTCGCTACTCCTTGCCCGTGTAGCGCAGGATCCAGAGGCCGCTGTCGCGGTCGCTCATCAGGAGCAGCGGCCGCTTCGCGTCGTCGCGGCTGCGCCCCTTGTCGCGGTCGTTTCGAGCGCACTTGCCGGCGCAGACGGGGACCACACCCCAGAAGTCGTTGCCGCCCTCGGCGATGAAGTGACCGACCTCCTGCAGTCCTGCCGGCCCGAAGGCGGCCACGCGCAGGCCCGCGTTGTAGTACGAGAGGTAGGCGAGATCCTTCCCGCGCCGCGGGTCGGTCTTGACCTCGTGGACCGTGAGGTCCCCGAACCCGGAGCGGTACGCCGGATCCTTCGACTCCGCCACCGCGTAGGTGTCCACGATCGGCAGGTCGGAGCTCCGTGCATCGTGAAGGTTCACGTATCCCCACCCGTCGAAGCTGGGCCTCGCGGAGATGTTCGCCCCTCGCGTGCCGATCGCGGGCAGGTCGCCACCGGCGGCGTAGCCCTCGGGCGGCGAGTAGGCCGGCGCGTCGTCGAACAGCAGGTGCATCGCACGGTGGCCGATGCAGACCGCGTGCGCAGTCCCGAGCGTGGGGCTTCCCTGGCTTCCGCAGATGAAGCCGTCGCGGAGCATGCCGTTGCGGGTTCCCCCGTGGCTCTGGCCGATGAGAACGACCCGGTAGCCGGCGTCCTCGCCAGAGCGCACCTTGTCCGAGAAGAAGCAGGCACCACGGCTGAAGACGACCGTGTCCGCCCCCGTAGAGGCCGAGCTTGGCACCTCGCCCCTGTCCGGCGTCCCGTTTCCGTTCTGGTCGGACGGGCAGCCCGAGCCGCCGAACACCGTGCCGCCGCTCGAGGTGATCCCCGCCTCGGGGATCGGCTTCGCCCACGAGAACTCGCCGCCGCCGTACTGGCCGGCATGCTGCCCTTCGGTGATCTCGAAGAGCGTTCGCGTCGGCGAGAAGTCCTCGTCCGTCGAGATCAGCCAGTCACCGTCCTGGTCCCAGTAGCTCTGGTGGCTGTTCCCCTCAGCCTGGCCGAACGACGGAAACTCCGGGTCCGGGCTCAGGTAATCCGAGTCGCCCACGAACACGGGATTCGCGGGGTCGTCGATGTTCAGCAGCACCTGGCCGGCGTCCCAGTAGGAGACGGCGAGCATGTTGTGCCCGTCGATCACCTGCTGCTGCATGTCGTGATGGAAGACGGTGTCGCCGTTCGCGTAGGTCGTCTGGGCGCCGGGCCAGTCCTCGATGCCCCGCTCCGCTACGAGCGCCGCGGGCCCCTCGCCGCGCAGGACGGGCGTGAGGTCGAAGATGTCGACGTCCTTCAGGTCCTGGTTGTCCTGAGCCACCGCGTACGCGCGGTCACGCCAGGCGAAGGCCTGCACCGAATGGGTCGTGTGGAAGGTCTGGTTGGCCACGCTCGGAGTGGTGTCCCCGAACTGGCCGAGCTTGACCGGCGAGCGGGGATCGGTGACGTCCCAGAGCGAGAACCCGGAGACGACGGGACGGTCCGCGTCGCAGGTCTCGTTGTTGTGCACGAGGAGGTCCCGCTGGCCGTAGTCGATCACGTGGATCCCCTCGCCCACGTAGGAGTTGGGCTCCGCCGGCAGGAAGCCGACCTTGCGCGGACTGCCGGGGTCGCTC
>DATMJO010000092.1:0-3243 GCA_035553855.1 Thermoleophilaceae bacterium | reverse complement strand
GTGTCGCGAAGCTCGTGCCCTCGCTGTAGCCGTAGCGGCCGCCGCCGCCCTGCGAGTACACGTCCGAGCACGACTGGGGGTCGTCGAAGATCAGGTTGCGGTTGGCGGGGACCGCCGAGAAGACGCCCTTCTCGCAGGCGCCCTGCGAGGCGCCGGGCGCGGCGACCGAGACGAAGCGATTGTGGGTCGAGAAACCGGCGGGGGCGCCATCGGGCTTCGTCGCGCCGACCGACAGGCCGATTCCCACCTCGCCGCGCTCGCCACCGAGCGCGGCGGCGGGGAACTGGACCGGGTTGCCCTGCTCGCCGGAGTTGCCCGCGGCGGCGACCGGCAGCAGGTCGGCGAGGAACGCGACGACGAGCGCGCGGGCCTCGCTCTCGGAGATGGCCGCCCCGCCCAGGCTCAGGTTGATGATGTCGGCGCCGCCGCCGACCGCGGCCTCCTTGGCGCGCAGCAGGCTCTCGCTTGAGAAGCGCCCGAACCCGTCGTCGGCACGGATCGCGATGACGCGTGTGCGCCCGCCCGCTCCCTTCGCCCCGATGCCGTTGTCGTGCTGCATCGAGACGAGGCCCGTGACGAAGGTGCCGTGGCCGACGCCATCGGTCACGTCCGCGCTCCCGTCGTTCGAGTTGAAGGTCGCGACGATCGACTCCGCGATGTCGGGATGGCCCACGTCGGCGCCGCTGTCGATGACGGCCACGATGCGGTTCGACCCGCCGCCGACGGCGGCCAGGCCCTGCGCCGCCCTGACCTCGTTGAACGCCCAGTTGAAGGGGATGCCCGTCTCCGGGTCGATGTCGTCGCCGGGATCGGTCGAGATGCGCCGCACCCGGTTCGGCTCCACGGCGCTCACGCGCGGGTCGGCGCGGAAGCGGCGGGCGAGCGCCGATGCCGAGCGAGCGCTGACCGCGACGACGGCCGTCGGCCGCAGGATCTCGATGTCGGTTCCGTAGGCGGCCGCGTCGCGGGCCACGGAGTCGACGGCAGCGTGCGAGCGAACGGCGATCAACACGCGCGCGGGCCCGCGCGTTGCCGCGAGAGCCCGCAGCCCCTCGTGCCGAGCCGCGGCCGACGCGTGGACGCCGCCCTGGAGTCCGAGCGGGACCCTCGCCGCGCTCGCGCCACCGCCCTGCAGCGCCTTCAGCGCGGACAGGGAGGGGTCGATCGCAGACGCCGCCGCGGGTGCGAGGAGCGAAGCGAGCACCCCCAGCGGGGCGGCGATGCGGGCCAGGGGAAGCATCGGTCGAGCGCCATGGTAGTCGAGGTTCGGGCGCCGGCCCCGGGCTATTCGGACATGAGCGCAACCGGCGCCGACAGGCCCGCCTCGCGCGCGAGCGGCATGATCCTCCGCCCGGCCTGCACCGCGTCGCGCACGGGCTTGGCGCGCTCGCCCAGGAGCGCCGCGGCGGCGTCGAGGTCGCGCGCGATCAGCGCGAGCCCCCACAGCCGCGCGGGTGCGTCGCGGTCGGCAATCGTGTGCTCGGGCTGCTGGATCACCTCGAGGATGGCCTCGCCCAGCCGGAAGAAGGCCTGGCGCGGCGAGCCCGCCGGGGTCGGCTCCTCCCTGACCCTCCGCAGGTCGAGTCCCGCCGCCTCGAGCGCGGCGACGGTGCGGTCGAGATCGGGGCTCATGGCGACGACGTGGTCGACCCGCGTGACCCCGAGCGGATGCTCGGGCGCCGGGCCGTCCGGCTCCGGGGCGTCCGCGTGCGCCTCCGGAAGGCCGTCGAGCGGGGCGCCCCCGTAACCCCGCAGCGCCCAGCCGGTGATCCCACGGCCCGAGCCGGAGCCCGCGAACCTGAGCCTCACCGCGCCGATCCGGCAGCGGCCCTCGTCCATCCGCAGGCCGAGCGCCTCCCAGGCCGAGGGCGCGTCCGCGATCACGAGCTCGCCGATGGTCACCGCCACCGGCGGGAGCCTACGGGCCGGTGTAGCGCAGGACGTCGAGGCCGCGGGACATGTCGCCCACGTAGACGACGTCCTCGTGGACCTGCGCGCCCCACGCGGTGGAGCCGGGCGCCGCGTAGGAGCCGGTCAGCTCGGGAGCGGACGGGTCCGAGTAGTCCACGACCTGGAGGCCCGCGTTGTATGCCCCGAAGAAGACGGTCGACCCGCGGGAGGAGAACACGTGCACGGAGCAGACGGGCGCGGGCGTCCCGACCGGGATGAACCACTCGGACAGCTCGCTGGCCTCGCGCAGGTCCGGCGACAGCCGCACCGCGACGACCCCGCCCGCGCTGCCGCAGCCGTTGTGCAAGTCCTCGTCGGTCACGAGCATCACCGACGGGTCGCCGTCGAGGAACTGCGCCTCGTGGTGGTAGCGGATCGGATGGTGCCCGGGGCCCTTCTCGTGGAGCCAGCGCTGGAGCACGACCGGGTTGCGCGGGTCGGTGATGTCGATCACGAAGACGCTGCCCGTGTCGCCGTTCCCGACGTAGTTGCCGCCCTCGGCCAGCAGGGCGATGTCCCGCGCTCCCATCCCCTCCACCTGGCGGTCCGTGTAGACCGAGATGTCGTGGGTGTGGGTGAACGGAGCGCCGATCTCCTTGCCCGCCCGGTAGGGCGAGCGCTCCCAGAGCGCCACGGGATTGCCGCGGAAGATGTTCTCGGGCGCGGCGGGCGTCTCGCCGAGCAGAGGGTCGAGCCTGTAGATGCGCAGGCCCTGGGCACCGACGCCGCCCGACGGAAGGTAGATGCGCCTCGAGTCGACGATGTCGCCGTTGTGGGACTCGCCGTCCACCTGGTCGGGGCCGAAGGTCCACAGGAGCTTCGGGTCCGCCGGGTCGGTCACGTCGAGGAACTCGGTGCGGTCGGTGCGTGCCTGGCCGGGGAGCGAGCCGTGCGTGCGCCGGGTGCCGTTGAGGACCGCGATGTGGCGCCCGTCGAACACGGCGGCGTCCGGAGGCGCGTCGGCGCGGACGCCCGGCATGTACTCGCCGATGCGGGTCGGCTGCGACGGGGTGGAGATGTCGTAGATGGACATGCCCAGGCCGTAGTTGCCGGCGTAAAGGCGATCGCCCTCGACGGCGACGTGCCCGCCCGGGCGCCCGTTGTCGCCGGTCACGTACTCGGCGTTCTCGGGCAGCGGCAGCGGCGCGGCGAGCGTGCCCGTCCACGAGGACATCGGCACCTGCGCGTGTCCTCCGTCGTGCGCCGCCGCGGGCACGGCGAGCGACGCGACCGCGGCCGCCGCCAGAAGAGTCACGCGTGCCCCTGCGCCTCCCATCGGGTGCAGGCTACCCT
>DATMJO010000091.1:0-5176 GCA_035553855.1 Thermoleophilaceae bacterium | reverse complement strand
GCGCCAGAGCCGCGCGCCGCCCCCCCCGCGCAGCCTCAGCGCGCCGCCGCCGCGCCCGCGCCGGTCGCCGAGGAGCGCCCTGCCGAGGGCATCGACCTCGACCGCCTCGTCCAGCTCTGGCCCGCGGTGGTGGACGCCGTGCGCGAGCAGAACGGCCTCGCCGGAGCGTCGGTCGCCGCGGGCACGCCCGTCGCCGCCGGCGGGGGGCGGCTCGTGCTCGCCTTCCCGCAGGGGACGGAGTTCGCCAAGAAGAAGGCCGAGGCCAACCGCGAGCTCGTGGCGACCGCGATCCGCGGGCTCCTGGGGGTCGCGCTCACGATCGACTGCGAGCTCCGCACCGATGCCGTGCCCGAGGCGGCTGAGGTCGCCTCGCTCAGCCCTGACGAGCTGACCGAACGGCTGAAATCCGAGCTCGGCGCGACCGAGGTCTTCGACGACGAAGAAGGGGAGTGACCGTGGCTCAGCAGCCCAACATGAACCAGATGATGAAGCAGGTCCAGCAGATGCAGCAGGAGATGCTGAAGGCGCAGGACGCGTTGAAGCACGAGCTCGTCGAGGCGAGCGCGGGCGGCGGCATGGTCACCGTGAAGGTCAGCGGCGAGCTCGAGGTCCGCGAGGTCGTGATCGACCCGGGCGCCGTCGACCCCGAGGACGTCGAGATCCTGCAGGACATGGTGCTCGCGGCGACCAACGAGGCGCTCCGCTCCGCCCAGGAGCTGGCCGCGCGCAAGATGAACGAGGCGGCAGGGCCGCTGGCGGGCGGCCTCGGCGGGCTCGGCCTGCCCGGGATGTAGCCGCCGGTTGCGTTCCGACGTATTTCCGTCGTCCACAAGCGTCACGCCCGGTAGGCTCCCGGCTCGGGAGCCTCGGATGGAGTAGGGCCGCGGGATCCGAACGGATGACAGCAGGGAGAGACACCATCTCGCGCGTGGCCGCGTGTGTCGCTGGCCTCGCGCTCGCGCTTCCGGCGGTCGCCTCGGGGCACGTGGAGCGGCCCGGCTACTTCCCCGATCCCGATTCGGACACCTCGGTGAGCCCGCCCGCGGGCGGCGGCGTACCGGAGCCGCGCACGCTCGCCTCGGCGCTCGACGACCCCGGCACCAGGGTGGTCTGCCGGCCGGACTCCCTCACCCGCGCGCGGGACTCCATCGCGAACGCGCAGACGACCGGCTACCAGATCCGCCCGAGCGACGGCACGCGCTTTCTCTCCGCGGCGGAGGCGGCGAACCTCGCGGCGATCAACGAGTCGCTGTACCTCCGCTGCGGCTACGACGAGATCCAGCCGGCCGTGAACGATTCGGGAAACAACGGCCGCGTGGTCGTCATGCCGGGCATCTACCTCGAGCCGACCGCCCGCGCGCAGCCCACGCACGACCCCGCCTGCGACGAGTACCGCACCGACGGCGACCGGCCGGGCAGCGAGGGCGACGCGCTCTCCTACGCCTACCAGCTCAACTGCCCCAACGACCAGAACCTGATCGCGGTGATGGGCCGCGAGATCGGGCCGGGCACGGACCCCGTGCCGCCGCGCCACGACCGCAACGGGATCCCGAACCTCGGGCCCTGCGTCCGCTGCAACCTTCAACTCGAGGGGTCGGGGGTGAGCGCCGACGACGTCGTGATCGAAGCGGGCGACGCGAGCAAGGGGAACGGTGGCCCGAACGGCGTCGGCTCGGCCAAGGACGTCGCGATCCGCGCCGACCGCGCCGACGGCTTCGTGCTGCGCAACCTCACCGTCCGCCACGCGGGCGAGCACGGGATCTACGTGCTAGAGACCGACGGCTACCTGCTCGACCGCTTCAAGGCCTTCTACAGCCGCCTCTACGGCACGCTCACCTTCGTCGCCGACCACGGCCTCCAGCAGAACTGCGAGGCGGTCGGCCACGGCGACTCGGGCGTCTACCCCGGCGCGGCGCCCGAGACCGGCGACCAGCGCGAAGAGGGGACCGAGCGCCGCCTCAACCAGGAGATCCGCTTCTGCGACCTCCACCACAACCTCGCGGGCTACTCGGGCACGAACGGCAACGCCGTCCACGTCCGCGACAACGCGATCTACGGCAACTCGCTCGGCATCCAGACCGATGTGGTGACGGGCGCGGGCCACCCCGGATACCCCGGCGACTCGATGCTCGTCGAGAACAACCTGATCCACTCGAACAACTTCAACCCCTACGACGAGGGCTCAGACATCAGGCCGTCGTTCCCGTTCCCCGTGGGCACAGGCATGTGGATCGCCGGAGGCAACAGCCACACGATCCGCAACAACCGCTTCTTCGACAACTGGCGGCGCGGCACGATGCTCTTCGCGGTCCCCGACTCGCTCATCTGCGGGCCGCATACGGGCAACACGCAGGCGGGCTGCGAGCCCTTCGGCATCTCGACCTCCAACTTCAACTCCCAGCACGGGAACCGGATGGGCGAGCGGCCCTCGGGCCAGGCGGATCCGAACGGCACGGACTTCTGGTGGGACTCCTTCCCCGGCAACCTCGGCAACTGCTGGTGGGGGAACACCGGCCCGGCGCCGATCAGGAGCGACCCGCCGATCCTGCCCGACTGCCTCGGCGGCACCGAGCCGAACCTGAGCGTGGGGACCGGCAACCCGGCGGCCGAGGCCGAGCTGGTCATCTGCTTCGTCGCTTTCGAGACGCGTAACTTCGACCCCAACGGCCCGTGCCCCTGGTTCCGCACGCCGGACGAGCCCGGCCCCGGCGGCGGCTCGCCCCTGACGCTGCGCGGCAGCGGGGCCTGGACCACCCGGGCGAGCAGGATCGTGCCGCCGGTCCAGCGCGACCCCGTCCCGCTCGGCCAGATCACCTGCACGGAGTGGCGGAGCGCGCGCGGGGCCGAGCGCGACTCGATCGTCTCGCGCGTGCGCGCGTTCGCCGGCGATGTGGTGATCGGCGCCGACCGCGCGGTCGGCAAGGGCGCGGTGCTGCGCGACCGCGACGCCAAGCGCCTCTACGACGGCTGGTGCGGCCGGCCCTACGCGAGCGGCTTCCTGCTCTACAAGCTCTACACCTGGGGCGCGGCACTCGCGCCGCGGCGCTAGGCCTCTACCTCCAGGCCGGTGGCCCCGGCCGCGGCTGCCGCTAAGGTCCGGCGGCCCTTGTTCGCCCCTCCCGTCAACCGCCTCATCACAGAGCTCGCCCGCCTGCCGGGCATCGGCCAGCGCACCGCGCAGCGCCTCGCGTTCCACCTGCTGCGCGTCTCCGACGAGGACGCCCTCCCGCTCGCGGAGGCCATCCGTGAGGTCAAGGCGACCGTCGGCCAGTGCGAGCGCTGCTTCAACCTCGCGGTCGGGCCGCTCTGCCGCATCTGCGAGGACGAGCGCCGCGACAGCGCCGTGATCTGCGTCGTCGAGCAGCCGAGCGACGTGATCCCGATCGAGCGCACGAACGAGTTCTCGGGGCGCTACCACGTGCTCGGCGGCGCGCTCTCGCCTATCGACGGTGTCGATCCCGAGGACCTGCACATCGAGGAACTGGCGAGGCGCGTCGGCGACGGCGAGGTTCGCGAGGTGGTGGTCGCCACCAACGCGACGACGACCGGCGAGGCAACGGCCCTCTATCTCGCCGACCTCCTGCGCGAGCGGACGCCCGAGGTCGCCGTGACGAGGCTCGCGAGCGGCCTGCCCGTGGGCGCCGACCTGGAGTACGCGGACGAGGTCACGCTGGGCAAGGCCTTCCAGGGCCGTCGCCGCCTGTGAGGCCGCGGCTTCCGGGCCTGCGGCGGGCGGTCGCGCTCGCGGCGAACGCCGTGCTCGCGCTGGCGATCGTGCTCCTGCCCTGGTACGCGCTCGGGGAGTACCGCCCCGACGGCTGGGCCGCCACGGCCTGGGCGCGCGGCGCGCTGATCCTGGCGCTCGCGAACCTGGTCGCAGCGCAGGTGGACGAGCGCGGCGGCGGCAGCACGCCGATCGCGCTGGCGGCGCTGGCCCTGGTCGCCGTGCGGGTCGCGCTCCCGCCCGACTTCGGCTTCGACTTCGACGGTCTGGAGGTTCCCGTCGAGCGGCTCGCCGGGGCCTGGATAGCGCTCGGCGCCGCCGTCACGGCGCTTGCTGCTGCGGCACTCCCTGCCCGCCGGCGGGAGGCGCCGCCGCCCCCGGCGCCGGCAGGCTGGTAGCCGCCGGGTCGATCAGGCCGAGGCGCTCCTTCGCGAGCAGGATGCGGAGGACCGCGTCGTCGACGTGGCGGCGCTTCACCTGGCCCTTGCGCACCGCGTTGAGGACGGCGAGGTAGGCGGCCTCCTGATCGGACTGCGGACCGGAGATCACGAGCATGTCGGCACCCGCGCGGAGGGCGTCGATCGCGGCGTCCGGGACCGCATCCACGGCGGTGATGGCGGGCGCCGAGAGGTCGTCCGCGATAGCGACCCCGCCGAAGCGGAGCGACCCGCGCAGCAACTCGCGGGTGACGGTCGGCGACAGCGACGCCGGGGTGACGAAGTCGTCGGTCGCATAGAGCCCGTGCCCCACCACGAGCGCGCGGATCCCGGCCCGGATCGCCGCGCGGAACGGGAAGAGATCGCGCGCCTCGAGCTCGTCGATCGAGAGCCCCACGCTCGCGGGGCCCTCCTCGGTGTCCTGGCTCGCCGCGCCGAGCCCGGGGAAGTGCTTCGGGGCGGCGAGCACGCCGGCCCGCTCGTACTCGCGCAGCACGAGGCGGCCGAAACGGGCCACCGCCTCCGGATCGTCGGAGAACGCGCGCGGGCCGAGCGCGCCGCCGTCGTCGGTGCCCACGTCGAGGACCGGCCCGAGCACGGCGGTCACTCCGAGCGCGCGCAGGTTCTGGGCCGATGCGGCAGCGGCGGCCGCGGCGTCGGCCGCCGTCTGGTAGTCGGCGGGCGCTCCCTTCGGGGGCAGGTCGGCGAACGCGTTCCACTCCGAGCCCTCCTGGGAGGCGAATACCCACGGCGGGACGTGGCCTGCGCCCTGGGAGATGGCGACGGGCTCCCCGGCGAGGACCGAGAGGCGCTGGGGATCGAGGTAGTTCTGCGAGCGCAGGAGGATCCCGCCGAGGTCGAGCTCGCGCAGCCGCTGGTACACCGGCGCGGACAGGTCCTGGCCCTCGAACCCCCAGACGAAGAGCTGCGCCACCTTGCGCTCGAGCGGCAGCCGCGCCGCGAGGTCGCGCACGCTGCGCGGCACCCGCGGCCCGGTCACGCGCTCCGGCGGGGG
>DATMJO010000090.1:0-7134 GCA_035553855.1 Thermoleophilaceae bacterium | reverse complement strand
CCCCAGGCTCGGTGATCCCGCACACCTTGAGCCCGACACGTACGGATGACCCCGGGACGTCCTCGTCGATCGTTCCCCCTCTTGCACGATTTGTAAGCACGGCGTCCTCAGTTCTCGTACCACGATGGGACAGACCCGTGTGGTGCTCGCTCGACCGACTATAAGCACGCCGCGTCGGGCCGCGCAAGCGCGACCGGCGTCCCCGGCGTTGACGGCTCTGCCGCCTCAGACGACCGGCGACTCGCGCCGCACGGCATCCGGATCCACCGGCAGCGCGAGAGCCTCGAGACTGGGCAGTTGCTCGAGTGCGGCGGCCCGTCCGGCCGCCAGGAACAGATCGGCCAGGTGGAAGTCCCGCCAATCCGCGGCGGCGAACTGCGGAGTGACCGTGACGTCCGCGAGCGCCGCGTGGCGCGTGCTGGTGTCGAGCTGGCTCAGGTCCATGGCTTCGAGGATCGTGTCGAGTGGCCCGCGGCGGGCCTTGCGCGCAGGCGGCTCTATCTCCGGCCCCTCGGGCCAGCGATCGAGGACGTCGGTGCTCATGAGGTTCACCGAGACGACGATGTCGGCCCCATCCTCGACCACCGCGGCGGTCGGCACCGGCACGAGGGCAAGCGCGTCGATCAGGCGGCTGCCGTCGCGTTCACGGGGCGGGAATACGCCGGCCACCGCGAGCGCGGCGAGCAGCGCGTCCCAGAGCGGCCCGTCCCGCTGCGGGGCGGGCGCCCGCGCCGAGAGGTCGGCCGCCATGATGACCAGCGGGATCACCGTGTCGTCGAACGAACGCCCGTCCGTGGCTTCCTGGAGGAGCCTCGTGAGCACGTCGATGCCGGCCGAGCCGCCGCCGAACGGGGTGGCGAAGAGCGCGTTCACGTTGTCCTCGTTGAAGGCCGCGCGGAACCTGGCGTCGATGGTCGCGGCGTCGCGCCCGAGCGCGAGTTGGGAGGCGACGAAGCCGCCGATGCTGCTGCCCCCGGCGTAGTCGACGACGTACCCAGCCTCCTCGAGGACCTGAAGCACTCCGACATGCGCATACCCCTTGGACCCGCCCGCGCCGAGTGCGACCCCGAGCTTGGTCCGTGTGAGGTGTCGCGCGATCCACGCGAGGTCGCCGTCTGCGAGGGGGAAACCCTCCTCGCGTCGGAACGTGCGCACCACCGCGACGTTCGACTCTGCAGGCCAGGAGCGGCTTGCCTCGACGGCGTCGTCGCCCACCAGGATCGCCTCGAGCCGACGGCCCGGGACCGCCGTGCCGAGCCTGCCGACCTGCTCTGCCTCTTCCGCGGTTCCGGCGAGCGCCACGACCCTGTCGACCTCGTCGAGGAGCACCGAGATCGTTCCCGCCTCGAGTTCCGCGGGGATCACGACCGTCGCGTTCGAGCCGGCCAGATCCTCGGCCGCCGCAAGCGTCCCTGCGAACGACAGCGCGCGGTCGGTGAAGGTCACCGGTCGCGGGCATGCCTGCCGGGCGGCGGTCACCAGGCGGCTCAGCGCGACCTTCAGCGACGGTCCTGGCGCGAGCGCGATCTCCTCGCCACGCGCCTGTTCGGCGAGGCGGCGCGCGTTGGCGCGGAGCAGGCGCTCCCGCTGAGTGGAAACGATGTTGATGAGGATCTGCGGATAGCGGCGGGCGAGATCGACGAAGGTCTCGCGGTCGATCGCGAGCGCCGAGGTGGCCATGCTCGCAACGACCGTGGCGGACCGAGGCATGCCGGTGACCGCGTCCATCGCACCGATGGGCTCGCCCTTGCGCATCCGGAACATGACCTCGCCCCCGCCCTCGGTCGTGGGGGCGAGCCAATGGACGAGCCCGCCGGTGATGACCCAGACGGTGTCGCTCGGATCACCGGCGGCGCACAGTTGCTGGCCCGCGTCGAAATGACACGGACGCATCCGCTCCATCACCGCGGCGAGCTCCGGAACCCCGAGGCCCGTGAGCAGCGGGCTGCCCGCAATCGCCATCTGTCCCGAGCCGGACAGCCCGGCCCTGCCCATTGCTCCCATTCCGGCGAGCAAACCACGGCTGCGTTGGTCCAGTCAAGCCCGCGGATGTATGGTGGCGCTCAATGCAGGGTGGGGACGCCGCGAGCGACAGGCGGTTGACGGTGTTTTCCGGGAGAGCGAACCCCGAGCTCGCGGCGAGGGTGGCTGGACATCTCGGTGTCGAGCTGGGGCAGATCACGCTCAAGACCTTCTCGGCCGGGGAGACCTACTGTCGCTACGACGAGTCGGTGCGCGGCGCGCACGTCTTCATCGTCCAGCCGATCTGCGGCAACGAGGACACGGGGATCGAGACGAACGACGCGCTCGTGGAGCTGCTCCTCATGATCGACGCCGCGAAGGGCGCCTCGGCTCATCAGGTCTCCGCCGTCATGCCCTGGTTCGGCTACTCGCGGCAGGACAAGCGCTCCGCGCGGCGCGAGCCCATCAGCGCACGCACCGTCGCGCACGTCCTCGAGGCGGTCGGCGTCGACCGCGTGATGTCCATGGACCTTCATGCAGACCAGGTGCAGGGGTTCTTCCGCAGGCCGCTCGACCACCTGACGGCGCTATACACGCTCGCCGACTACTTCCGCGAGCGCGTCGAGGATGTCGTCGTCGTCTCGCCCGACGTCGGGCGCGTGAAGCTGAACCACAAATTCGCTGAGCGGATCGGCGCCGAACTCGCGCTGATGACCAAACAGCGGCCCGAGCATCAGGTCGCGGAGATCGGGTACGTGCTGGGCGACGTCGAGGGCAAGTGCGCCGTGATCGTCGACGACATCATCGACACGGCGGGCACGCTGAAGGCGGCCGCGCTGACGGTGCGCGAGGCCGGCGCCAAGCGGGTCTACGCGGCCGCCACGCACGCCCTGATGTCCGGCAACGCCTTCGAGAACCTCGCTGAGGCCGCGTTCGAGGAGATCGTCGTCACCGACTCGGTACCGCTACGCGCGGGAGTCCCGGAAAACGTCGTCGTTCTCTCGTGCGCGCCGCTCATCGCGGACACGATCGGGCGTGTCGTGGCGGAGACGTCGGTGAGCGAGGTTCTCGAGGGCGGGATGTATTGACACTTGCGGCGACCCGCGGCTAGGAGGTAAATATGGTCCGGCCATCCCGTCGGGGTGCGGCAGGACCGACCGAGGAGGAGCGACTGATGGCAGACCGTGGCGCGTCAATTCCGGAGTTCATGCCCCTTCTCATGCCGGAAGGGCACTATGACGTCGCTGTTCTGGGCGGCGGCCTGGCCGGCCTGTCGATCGGGCTCCAGCTCGTGCGCGAGCGGCCGGGCACTCGCGTCCTCGTGGCCGAGAAGAGGGCCGACCCGCCACGCGAGGCGGCCTTCAAGGTGGGCGAGTCGACCGTCGAGAACGGCGCCCACTACTACCGCGAGGTGATCGGGATGCGGGACCACCTCGAGGAGCGGCAGATCCGCAAGCTCGGCCTGCGCTTCTTCCTTCCCGCGGGCGACAAGTCGGACATCACGAAGCGGATCGAGTTCTGCACCCCGGGGCACCTCAACGCCTTCACCCATCAGATCGACCGCGGCCGGTTCGAGAACGAGCTGTTCGACCGCAATCTCCGCCTCGGCGTCGACGCCGTCCGCGGTTTCCGGGTGCTCGACGTCGACTTCGGAGAGCCGCACAAGGTCAAGCTCGGCTACGACGGGGGCGAGGTCGAGATCACCGCCCGGTGGGTCGTCGATGCGGCAGGGCGCGCGAACATCGTGCGCAACAAGCTCGGCCTTCAGGATGAGACCGGCCACCACATCAACGCATCCTGGCTGCGGCTCCAGGGTGGCCTCGACTTCGAGGAATGGGGCGCGGACGACGAGGAATGGCTGTCACGCATGCCGGAACGGGGGCTGCGTCTCTATTCGACCACGCACCTCATCGACGCGGGATATTGGCTGTGGCTGATCCAGCTTGCATCCGGCCCGATCTCGATCGGCGTCTGTGCCGATCCGCGCTTCCATCCGTTCGAGGAGATCAACACGCTCGACGGTTTCATCGACTGGATGAAGCGTGAGGAGCCGCAGCTCGGCCGCGAGATCGACGCCCGCCGGGCGGACATCATGGACTTCCTGCGCGTGGAGGATTTCTCGTACGCGTCCACTCGCGTGATCTCGAGCGATCGGTGGGCGCTCGTCGGTGAGGCCGGCGGCTTCATCGACGCGTTCTACTCGCCGGGGTCGGACTTCATCGCGTATACGAACACGTTCAGCACCGAGTGCATCAAGGCGGACCTCGACGGGACCGCCGACCTCGAGGAGACGGCCGACTTCTACAACGACTTCTTCTTCAGGCTGTTCAATCCGACGATCTCGCTCTACCGCGACCAGTACCAGCTGTTCAAGAACCCGCAGATCATGGTCGCGAAGATCGTCTATGACTCGATGAACTACTTCACGTGCCTGGGCTCGCCGTTCGTGCATGGCCAGATGAGGACGCGCGAGCAGATCGAGCGACTCACGCCGGTGGTCGAGGAGGTCATCCCTCTGATACCGGTGGTTCAGGAGTTCTTCCGCGAGTGGCATTCCAAGTTCCAGCTCGAGTACCAGGGCGTGTCGGTGTTGTCGAAGGACTTCGAGAGCTACATCCATGTGCAGGAGGAACTCGGCCATCCGGCTGAGGGGGAGGAGCTGCTCGAGCGCACCAAGAAGAACACGAAGGTGGTGAAGGCCTACATCACCTGGCTGCTGTTCAAGGCCTGCCGCACCTGCGGGATCGCGACGCCAGACGAGACGAGGCCGCTCAACCTCGAGCGAATCTCGCTCGATCCCTCGCGTTGGGAGTCCGAGCTCTACGCCGACGAGGGCATGAGCTACCAGCAGGCGCTGGCTGCGCTACCCGGCGTCGAGGAGATGGACCTCGAGGCCCGCGGGGCGGTGCTCCCCGAGGACGCCGTCGTCGCCGAATAGCACGGGCTGCCTGCGCCGATGTGCCGCTGGCTCGGTTACTTCGGCGATCCCATCCCCCTGGGGGAGCTGATCTATGACGCGCCGCACTCGCTGATCGAGCAGAGCCGCCATGCGCGCCTGCAGGCGTCCTACTACAACGGCGACGGCTTCGGGCTGGGGTGGTACCGCGACGACCGAGAGCATCCGGGCGTCTACCGGAACATCCTCCCCGCGTGGAGCGACCCGAACCTCAGGGAGCTGGCCACGCAGATCCGCTCGCCGCTGTTCCTCGCGCACGTTCGCGCGGCGACGGGCACGGCGATCCAGCAGACGAACTGCCATCCGTTCCGGCACGGGCGCTGGATCTTCGTGCACAACGGCTTCATCGCGGACTTCGCGCGGATCCGGAGGGAGTTGCTGCTCGCGGTCGCGCCGCACCTGTTCGCCTCGATCGAGGGGACGACCGACTCCGAGCTCATCTTTCACCTGGGGCTCACGTTCGGGCTCGAGGAGGAGCCCGTGCCGGCGCTGGAGCGTATGGCCGGCTTCGTCGAGGCGGTCGCCGCCGACCACGGGGTTCCCGAACCCCTCCAGATGACCATCGGCCTGAGCGACGGCGAGCGCCTTTACGCGGTCAGATACGCCAGCGGTCCGGTGGCGAACTCGCTGTACGTGTCCGAGGACATCGCTGCCCGGCCCCGCGGGGGCGTGCGCCTCACTCCGGGCCAGATCGCGGGCGAGGCGTATCCGGAGGACAGGCCGCTGCCCAACCTCTCACCCGGGGCCCGAGCGATCGTGTCCGAGCCCGTCGGCGACCTTCCGGGGCTGTGGCTCGAGGTGCCGCCGAGGTCGGCGCTGACCGTTGGGCCGGGTCCTGACGTGCGGGTGCCCTTCACGCCCAGGCCTCCGGCCTAGCGACCCACGTCACGTCGAGGCGGCCACCGGCACGCCCGTCGGCGCGAACTCCTGCGCGAGCGACGCCAGGAGATCCTCGAACCCGCCCTCGCCCACGTGGAGGGCTCGCTGGCGCGACGCGCCGTTCTCGGCCGCGAGTCGCCGAACCCCGTCGAGCTCGGTCGCACATCCGAGTGCCGCCGCGTGCGGAAGGCAGCGGGCGAGCAGGCCGCCGAGCAGGTCGCGTACCGGAACGAGCCGCTCTGTCCGTGGATCGATCAGGCGTGCGTCGATGCCGTCCCGTGCAGCCAGGAAGGCGTTTTCGCTCACGACCTCGGGTCCGCCTCCCGGGCCGACGTAGGACTCCTCGATGACCAGGCGGGCGAATGACTGGACGAACGCCACAAGGGCCGCGATGTCGTCGAGCCGTGACTGGGAGTCCATCATTCGCAGCTCGACGGTCCCGAAGCGCGGTTGAAGGCGTATGTCCCACCACAGAAAGCTCGGATCGGGCACGGCCCCAGGCGCCACGAGCGACTCGACCGCCCGGACATAGTCGCCGTAGCCCTCGAAGTGTCGCGGCGTGCCCGTCCTCGGGAATGCCTGGAAGAGGGCCCTGCGCACCGACGCGAAGCCGCTGTCACGTCCTCGCGAGTAAGGGGAGTTCGCCGACAGCGCGATCAGGACGGGGGCGACCTGCCGGACCTCGTTCAGGAGGGTGACGGCGTCCTGCGGGTCGGGAACCCCGATGTGCACGTGAAGCGCGAGCGTCGGATCGCGCCGCGCAAGCGAGCGCATGGTGTCCTGCAGGAGGCGGTATCGCGGCGCACTCGACACATCCGTCTGGTCCACGTCCACGGCGGGGTGGGTGCCGGCGCCGGCTGCGGCGAGCCCGAGCCTTTCGAGCCGGAGGGCGAGCCGTGCGCGGAGCTCTCGGATCTCCGCAACCAGCGGGCCGAGGCGGTGGTGCGCGCCGGTCACCAGCTCCACGACGCCCGCATGCGTCTCGGGATGCGTCCGCGAGCCGAGATCGGCGGGCAGAGCCGCGAGCACCCTGTCCGCATCCTGAGCCAGAGACCAGCTCGTGGGGTCGAGGAGCATGACCTCGTCCTCCACGCCCAGCGTGTAACGGGCGCCGGCATTCCACGTCGCCCAAGAGGCGGGTGGGCGCTCTCGCTCGCGCACTGCCACGGTCGTTCAGCCTAACCGGTGTTCGGCCTCGCATGGTTAAGGAAAAGGAACAGAGGCCGAGCCCCCACGGAGGCCGTCAGCGTGGAGACACTGTTCGTGGAGGTCACCGAGCAGCCGGCGTAGCCGGGCGGAGATCCCGCCCAACCCGGTATCAGCTGGCCGCGTGAAGC
>DATMJO010000089.1:0-2887 GCA_035553855.1 Thermoleophilaceae bacterium | reverse complement strand
CGTCGACGCGATCTTCGCCGCCGCCCGCTACCTCAAGGCCGCCGGCTACGAGAAGGACATCGACAGAGCGATCTTCGCCTACAACCACGCCGACTGGTACGTCGACTCCGTCAACCTCCGCGCCAAGCTCATCGCCGGCGTGCCCGCCGAGGTCATCGGCTCCCTCACAGGCCTCACCGAAGGCCGCTTCCCCGTGTACGCGAAGGCGCGCTACGCCTCGAGCGGCGAGCCGCGAGACCGTCGCGGCATCGAGATCTACACCCGCCGCGGCGCGCCGGTCATCGCCGTGAACGACGGCATCGTCCGCCGGATCGGCGAGAGCGAGCGCCTCGGCCGCTACCTGGTCCTCGAGGACAACTACGGCAACCGCTACACCTACGGCCTCCTGGCCGAGATCGAGGACGCCTACCCGGTGCCGAAGCACGACGGCCGTGACCCGCGCACGGAGGTCCGGGCGGAGCGTGCCCGCCGCGACCCGGCGCCGGACGGCCCTGCCAGCTCGGGCGCGCAGGACGCCGGCACCGGCGACGCGCGCCACGCCAGCGAGCCTGACGCAGCGGTGAAGACGCGTCTTTTCGCGAACCCGGGCCGCCCGCGTGCGCGGAGGGCGGGGGGCGCCGAGCAGCTGCTGAACGCGGACCCCCGGTACACGACCTATCGCGCGCGCCTCGCCCGGCCGTTCGGTCTGGGTCGCCAGGACGTCCGCCTGAAGCCGCTCGAGCGCGGCGCACGCGTGGCGACCGGAACGATCCTCGGCCGCACGGGCCGCCCCGACCCGGAAGCCGCGCCGCATGTGCGGTTCGAGATCCGTCCGGCCGGCAGACGCTCGCCCCGCATCGACCCGAAGCCGATCCTCGACGGCTGGAAGCTGCTCGAGGCGACGGCCGTCTACGGTGCTTCGGGTCGCAACGTCCTCCACGGCGAGGACGCCTCGATCGGGCAGATACTGCTCTTGCCGAAACGCCAGCTCGAGCGGCGGGTGCTCTCCGACGACCGCATTCAGATCTACGAGTGCGGCCGCAAGGACGTGCGCGCCGGCCGCGTCGACCGGCGCGTCCTCGCCACGCTCTCCTACCTCGCCGAGTCGGGGCTCCGGCCGACCGTCACGAGCCTGATCTGCGGCCACTCCTACCTGACTCGCTCGGGCAACGTCTCGCACCACTCCTCCGGGAGCGCCGTCGACATCGCCGCGATCAACGGGGTGCCCGTGCTCGGACACCAGGAGAGCGGCGGCGTCACCCACCAGGCGGTGCGCCGCCTGGCGCTACTCCAAGGGCGGATGGCGCCCGACCAGGTCATCAGCCTCATCGATATCGGCGGCCCCACGCTGTCGCTCGCCGACCACGCCGACCACATCCACGTGGGGTTCCGCCCGCAGGTCCGCGAGCAGCCCGGGGACGGAGGGGCTTACGCCTTGCTCGAACCGGGCGTTTGGCACGACCTCATCGAGCGTCTTGGCGAGATCGAGAATCCGGTCGTCCGTGTCAGGCCGTCCGACGCCGCTGTGCCCGCTCACCGCACGAAGCGGCGCGCCACCTCCGGGGACTGAGCCCCAACCTGCCCGTAGGACCGCTCGGTGGGGCGCCCCACTCGGTGCGGCGCCCCGCCGAGCCGAAGCCTGCGCCCGCGGCTCAACGTCGGCTCAGCTCGCGCTCCTCCTCCTCGCCACCCACGCCCACCCGCTTCGCGTACGCGCAGCGGAAGCTCTCCGGCTGGCCGACGGGCTTCGATCCGGCGAAACCGCCCTTGTCGTGATTGTCGTAGACCGTCACGTACTGGAGGGTCTCGGGACTCGGATCGGCGGGCGCCGGCGTGGGGTTGGGCTCCCCCTGGCGCGGATCGCCGGTCGAACCCTCGGTGACGCCCTGCGAGCCGGCGGACGAGGAGCCCGCTCGGGTCGTGATGAGCGTCGAGCTCATCTCGCGTGCGTCCCTGCGCCCGTCGGTGTGGTCGCGGTCGATCGAGGCGGTCAGGGGGTCATCGTCGATCGTCGACGCCAGCTTCACGCGCTCAACAGCGCCCACGAGCTGCGCCGCGGTGGGGAGCCAACCGCCCTGGGCCACACACGACTCGGTCGCATAGAACCAGGAGTTCTTCCCTGCGTCCTCGTTCGGGACGGGCTGCGGCGAGGAGTCGAGGCACCAGCTCCCGAGGTCCACGGCGATCTCCGGGCATTCGCCCGCGAGCTGCTCGGCGGTGAGCCCACCGATGCGGGTGGCCCGGTCCGCCCGGCGCGCCGACGCGACCTTCGGGATCGCCCGGGCGGGGAACTTGCCCTTCCGGTCGAGCTTCAGCACGGCGTTTGGTTTCGGCTTCGAAACCACGCGCGCAAGCCGCTCGCGCGCGGCGTCGGCGACCCCGGTCGTGGACAGGACGATCGCAATCAGAGCCAGCGGTGGAGCGGCGTCGTGGTAGAGGCGGCGGAGCGCCCCCCGGGGGGGTGCCCCGGCGCCGCGTTCTGTATCGGTCACAGCGTTCTCCGGTGTCGGGTGCGGGGCGGTCGGTCCTCGGCCGCGGAAACCGGGGCGGCGTGGACGCGCTGGGCGTTCCCGCGCGGCCCGGGGCGGACGGTCGCTCCGGCGAACGCCGCCAGCAGCAGGAGCCCGACCGCGTAGGCGCCGTAGGGCGCGTGGTCCTCCGGCGCGTAGCGGGCGTAGGCCCGCGAATCCTCGGGAGCCGCCTCCTCCTCGCGCTTTTCCTCTACCTGGTAGACGCGCGCGGTGGTGGGGGGAATCGGCTGGGCGAACGGCGGCGGAGGAGGGGTGACCGGCACGAGCCGCACCGGCTGGACCAGTGCGGGCAGCGGCGGCTCCGGTGGAGCAGGCGACAGCCGGGCGGGCACAGCCGGCACGGGCGAGCGGGAGGCGGCGACGACCGCGGGAGGCGG
>DATMJO010000088.1:0-3552 GCA_035553855.1 Thermoleophilaceae bacterium | reverse complement strand
CCTGGAAGTAGACGCTGCCGGCGAACACGAGCAGCGCGGATGCGATCGCGGCGAGACCGGCCGGGAGGCGCTTCTCCGTCTCCCACTGGAGCTGCTCCTCGCGGTTCACTCGGCGGGCTCTGAGGGTGCCGGCGGCGGGGGCGGCGGCACCCGTGCCGAGCGGGGCGGGTAGTAGTCGGGATCGTCGGGCTCGACGAGCCGCGAGACGCGGTCGCCGACGGCGAGCAGGAAGTTCAGGGCCGGAGCCGCGAGCCGGATTACGGACTCGACGCGCTCACGGGTGCGGAGCTGGTCCGGGGTCAGAGAGCTCATCGTCGGCCGCGACGATACCGGGAGGACGCCGTGGGGCGGCCGCCAGCAGCGGGAGCGCCGTGCCGGGAGGGCCTATCCGTCACAATGGGTGCGTGGCCGGTGAAGACCCCTTCGGGCTGTTCGGCGATCCGGACGAGATGCGCAGGCGCCTCGGCGAGTTCGCCGAGCAGATGCAGGGCGCCCAGAAGGTCGCTTGGGCGGACAACGCGATCAAGCTCGCGGTCGACATGACCGTGGCGGGCATCGGCCGCCTCAACCTCCAGGGGAACGCCGAGCAGCAGGCCCAGGAGATCCGCCAGGCCATCGGGATGATCTTCCCCGAGGCGGTCACCCTCGTGCGCGAGGCGCGCGAGGGCTTCGGCACCTAGCCCAACCGGCGCAGCACCTCGGCGACGGTGATGTCGGGCCGCGCAAGCGCGCCGTCCTCGATCTCGGCGAACTCGGCGTCGGGCAGCAGGCCGCGGAGGATCCCGTTGTACTCGGCGCTGAACCACGGGTTCCGGTCGTGGTGGAGGACCACGAGGCGGTCGCCGAGCGCCCGCGCCTCCGCGAGCCCTCGGTCGTCCACTCCGATCCACGCCCGCAGACGCTCGAGAGCCACGCTGTGAGGCGCATAGGCAGTGATCGCATCGACGCGCGCCAGCACCTCCTCCTCGGTGAGGCTCGCCGACCCCGCCGCCACGGCCGAGCGAACCGCCGCGCGGTAGTCGCTCTCGAACAGGCGGAAGAACGCCAGCAGGACCCCGGGCGAGCCCGCCAGGCTGTCGCCGCCCACCCGGCCGCTCCCGACGGCGGGCGCACCGGAGGTGAGCACGAGGCTGAATAGCCCGGGATGGCCCGCCGCGGCGCGGATCGCGCGGTTACAGCCGTCCCCCATGCAGACCGCGGTGGCCGCTCCGCCCGCGGCCTCGACGACGGCGGCGAGGTCCCCGGCGTCGGTGTCGATGTCGTAGGGCCCGTCGCCCGTGGAGGCACCCGTCCCGCGCAGGTCGTAGGTGAGCAGGCGGCACGCGCCGGCGAGCCCGTCGAGCAGTGGCTGATACGACGACGGAGGCGAGTATCCGATCGGCGAGAGCACCACGAGCGGCCCGTCGCCCGTCGCCTCCCAGTGGATCTCCGCCCCGTCGGGGCGCCGCAGCACGGGCGTCAGGAGGCTCCGGCCTCCTGGGCACGCTCCTCCTGGCCGCGCGCGATGACCTCCTTGAAGCTGCGTATCCGGAAGATGAACACGAGGGAGAGGAAGCCGATCCCGAAGGTGAACGCGCCGATCGCGATCTGCTGCGCGACGGAGTAGGCCGCGATCGTAGCCGCGGGCGCCTCGCCCGAGAACACCTTGACGAGCAGGGCCTGCTGGACGCCGGCGCCCTGGGGCGTGAAGGGAACGGCGGCCGCCACCGCGTTCACGCCCAGGACCAGCAGCACGTTGCGCACCGACCCCCCCACGTTGAAGGCCTCGAGCAAAAACCAGAACGCGGCGAAGCGGAACACCCACGCCCCGAGCTGGACGAGGAACACCTCGCGCAGGTAGCGCTCGCGGTCGAAGATGATCGTGAAGCCCTGGCGCACCCGCGCCCAGAACGCCTTCGCGCGCACCGAGAGGAGCGCGAAGGCGACGAGCGTGCCGACCGCCGCCACCGTCAGCAGGAACAGGGTGAAGCGCGGGTGCGAGGCGAACCACGCCAGGTCGAAGGCGTTCAGCTTCGAGAAGTCCGGCGGCTTCGGGAAGACGCCCTGGGTGAAGGCGAAGCCGAGGATGAGGACTCCCATGGCGGCGTCGAAGCCCAGCTCGCACACGAACGCCGCCCCGACCGCAGGGTAGCTCGACTCCGGCACCGCGCGCTTCGTGAGGAACAGCCGGATCACGTCGCCGCCCCGCGCCGGGACCACGCTGTTGAAGCCGTACCCGGCGAAGTAGGCGCCCCAGATCTCCCTCCAGCGGAACGTCTCCGCGGGGAACGCGGCCCTCAGGATGTGGAAGGAGGCTCGCGAGCGGAGCGTGAGATAGGTGCCGAACAGGAGCATCGCGAGCGCGAACGAGCCCCACTGGATCTGGGCCAGCGAGTCGAAGAACGCCTCGACGGCGTCGAAGAACGACCGGAACGAGTCCCCGAAGCCTGCGGCGAGCGGCACGGGGTTAGGGTACGTCCATGCCCGTCGACGAAGCAGTCCGCGCCCGCCGCGAGGAGATCGTCCGCGAACACATGGAGTCGGAGAACGTGCACGACTTCGACACCACGATCGACACGTTCGGCCATCCCCGCTACGAGATCATCGCCACCGGGGACGTCTACGACGGCGAGGAGGAGGTGCGCGGCTACTTCGCCGAGAGCCGCGGGGCCTTCCCCGACCAGCGCAACGAGCTGATCGCGATGCACCACATGGACGACGGCGTCCTCGTGGAGTTCTGGCTCAAGGGCACGCACGAGGGGCGCTTCCGCGAGTTCGAGCCGACGGGCCGCGAGTTCAGCTGCCGCATGGCCGCCCTGTTCCTGTTCGAGGGCGACGAGCTCGCCTGCGAGCGGATCTACTTCGACACGGCCACGATCGCCGCCCAGCTCTTCGCCGACCCGGAATAGTTCGCGCCAGAACAGGGTAGGATTTCCGTCGGTGAGGCGCCTGCTCCTGAGTTTGGCTCTGCTGGCGATGTCGGTCGTCGGCATCTACGCCGCGACGACTTTCGCGGGCCACTCTCCGGGCGCGCTCCACTCGGACAACATGTCGCTCGTCGCCAACTTCTCCGAGGGCGGCGCCTACCGCAACGGCACCGACATGGCGTTCTGGGGCGACACGCTGCTGCTCGGAAACCTCGACCAGGGCACGGGTCCCAACGCCTCGCCGCCGGGCGGCTTCCGGGTGATGGACATCTCCGACCCCGCCGCCCCGAGGAAGACGGGCCAGTTCACCTGCCTCGGCGACCAGTCGGACATCTCGGTCTGGGAGGACATCGTCGTTCTCTCCGTGGACAAGCCGACGTTCGCGAACTGCGCGAGCGGCGACAACACGTGGGAGGGCCTGCGCATCATCTCGATCGCCGATCCGGCGAACCCGCGGATCCTGGGCACGGTGCGCACCGACTGCGGATCGCACACGAACACGATCTACCCGGACCTGGAGAACGACCGGCTGATCGTCTACGTCCTCTCCTATCCGCTCGCCGGCCGCTACAACCCCGCCACCTCGCTGCCGACGTGCAACGCGGTCTCCCACCGCAAGATCTCGGTGGTGGAGGTTCCGCTCGGC
>DATMJO010000087.1:0-10536 GCA_035553855.1 Thermoleophilaceae bacterium | reverse complement strand
GGGAATGAGCTTCACCTCGCTGATCCACGCGGCCGACGAGCGCATCCCGGCCGACTCGGTGGAGTTCGGCACCGCGGCCATTCTCAAGGCGCTCGAGCGCTTCTCCTGAGCGCAAGCCTGGCGGCCCCGCGCCCGTTCTGTGGGCGAGGCGGATGGACCTGGCCCTCCAGATCACCGCGCTCGCCCTCGCGGCAGGGGTCGCCTGGCGAGTCGCTCGCGCGGCGCCCGTGGCGGCGCTCCTGGCCGCGTGCCTGTTCGGGGCGGTGGCGCAGAACGGTCTCGTGGAGATCCCCAAGCCGGAGGCGCTCGCCCGCTGGCAGCAGGATCAGGCGACGCGAATCGCCTGCGAGCGCGCCGCCGTCCGCGGCCTCACCGCATCCGACGAGGAGACCGTGCGCCTTCTCGAGCGCCACTGCCGCGGGTGAACAATCGGTCCCTGGCGCCTTTGTCTCACCTCAGGGTCATCCGGGCCAGCGGCTCGTACAGCGCGCCCTGGGGCCTGAGCGTCGAGCGGTAGAGCACGACGTCGGCCGCGACGAAGGCCCCGGGTGGCGACCCGGCCTCCTCTAGCGGGCGGGCGCGGACGCCGCGCTTCACCCGCGCGAGGGTGAGGTGGGGCCAGAACGGGCGCCTCTCCGGGTGGTGCAGCCGCGCCGCCGCGAGCGCGTCCACGACCGAGGCCTGCAGCGCGTCGCACGCGCCCCGCGGATCGCCGAGGTCGAGCGCGAACAGGCGCGGCCTCTTCGGAGGCACGGCCCGCACCGCGCCGGGCTCGAGAAGCGGCGGCCGCCGGCCGCGGCAGGCGGACTCCACAGCCCCCGCCACCTCCTCGGTCCGCCTCTCGGGCATCCAGCCGAGGAAGGCGAGTGTCACGTGCAGCGACCCCTCCCCCACCGGCCTGAGATCCGGCCGCGCCGCGATGAGCCCGTCCCGCCAGCCGGCGATCGCCGCCCGCGCCGCGGAGGGCGGGTCGAGCGCCACGAACAGGCGCGCCCGCGGCGAGCCGGGGCGTTCGCTCAGACCGGGAACTCCTCGCCCCGGAGCAGCCTCAGGATCAGGTGCATCGCCACCGTCGTGGAGCGGTCGCGGATGTCGACCCGCTCTCCCGGCAGGCGCACGTCGCGCGCGAGGACCCGCCCGTCCGCCGTCTTGGCGCACCAGCAGACGTAGCCGACCGGCTTCGCCTCGGTGCCGCCGTCGGGACCCGCGACGCCCGTGATGGACAGGGCGACGTCGGCGCCGAAACGCCGCAGCGCGCCCTCGGCCATCGCCTCGGCCACCTCGGGCGACACCGCGCCGTGAGCGTCGATCAGGGCGGAGTCGACGCCGAGCAGATCGGCCTTCGCCTCGTTCGAGTACGCCACGAGCCCGCCCGCGAAGTAGGCGGAGGCCCCGGGTCGCGCCGTGACGCGTCCCGCCATCAGGCCTCCCGTGCACGACTCGGCGATCGCCAGTCGCCGCCCCTCCAGGAGCTCGGCCACCTGGTCGTCCACGAACGAGCCGTCGGTGGAGAACAGCGTGCGCTCGTGGCGCTCCCGTATGACGCCGAGGAGCGCATCGTAGGTCGTCTCGGTCGCGGCCTCGTGGCGCACCACGACCTCCAGCTCACCGCCATGGCGCAGGCAGGTCGTGACCTCGAGGTCGCCGAGGCCCTCGACCGACTCCTCCGCCTGCCGCAGGGTCTCGGCGATCTCGGACTCCGGGATGCCGAACAGGCGGAGCGTGCGCTGCACGTAATCCGACCGGCCCGCCACCGCGGTCTGGAACTCGGGGCTCTCGACCGCAGCCGGCCACATCGCCTGGAGCTCGCGAGGCGGTCCCGGGAGGACCACGATCGTCGGGCCCTCGCCTTCGCGCGGCGGCACGACGACGCCGGGCGCCGTCCCGACCGGGTCGATCACCACGGCGCCCTCGGGAACCATCGCCTGCTTGCGGTTCGACTCGTAGATCGCGTCGGGGTCGAGATTCCGCCAGCGCTTCAACAGTGGCGAGAGGATTGCCTTGATCCGGTCGAACAGGATCTCGTCGAGGAACAGCGGCCGGCCTGCGAAACGCGCGACGACCTCGACGGTCAGGTCGTCGGCCGTCGGGCCGAGGCCGCCGCTCGTGACGATCAGGTCCACCCCCTCTCCCGCCAGGAAGCGGAGCTGCGCCTCCATGTCCTCGGGCCGGTCGCCGCAGATCGTCGTGTGCGCAAGCTCCACGCCGAGCTCGAGCAGCCGCTCCGCGAGCCAGGGGCCGTTGCGGTCCTGCACCCGCCCGGTCAGCACCTCGGTCCCCGTGACGACGATGCCCGCCCGCACGCTCACGAGACGCACGGACGGTCGGCCTCGGCGAGGGGCTTTCGGCCGCGGGTCGTGAACTCGAAGCCGACGGCGTCCGGTCCGCTCTCGACCGGCACCGCTTCGCCGTTGACCCGCAGCCGCGCCGAGGTGCGGCCGAGGTTGATCCGGAGCCTGCGGCCGCGGAAGGTCCGCGCGCCGTCCAGCGACCCCTCGAAGAGGACACCGGTTCCCTTCCCGCGATCGACGCAGACGTAGGTCGCCTCGGTCGGGGCCACGCGCAGGGTGACCCGGCGCGGGGCACGCTCCTCGGTCGTCTTCGTCGTGCGGGTCCGCCGCCTCGCGGGCTGGGTGTCCGTCCGCGCCTCCGTCGCCGTGTCGGTGCCGGCCGAGCGCCCGCCCTCCTCCTCCCCGGTGAGCCCCAACACCAGCAGGAACCCGAGCACGGCCACCGCGAGCACGACCACCGCCGTGCCGCGGCCGGGCGGGCCGCCCCGGGCCTCGTGCTGCCGCTGGGGCCGCGCCACGATCGGCCGCAGCTCCGAGGTGTCACGCGGCTCGAACTGGGCGCGGTACTCGTCGATCAGGCGCCGCGAGTCGATGCCCAGGTAGTTGCCATAGGTGCGCAGGAACGAGCGCACGAACGTGGAGCCATGCAGAAGGTCGAACTCCTCGTTCTCGAGGGCCCTCAGGTACTTGGCGCGGATCTTCGTCGCGGCTTCGGCATCCGTGATGTCGAGCCCCTGGCGCATCCGCGCCTCGCGCAGCGTTTCTCCGATCCCCGGCACGCCGGGGGATTCTGCCCTACTCGGGGGCGCCGACCGGGTCAGCGAGCGCGGCGAGCACCCGCGGCACGTCGGCCTCGGCGATCAGGACCTGGCGCGCCTTCGACCCCTCGTACCCGGAAATGACGCCGCGGCGCTCCATCATGTCGATCAGCCGGCCGGCCCTCGTGTAGCCCACACGCAGCCGCCGCTGGAGCATCGAGGTCGACGCCGTGCCCATCTGCACGACGGTCTGGATGGCCTCGCCAAGCAGGTCGTCCTCGTCGGGATCGAACTCGCCGCCGGACTCGTCCTCCTCGGGCTCCACCGCCTCCAGCAGCTCCTCGTGGAGGTCGGGCTCGCCCTGGCGACGCCAGTGATCGGTCAGCTTGACGATCTCCTCCTCGGATATGTACGCGCCCTGGATGCGGGCGGAGCGCGACTCCGTCGCGGGCCGGAACAGCATGTCTCCCTGGCCGAGCAGGGATTCGGCGCCCCCCTGGTCGAGGATCACGCGCGAATCGATCTGGGACGAGACCGCGAACGCGATGCGGGCCGGAACGTTCGCCTTGATCAGCCCGGTGATGATGTCGGCGCTCGGCCGCTGCGTCGCGAGCAGCAGGTGGATGCCGACCGCCCGCGACTTCTGTGCCAGGCGGATGATCGCGTCCTCCACCTCGCCCGGCGCGACCATCATCAGGTCGGCCAGCTCGTCGATCACGCAGAGGATGTACGGGAACGGCTTCTGGCCCTTCTCCTCGCGGATGCGGTTCAACTCGGGCAGGTTGCGCGCGCGGGCCATCGACATCACCGAGTACCGCTGCTCCATCTCCCGGATCAGGTTGTGCAGCGCGTTCGCCGCGAGGCGCGGGCTCGTGATGACCGGCGTCAGGAGGTGCGGGATCGACTCGTAGTAGTTGAGCTCGACCTGCTTGGGGTCGACGAGAACGAGGCGCACGTCGTTGGGCGTGGCCCGCAGGAGGATCGAGCAGAGCATCGTGTTCACGCACACCGACTTGCCCGAGCCGGTGGTCCCGGCCACCAGCAGGTGCGGCTGCTTGGCGATGTCGGTTCCGATCGCCTTCCCGGCGATGTCCTTGCCGAGCCAGACCGTGAGCGGCGACCAGTTCTGGGGTGCCTCCTGGTAGACGTCGCCGAGGCGGACCTCTCGGCTCTCGGTGTTCGGGACCTCGACGCCGACCGCCTGCTTCCCTGGGATCGGCGCGAGGATGCGAACGTCCTGTGCGGCCAGCGCGTACGCCAGGTCGTCCTTCAGGTTCGCGACCTTCGACATCTTGGTCCCCGGCGCGAGGCGCAGCTCGTAGCGGGTCACGCGCGGACCGGACACCGTGCCCACCAGCCGCGCGTCCACCCCGAAGTGCCCCAGCGCCTCGACGAGCCTGGTGCCGACGGCGGCCTCCGCCTTGCCGTCGCCCTTCGCGCTCGCCCGGCTGCGGCGGAGCGACGCCGGCTTCGGTAGCCGGTAGGTGAAGCCGTCGGCTTCGGTGACGGTCGAGCGGAGCTTGCCCTGGGGCGTCAGGTCCTCCGGGCGGATCTCGGGCAGCGGCTCGTCCGGCTCCTCGCCGCCGACGATCAGCGGCTCGGGCTCCTCCTCGTGCTCCGGCTCCGGCTCCGGCATGTCGTCGTCGGGCGCGTCGAAGTCGAGGGCGGGCGCCTCCACGTGGGTGGCGCGCACGACGGGCTCCGAGCGTGACGCGTCGACCCGCTCGGCGACGAGCTCCACCTCGGGCGGCGCGATCGGCCGCGGCCGGCCCGTCACGACGGCTGCGAACTCCGTAGTCGAGCGCTTCACGCGGCGCGTGGTCTGGGAGACGCCCTCGCGCGTCGCCTGGACCACGCCCGCCACGGATGCCCCCGTGAGGAGGAGCACTCCCGTGAGGAGCAGGAAGAGGAAGAGGATGTGGGTGCCGACATCCTGGATGAGCGTGTTCGTCGCCCAGTAGAGGGCGTCGCCGAGGGCGCCGCCGTGCGACTCCATGTGCTCGCGCCCGAAGAACCCGTCTCGCGCCGGGTCGTCCGGGCCGATCCCGAAGGACTCGGCCGCGAGCCCGAGCAGCAGCGCGGCGAGCAGGAGCGGAGCACCGGCCTTGAACGCGCGGACACTCGGGAGCATCGGCCGCAACACAAGGACGGTGCCGACCCCGAACAGCCCGATCGGGACCAGGTAGCCGACGCCGCCGAGCAGCCAGACGAGGCCGCGCTTCAGCCCGTCGCCGACCTCGCCCCCGTTCCAACCGAGGTAGAAGACGAAGGCGAGAAAGACGGCCAGGGCGACCAGCGCGAGCCCGATGAGATCGAGATGGCGCTGCTCGAGCACGGGCATGCGCGGCCACGCGAAGGGCCTGCCCCGCTTGCGCGACCTCTTTCTGCTGCTGGTTCTCGGCATTGGCGGCTTCCCGCCTGTTCGACGCCGCCCGCCGCCTCCCTGCCCCTAAAAGGGCCGTAAAGGGTCGCTGCGGGCCCCGGCGCGGGCCTACCATCCCCCCGATGAGCGAAAAGCCCCGAGTGCTCGTGGTGGAGGACGACGCTGAGATCGCCGACGTCCTGCGCCGTTCGCTCCGCATGGAGGGCTACGACGTGAGGCTCGCGGGCGACGGCGAGGTCGCGCTGGCGGAGGCGGGGACCTTCTCGCCGGACGCCGTGGTGCTCGACCTCGGCCTCCCACGGCTCGACGGGGTCGAGGTGGCCCGCAGGCTGCGGGCCGCGGGCGACGTGCCGATCCTGATGCTGACCGCCCGCGACTCGCTCGACGACCGGGTTGCCGGGCTCGACTCCGGGGCCGACGACTACCTGGTCAAGCCGTTCGAGCGCCAGGAGCTGCTCGCGCGGATCCGCGCGCTCCTGCGGCGCAGGCCGCCACGCGGCAGCGCCTCCCTCGTGGCGGGCGACCTGCGCCTCAACCCCGCCACCCGCGAGGCGTTCCGCGGCGAGCGCCCGCTCGACCTCACGGCGCGGGAGTTCGAGCTCGTCGAGTACCTCATGCGCAACGAGCGGATCGTCGTCTCCCGCCAAACGCTGCTCGACGAGGTCTGGGGATACCACCCGTTCGCGGAGACCAACACGATCGACGTCTTCGTCTCGAACGTGCGCCGCAAGCTCGAGGCGGGAGGCGAGCCGCGGATCCTGCACACGGTGAGGGGCGCGGGCTACGTGATCCGGGCGGACTGAGCGCCGTGACCCGACTGACGATCCGCTGGCGCCTCGCCGTGACATCCGGCGGGCTGACGCTCGCGATCCTGGCCGTGTTCGCCGTCGTGTTCGGGCTGACCACCACGCGCCAGCTCCGCAGCGACTTCGACGAGGATCTCGTCAGCACGGCGGCCGACCTCCGGCAGGGCCTCGACCCGGAGGCCCAGTCCGACGTCCTCGAGCTGATCGCCGCCGGAGACGCCGTGGTCCGCATCACCGACACGGGCGGAAGGCCGATCCGGACGACCCCCGGTGCGCCGGACCTCGGCCCGCCGACCGACGGCGTCACCGTCGTGGGCGGCTACCGCGTCGCCTCCACCCCCGCCGGGCTCTCGCACCAGCTCGAGAGCTCCCCGATCTTCATCCAGTACGCGAAGCCCGACGCCGACCTCAAGGCCAGCATCGCGCGAGTGCGTCTCTTCCTCGTGCTCGGCGTGCTCGCGGGCGCCGCGCTGGCGCTGCTCGCGGGCCACGCCGTGGCCGGCCGCGCCATGGCCCCGATCGCCGACCTGACCGCCGCGGCGCGCCACGTCGCGCGCACGCGCAACCCCGAGGTGAGGTTGCCGAAGCCCGAGGCCGACGACGAGGTGGCGGCGCTCGCGAACACGCTCGAGGAGATGCTCATGGCGCTCAACGCCTCGCGCCGGGAGACCGAGGGCGCGCTGGACCAGCAGCGCCAGTTCGTCGCCAACGCGTCGCACGAGCTGCGGACCCCGCTCACGAGCGTGCTCGCCAATCTCGAGATCCTCGAGCAGGAGCTGGGCGCCGGCGACACCCGCGACATGGCCTCCTCGGCGCTGCGCTCGACGCGGCGTATGCGCCGCCTCGTCGCGGACCTCCTGCTGCTCGCCCGCGCCGACGCCGGCCGCGTCGGGGCGCGCCGGCCGGTGGAGCTCGCGCCGGCGGTCGCAGCCGCCTGCGCGGAGGCGGCCCCGCTCGCCGCACAGCACGAGATCCGCTGCGAGGCCGCCGAGGGCGTCGCGGTCGAGGGCGTGCCCGACGACCTCCACCGCCTGGTCCTCAACCTCGTCGAGAACGCGCTCCGGCACACGCCGGCCGGCACGCTCGTCCGCGTCGAGGCCCGGCGCGAGGCCGGCGCCGCGGTGCTCGTCGTCGAGGACGACGGGCCCGGGATCGCGCCGGAGGTCCGCGAGCGCGTCTTCGAGCGCTTCGTGCGCTCGGGCGACGATGGCGGGGGCGGCGGCAGCGGACTCGGGCTCGCGATCGTGCGGGCCGTGGCGGAGGCCCACGGCGGCCGGGTGTCGGTCGGAGAGGGCCCGTGGGGCCGCGGGGCGCGCTTCGAGGTCACGCTCCCGCTCGCGGCGGCCCTGCCGGAGCCCGACCCGGCGCCGGCGCCGCCGATGCCGCCGCTCTGAGGCTCAGACCTCTACGACGACGGGCAGCACCATCGGGCGGCGCCTGAGCTTGTCGTACACGAACGACGCCACGTCGTCGTGCAGGTGTGTCTGGAGCAGGGAGATCTCGCGGATCTCCTCGTTGGCTGAGCGCGCGAGCGAGTCCTCGACCGCGCCGCGGATGTCCTCGATCACCGAGTCCGCCTCGTCCACGAACGGGACGCCGCGGAAGATCACCTCCGGTGGCGCCACCGAGCGACCGTCCTGCTCGGAGACGGTGGCAACGACGATGAAGATGCCGTCCGCGGAGAGCATGCGGCGGTCGCGCAGGGCGACGTCCTCGATGTCGCCGATGTCCACGCCGTCCACGAAGATCATCCCGGCCTGCTCCTTCTGCGCGAAGCCGGCCCCCTTCGGCCCCACCTCGAGCGGCCGGCCGTTCTCGCCGAGGAAGATGTCGCCGCGATCGATTCCCACGGACTCCGCGAGCCCGCCGTGGAGGCGCAGGCGCTTGAAGTCGCCGTGCACCGGCATCACATAGCGCGGCTTCACGAGGTTGAGCATCAGCTTCAGCTCCTCCGCATAGCCGTGGCCCGAGGCGTGGATCGGCGCGTCGCGCGCGGTGATGACGTCCGCGCCGAGGCGGTAGATGCGGTCGATCGTCTCGTTGACGGCCCGCTCGTTGCCGGGAATCGGAGTGGCCGAGAAGATCACCGTGTCGCGCTCGTGGAGCTTCACGGCGGGGTGGTCGCCGTGCGCCATGCGCCGCAGCGCCGACAGCGGCTCGCCCTGGCTGCCGGTCGAGATGATCACGACCCGCTCGTCGGGGAAGTCGTCGATCTCCCGGGTCTGGAGCAGCATGCCCTCCGGCACCTCGATGTGGCCGAGCTGGCGGCCGATGTTCACGTTCTTGCGCATCGAGCGGCCAACGAGGGCGACCTTGCGATCGAGGGCGACCGCCGCGTCCACCACCTGCTGCACGCGGTGGATGTTCGACGCGAAGGAGGTGACGATGATGCGGCCGCGGCAGCGCGCGAACACCTCCTCGAGATGGGGGCCGACGCTGGACTCCGAGAGGGCGATTCCCGGCCGGTCGGCGTTCGTGGAGTCGCCGCACAGGAGGAGCAGCCCCTCGCGGCCGAGCTCGGCGAGCCGCGCGACGTCGGCCGGGCGCCCGTCCACCGGGGTCTGGTCGAACTTGTAGTCGCCGGTCACCAGCGTGGTGCCGAGATCGCAGGTGAGCGCCACGGCGAAGGCGTCGGGGATGGAGTGCGCCATCTTGATCAGCTCGATGTCGAACGGCCCTGCCTCCACGGCGTCCCCGGCGTCCACCTCCTCGAGCGGCACGTCCTTGATCTTGTGCTCGTCGAGCTTCGAGCGCACCATTGCGATCGTCAGCGGCCCGCCGTAGATCGCCGGAACGGCACGTGCGCCGATCTCGCGCAGGACGAACGGCAGGGCGCCGACGTGGTCCTCGTGGCCGTGCGTGAGGACGATCGCCTCGATGTCGTCGGCGCGCTCGCGCAGGTAGGTGAAGTCCGGCAGCACGAGGTCGATCCCGAGCTGGTCGGGCGTCGGGAACATGAGGCCCGTGTCGACCACGACGATCCGGTCGTCGTACTCGACGACGGTCATGTTCTTGCCGATCTCGCCTAGACCCCCGAGCGGGAGCACGCGGAGCTTGCCGCTCAAACCGTGCTGAGCAGACCGTGGCGCTCGAGCGACGCCCGGATCACCGCCTGCTCCTCCGCCGAGGCGTCGACCAGCGGCAGGCGGTGGCCGCCGACGTCGTGGCCCAGCATCCGGAGCGCGGCCTTCACCGGGATCGGGTTGCTCGTGACCGCCAGCGCCTCGTAGACGTCGAGCAGCGAGTCGTTGATCTCGCGGCGGCGGTCGGGTTCGTCGATCATGCGGCGCATCGCGGCTCCCACGATATGGGACGCGACGAGAATCCCGCCAGGACCCCCCATGTCCAGCGTGTCGGCGAGGTTCTCGTCGTTGCCGGCGAGGATGGCGAGACCCTCGACCGGCGCGAGGTTCTCGTTGTTCGCCTGCTTGACGGCCGCGACGTTGGGGATCTCGGCCAGCCGCGCAAGGAGGTCGTTCGGGATGTCGACCACGCAGCGCGAGGGGATGTTGTAGACGACGACCGGCCGGTCGGTGGCGCCCGCGACCGCTTCGAAGTGGGCGACGATCCCGCGTTCGTTCGGCTTGTTGTAGTACGGCGTGACGACGAGCACGGCGTCCACGCCGGCGTCCGTGGCGGCGCGCGTGAGGCGCTTGGAGTGCTCGGTGTCGTAGGTGCCGGTGCCGGCGACGACGGGGGCACCGCCCGCCTCGGCGACCGCCAGCCGCCACAGGCGCTCCTTCTCGGAGTCGCTCAGCGTCGGACTCTCGCCGGTCGTCCCGCACACCACGACGCCGTCCGATCCGTGCTCCAGGAGGTGGTGCAGTAGGCGGACGAACGCGCCCTCGTCCACCCCGCCCTCGGCATCGAAGGGGGTGACCATGGCGGTGAGAATGCCCTCGAGGCCCATACGCGCGCATTATCCCAGCCGATCACCCGGTAATACTTGACGGGTGGCCCAGAAGACCAAGGACTACATCCACCGCAGCGCCGTGCAGAAGCTCGGCGCCAAGGAGGGCCAGCGGATCGAGGTCGTCGGCGATGTCGGCCTCGGGCTGCGCAAGAGCCTCCAGGAGGCGATCGGCCGCGGGCTGGTGAAGTCCGGAGAGCTCGATGGGGCGATCGTCGCCGTCGAGTCGCTGGACGAGGCCGAGAGCGCCCTCCGCGCGTTCCGCGCGCGCATCCGTGACACCGGCTACCTGTGGGTCGTCACCCGCAAGCGAGGCCACGAGGCCTACGTCAACCAGATGCTGCTGGTCCCGCTGGCGAAGCGCAACGGGCTGATCGACAACAAGACC
>DATMJO010000086.1:0-20015 GCA_035553855.1 Thermoleophilaceae bacterium | reverse complement strand
GTGAGGAACCGCGAGAAGCAGACGACCGAGGCGGCGTCGAGCGCCGCCTCCCACGCGGCGCGGGCCGGGTGCGTTCGAAGCGGGTCGGCCTCGAGCAGGACGAGCGCCGTCAGCTCGCCCTCGGCGAGGCCGCGGGCGATGTCCTCGGCGCCGCGGCCGTCGCCAGAGTCGGCCAGGCCCGGCGCCAGGCCCGGCACGCAGCCGACCTCGCGCAGGCCGCGCGCGTTCGTGCCGGACGGGACCTCGATGAGCCCCGCTCCCTCGTCGCCCGCCAGGCCGAGGCGGGCGGCGAGGGCGAGCAGGGCGCTCGCCGCCTGCGCGGCGCGCGGTCCGCTCGTGAGGCGCTCGCCCCAGACGACCGCGACGGGTCCGGAGGACTGGAGCAGCGCCGCGGCCTCGCGGACCGCGGCGGCGTCGGCGCCCGCCCGTCCCGCGAGGTCGTCGACCGCGTCGGTGCCGCCGCCGAGCGGGCTGGAGGCGCCCGCGCCCAGCGCGGCCGCCAGCGCGGAGACGGCGGCCTCGGCGCCGCCGGGAGCGAAGCGCAGGACCGCGGAGGCGCCCGGGTCGAGGCTTCCGGGGCGGCTCGTGGCGATGACGACCTTCGCTCCGTTGCGGCGCGCCGCCTTGCGCACGCGCAGGTCGAGTATGGGCGCCTCGTCCACCGGCTCGGTGTCGAGCACGAGGATCGCGCCGGCGTTGTCCACGTCCCAGACCGGCAGCGACAGCTCGGGCGCCGAGAGCGCCCGCCAGGTGTCGGGCGGGAGCGTCCCGGAGGGCCGCGAGTCCACGTGCTGGGAGCCGAGCGCGTCCCGCAGGATGCGCTGGAGCAGGAGGCCCTCCTCGTTGGTCGCCGTCCCGCCCGCGAGCGCGGCCGCCCGCTCACCCGCGCGCGAGAGGATCCCCGCGGCTGTCGAGAGCGCCTTCTCCCAGGAGACCTCGCGCAGCGTGCCTCCCTCGTTCACGAGCGGGCGCGTGATCCGCTCCTCGGAGTGGAATGACTGGTAGGCGAAGCGGCCCCTGTCGCAGAGCCAGCCGTCGTCCACGTCGGGGTTGTCGCGGGCGAGCACGCGCAGCACGCGGGCGTCGTCTCTGATCGTGAGCTCGACGTTGCACTGCGACGGGCACATCGTGCAGACCGTTCCCGCGTTCTCGACGTCCCAGGGTCGCGCCCGGAAGCGGTAGGCGGTAGAGGTGAGTGCGCCCACCGGGCAGAGCTCGATGATGTTTCCGGAGAAGGGGCCGACGTAGGGGTGGCCGTCGTGGGTGCCGACGAAGGTGTGGTCGCCGCGCTCGAGGAAGACGAGCTGGTAGTCCTCGGAGACCTCCTGCGAGAAGCGCACGCAGCGGTAGCAGAGGATGCAGCGCTCGCGGTCGATCGCGACGAGCGGCGAGAGCTCGAGCGGCTTCTTGAAGTGGCGCTTGGGCTCGATGAAGCGCGAGCGGCCGGGGCCCCAGCCCATCGTGATGTCCTGGAGCGGGCACTCGCCGCCCTTGTCGCAGACGGGGCAGTCGAGCGGGTGGTTGACGAGCAGGAACTCCACCACCGCCTCCTGGGCCGCCTTGACCTGGTCGGAGAGGGTCGAGACGACCATGCCGTCCTTCACCTGTGTGGCGCACCCGGCCTGGAGCTTCGGGATCCCCTCCACCTCCACGAGGCACATGCGGCAGGCGCCGACGGGCTGGCCGAGCTTCGGCTCATAGCAGAAGACCGGGATCTCGACGTCGCCGTGCTTGGCCGCGTCGACGAGCATCGAGCCCTCGGGCGCGCGCACCTCGCGGCCGTCGATCTCGAAGGTGACCCAGCGCTTCTCCGGCCGGGGCACTAGAGGGTTACCTCCGCGGGGCGTCCCGATTCCGTCTCTCGGCCTCCGGCCTCGCGTGAACGGCCGCGGCTCAAGCCGCGACCTCCCGCCGCTCGGCCTCGCGGCGGGCGCGCTCGATGTGCTCCTCGAACTCGGAGCGGAAGTGGCGCACCATCGACCCGACCGGCATCGCCATCGAGTCGCCGAGCACGCAGAGGCAGTTGCCGATGATGTTCTCCTGGACCTGCGCGAGGATCTCGATGTCCATCGGCGTGGCCTCGCCGGTGTCGATCCGCTCGAGCAACTTCTGTGTCCAGTTCGTGCCCTCCCGGCAGGGCGAGCACTTGCCGCAGGACTCGTGGCGGTAGAACTCGGCGAGGCGCAGCGCGAGCGGCACGATCGGCTGCGAGTCGTCCACCACGATGATCGCGCCGGAGCCGAGCATCGAGCCGGCCTCGGCCATGTGCTCGAAGTCGTAGGGGAGGTCGAGGTGCTCGTCGAGCAGGATCGGCGCCGAGGAGCCGCCGGGGAACCAGCACTTGACGCTCCGCCCCTCCGGCGGGCCGCCGCAGATGCCGTACACGATCTCGCGGCCCGTGATGCCCAGCTCGATCTCGTAGTTGCCGGGGCGCTGCACGTTGCCGGAGACCGACACGAGCTTGGTGCCCGCCGACTTCTCGGTGCCCCACTGGCGGAACCAGTCGGCGCCCTTCTCCGCGATCAGCGGGACGTTGCAGAGGGTCTCCACGTTGTTGATGAGGGTGGGGCCCTGGTAGAGGCCCTGGTTCGCGGGGAACGGCGGCTTGAGGCGCGGGTTGCCGCGCTTGCCCTCGAGCGCGTCGAGCAGCGCCGACTCCTCGCCGCAGATGTAGGCGCCCTGGCCGCGATGGACGACCAGCTCGAGCGAGAAGCCCGTGCCGAGGATGCGCTCGCCGAGGTAGCCCTTGGCGTAGGCCTCGCCGACGGCGGCTTCCAGCACGTCCGCCTGGTGCTCGTACTCGCCGCGGATGAAGATGAATGCCCGGTTCGCGCCCGCGGCGTAGGCGGCCATGATCATCCCCTCGATCAGGAGGTGCGGGTTCTTCTGCATGAGCAGGCGGTCCTTGAAGGTGCCCGGCTCCGATTCGTCGGCGTTGCAGCAGAGGTACTTGTCGAGTGAGCCCTTGGGGATGAAGCTCGCCTTCTTGCCCATCGAGAAGCCGGCGCCGCCGCGGCCGCGGAGGCCCGAGGCCTCGAGCTCGGCCACGAGCTCGGCCGGCTCGAACGCGGTCAGCGCGCGGCGCAGGCGCTCGCCGTAGCCGCCGAGGCGCTCGTAGACCTCGATCGTGTTGAGGCCGGGCTCGTCGATCTGCTCCAGGAGGACGCGCGTCTCAGGCATCGGCGGGCCCGCCATCCTGCCAGGGCAGGCGGAACTCGGGGTCCTCGAGGGCGCGGCCCGGGAGCGCCGTGCGGCGCTCGTGGAGCGACGCGACGATCTCGTCGGCGTCGGAGAGCTCGAGCGGCCCGACGTAGCGGCCGTCGATGGAGGCCATCGGCGCCATGTCGCAGGCGCCGAGGCATTCGAACTCGCGGATCTCGACGTCGGTGAGCGCGGTGCGCTCGGCCTCCTCCACGATCGCGTCGTAGACGGACTTCGCGTCGCGCAGGCAGCAGGCGACGCTCGTGCAGACGTAGACGTAGCGGCTGCCGACCGGCTCGGTGCGGAGCATGTCGTAGAAGGTCGCGACGCTCGACAGGTAGGCGGGTGTAACCCGCATGACCGCGGCCACCTGGGTGATCGCCTCGGGCGAGCACCAGCCGTGGACGCGCTGGGCGGCGCCGAGCGCGGGCAGCGCCGCCGAGTGGTGGTCGGGGTAGCGGCCCATTATCGTCTCGATCTCGCGACGCAGGTCGGCGGGGACCTCGGTCTCGGCGGGATCGGGGACGATGGCGGGGTCCTTCGTGAGGTCGGCGGCCTCGTCCCATCCCCGAAGGCGCGACGGGCGCCCGCTCATCGGCCCGGGGGCGCCCTCGTCGCCTGTCTCGATCATGTGGTCCGCCATGGCCCGCGCCGTCTTATACCCCCCTTTGTAACGAGGTGCCACATAGTGCGGAAGGGTGCTTGGCGCCCGGGCGCGCCGGGGCGCCCTGGGCGCACCTAGGCGGGCCCGCGCGGCGGACCCAAGAGCCGCGCGTGGAGGGCTTGCGACTGCGGGCCCGGAGCGCTCCCCAACTCGTCGCGCAACACGGTCCGCAGCCGCTCGTAGACCAGCAGCGCCTCGGCGCGGTTTCCCCGGCGCTCGAGCGTCTCCATGAGCAGGCGGTAGCCGCTCTCCCGGTACGGGGCGAGCCGGACCAGGCGGCGGGCGTCGCGCTCCGCCGCGGCGAGCTCCGATCCTCCTATGCCCAGGCTCGCCGCGCCGTCGCACTCGAGCGCCCGCAGATGGACGTCCTCGAGCCAGCCCCGCTGTTCGACGACCCAGGGCGCCTCCTCCCCCGGCAGGAAGCCGCGGCCGGAGATCGCATAGGCGATCGAGGCGGCGGGGAGGGCTCGCGACCAGTCCTTTCCATGGACCGCCGTCTCCGCTTCGTGGATCTTCACAGCCGCGACCTCCGTGTCCACCCAGGCCCCGGCGGGCAGCACGAGCCGGAGGTCGCCGCGGCCGGCCAGAGCGTCGGAGCCGAGGACGCGCCTGAGCCGCGACAACACCACGCGGAGATTCGATTCCGCGTGCGCGGGCGCCTCGTCCGGCCAGAGCGCCAGCGCGAGCTCCCCGCGCGTCAGCGTGCGCCCGCGGTTCAGCGCCAGATGGACGAACGCGAGCCGCCCCTGTCGGCCGGGGAGCTCCGCCTCGAGCCGCCTGCCGCCGATCTCGACCGCGACGCGCCCGCACAGCTGGATCCGGGTGGCGCTCGGCAACTGCCTCGCAACGTAACCGCAACGCGCCCGGGTGACAATGCGCGCCAGACCCCAAGGAGGCAGAGATGGCGAAGGTGATCAGATGCGAGTGCGGCTACATCGTGCGGGCCGAGACGGAGGACGAGCTGGTGTCCGCGGCCACGCGCCACATCGAGGCGGACCATCCCGACCTGATCGGGCGGCTCGCCCGAGAGGACCTGCTCGCGATGGCGGAGGAGGAGTGATGACCGCCGCGGCGGGCGAGGCCCGGATCCTGAGCGACGCCTACGCGAGCGAGCAGATGGAGGTCGAGCGACGCCTCGAGGACGTCATGTCAGCCGCGCGGCGGCGCGCGGTCGACGAGCTCGAGAGCTACCACGCGTTCGGGCCGAAGTTCACGAAGTTCGACGACTTCGCGCCCCTCGAGCGCCAGGACGGCGAGACGACGAGGCGGCTCGAGCGCGAGGCGATTCTCGGCGCCGACGAGTTCGAACCGCGGCTCGCGGGCCTCAAGGTGGACGTCTTCGGCCCGGTGGCCGTCACCACGTTCGTGATGGAGAGCCGCGTCGCGGCGGAGGGCGAGCGGCACGAGTTCAGCGCCCGGGGGACGCTCGTCTTCGCGAAGGCGGGCGGCGAGTGGCTGATCGTGCACGAGCACTTCTCGCCGTTCGTGGAAAACGGCTGACCGGGCCCGGTACCGCTCGGTGGCTGTCGCATCATGTCATCAGGCTATCTGATGCTATGATGCAAACTCCATGCGCACCACCATCACGCTCGATCCGGACGCGCGTGCCCTCGTGGAGCGCGCGATGCGCGATCGCGGGCTCTCGTTCAAGGAAGCGGTCAACGAGGCGATCCGGGCGGGGTTGGGCGGCGAGGCCACGCCCGGGACCTACACCAGGCCGAGCGCCATGGGGCCCGCCCGCTTCGACGTGACGAAGGCACTGCGGCTTGCCGCGCACCTCGAGGACGAGACCCTGATGCGCAAGCTCGCCGAGGGCCGCTGATCCCGTGGTCGTCGTGGACGCGAACGTCCTCCTGTACGCCAGGGACGAGACGAGCGCGCATCACGAGCCCGCCCGCCCCTGGCTCGAGGCCGCGCTCGGGGGGCGTGAGGCTGTCGGGCTCGCCTGGGTGGCGCTGCTCGCGTTCATACGGGTCGCCACGAACGGGTCCGCTTATCCGGGCGCACTCACGCCGGGCGAGGCGTGCGACCAGGTCGAGGCCTGGCTCGGGGCGCCCGCGGCGGTCGTCGTGCACCCGACGGCGCGCCACGCGGCGGTCCTGTCCGGCCTGCTACGCGAGGGCGGGACGGCGGGCAACCTCACGACGGACGCGCACCTTGCCGCGCTCGCAATCGAGCACGGCGCCGAGGTCGTCTCCTACGACCGCGACTTCGCGCGCTTCGCGGGTGTGAGGCATCGGCTCCCCGGCTGAGGGTGGGCGAGGGGTCTGACCCCTCAGGGGTCGCTCGGCCCGCCGCGGGGTCTGACCCACCTTCGGGCGGCAGACCCCTCAGCGGTCGATGCCGCCGAGGATCGGGTCGAGCATCGCGATGCAGGCGATCAGGTCGGCGATCAGCGAGTTCTCGGCCATCGGCTTGAGCGCCTGGAGGTTCACGAACGAGGGGTCGCGCATGTGCACGCGCGCGGGCTTCGCGCTCCCGTCGGAGACGACGAAGCAGCCGAGCTCGCCGCGGGGGGACTCGATCGCCGTGTAGCTCTCGCCGGGCGGGACGCGCATGCCTTCGGTGACGAGCTTGAAGTGGTGGATGAGCGCCTCCATCGAGGTGGCGAGCTCATGGCGCGGGGGTAGCGCGACCTTGCGGTTGTCGGTGATCCACGGTCCCTCGGGGAGGCCGTCGAGGGCCTGCTCGACGATCCGGCAGGACTCGCGCATCTCGGCCATCCGGACGCGGTAGCGGTCGTAGTTGTCGCCGGTTGTGCCGACCGGGATCTTGAAGTCGAAGTGGTCGTAGGAGGAGTAGGGCATCGCCTTGCGCAGGTCCCACGGGACCCCGGCCGCGCGCAGCAGCGGCCCGGTGACGCCCAGGCCCATCAGCGTCTCGGCGTCCACGGCCCCCACGTTCTTCAGGCGCTGGAGGAAGATCTCGTTGTTGTCGAGCAGCGCCTCGTATTGGTCGAGGCGCTCCGGCATCAGCTTGCAGAACTCCCTGACCTTCTGCTCCCAGCCGGGCGGGATGTCCTCGGCGACGCCGCCGATCTGGAAGTAGCGGGTGTGCATCCGCTGGCCGCTCGACATCTCGAACAGGTCGAGCACGTAGTCGCGCTCGCGGCAGCCCCACCAGAGCATCGTGATGGCTCCCACGTCGAGCGCCGAAGTGGCGAGCCAGAAGAGGTGCGAGGCGATCCTGTTGAGCTCCAGGTGGGCCACGCGCAGGTACTGCGCGCGCGGCGGGACCTCCACCTCGACCATCCGCTCGACCGTCGAGCAGTAGGCCATCATGTTGAAGTAGTAGGCGAGGTAGTCCATCCGCTCGACGAACGGGATGACCTTCCAGTAGGCCTGGTCCTCGCAGGACTTCTCGATGCCGGTGTGCACGTAGCCGATCAGCGGCACGAGCTCGCGCACCACCTCGCCCTCGAGCGTCAGGAGCAGCCGCAGCACCCCGTGGGTCGCCGGGTGGTGCGGCCCCATGTTGATCGTGAAGAGCTCGGTCTCCGGCTCCAGCTCGGTCCCGATCACCGGCGCGCCCGGCTGCGCCATCCGCTCCATCGTCACGGAGCGCTCGCGCTCGCGGTAGGGGATCTCGAGCGCGGCGCCTTCGGCGCCGACCGGTCGCTCAGGCTCCCTAGTCATACCAGCGCGGGTACTGGTGCTCGTTGAAGGTGAACAGCACCGGCTCGCCGCCGATCGGGAAGTCGCGCCGCTGCGGGTGGCCCACGTAGTCCTCGGGCATGAGGATGCGGCGCAGGTCGGGGTGGCCGTCGAAGACGACGCCGAACATGTCGTAGACCTCGCGCTCCTGGTGGTCGGCGCCCGGGTGGATCTCGACGATGCTCGGCACGACGGGCTCCTCGACGCCCACGCGCGTCTTCACGCAGATCCGGTCGCAGCGGGCCATGGAGAGCAGCTGATAGTGGACGCCGAGGCGAGGCTCGTCCGGCAGGTAGTCGCAGCCGTGGACCGACATGAGGAAGTCGAAGGGCTCCTCGGGGTCGCCGCGCAGCCCGGCGATCACGTCGCGAACGGCGCCCGGCGCCACCTGCACCGTGGCCTCGCCGCGGGCGTACATCGTGCCCGTGACCGCGTCGTCGCCGTGGCGGTCGCGCAGGCGCCCGGCGATCAGCTCGAGGCCGGTCGCGTCAGGCATCCGGTCCCGCGGGGACGGAGGTCGGCCCGTAGGCCGCCTCCTCGGTGCCGTGCGCCCTGTAGCGCTCGCGCCAGCCCATGTCCGGGTTCTGCTCTATCAGCTTCTGGAGCTTCAGCACCCCGTAGATCAGCGCCTCGGGCCGCGGGGGGCAGCCGGGGATGTAGACGTCCACCGGCATGAACTTGTCGGCACCCTGCACGAGCGCGTAGTTGTTGAACATGCCGGCGCTCGACGAGCAGGCGCCCATCGCGATCACCCACTTGGGCTCCAGCATCTGGTCGTAGATGCGGCGGATGACCGGCGCCATCTTGATCGAGACGCGGCCCGACAGGATGATCATGTCGGCCTGGCGCGGAGAGGCGCGCACCACCTCCGCGCCGAAGCGCGAGATGTCGTTCCGAGGCGAGCCGATCACGGTGATCATCTCGATCGCGCAGCAGGCGAGGCCGAAGCCGAGCGGCCAGCAGGCGTTCTTGCGCGCCCAGTTCTGGGCCTTCTCGAGCGTCGTGAGCATCACGCGCTCCTCGACGTAGCGCTCGAGGTCCTCGCCCTCGAGCTCGCCGCGGAGCATCTGCTGGGCCTTGAGCCCGCGCGAGCGGAAGTCGCTCGGCGCCTTGTGCCGGGTCACTTCCAATCGAGCGCACCCCGGCGCCACACGAACACGAAGGCCACCATCAGGAGCGTCACGAAAACGATCGTCTCCACCAGTGCGAAGACGCCGAACGCCTCGAGCTGCACCGCCACCGGGTAGAGGAAGACGACCTCGATATCGAAGAGTATGAAGAGCATCGCGACGAGGTAGAAGCTGATGCCGAAGCGGAAGCTCTGCTTGACGTCGCTCGGCAGCCCGCACTCGTATGGGTCGGCCTTGACGGCCTCCCGCGCGCCGGTCTTGGCCCGCCGCGGGCCCAGCACCTTGTTGAGGAGCGTGAACGCCGTCCCCGTGACGATTCCGAGCACGAGGAACACGAGCGCTGGCAGATAGCTCTGGAGCACGGTCGCGCCGTGTTATACCCGCGCTTGTGGCAAGGTGCCACATAGTGCGAAAGGGCGCATTCTGAGCGCGGCGCACGCGGCCATCGGCGCCGCCGTGCTCGCAACGAACCTCCTGGCGGCCGGATGGGGCGGTTTCGCGTGGCTGCGGAGCGAGCCCTCGGTGGCCTTCTGGTACCTGCTCCGGGCGGCGCAGGCGGTCGTGGCGCTCCAGGTCGTGCTCGGCTTCATCCTGCTGGCGCGCGGGTCCGAGCCGCCCGACGGGCTGCACGTCCTCTACGGGCTCTCGCCGCTCTTCATCACGCTCGTGAGCGAGGGCATGCGCGCCGGCGCCGCGCAGTCGGTGCTGGAGGAGATCGACGACCTCGACGCGCTCGCCGAGGACGAGCGGCGCGCCGTCGCCCGCCAGGTGGTGCTGCGCGAGACCGGCGTGATGACGATCGGCGCGCTCCTGATCGTCACCCTGTCGCTTCGGGCGATGTCGACCGGGGGCTTCGTCTAGAAGGAGCGGAACTCGCCGCGGTGGTAGAGCAGCGGGTTGCCGCCCGGCGCGTCGATGCCGCTGACCTCCGTGACGGCGATCCGGTGGTCGCCGCCCTCGACCAGCTCGCGCACCTCCCCGGCGAGCCACGCGACGACGCCGTCGAGGCGGGGGAGGCCGTCCCTCTCCGTCCACGCCACGCCCGTGAACTTCTCGTGCTCCGGGCCCTTCGCGGCGAAGCAGCGCGCGAGCGCCTCCTGGTCGTGGGCCAGCACGTTGATCGCCAGGCGCCCCGAGCCTGCGATCGCGCGCAGCGTGCGCGAGCCGCGGTCGAGGCAGGCAAGGACGAGCAGAGGCTCGACCGACAGCGAGCAGACGGCGTTGGCGGTCAGGCCCGAGGGCCCGTTCTCGCCGACGCTCGTGACGACCGTGACTCCCGTCGCGAACTGGGAGATCGCCTGCGTGAATGCCTGCCTGTCGGGCGCCGCGGGCATAACGGGGTTGGTGACGGTAGCCGATGAGTCACGTGTGGCCGGGACACGCCACACCGAGCGCTTCGCGCCCGACTTCGGGGTGCTCGCCGCCGTGCGCCGCTTCGCGTCCGAGGCGGCCGACCGAGCCGGCCTCGGCACGGACGCCCGCTACGCGGTGGTGATGGCCTGCAGCGAGGCGGTCGCGAACGCGATCGAGCACGGCTCGCCGGACGGCGATCAGATCGAGGTGACGGCCGCCGTCGAGGGCGACTCGCTCGCGCTCTACGTGCAGGACACAGGGCGCTTCGTCCCGCGAGTGCGCCCGCGCGGGCTGATGCCGGAGCGGGGGCGCGGACTCGCCTTCATGAGCGAGCTGATGGACGAGGTCCAGGTGCGGGCCGGCTCGCGCGGGACCGTCGTTCGGCTGACGAAGCGCCTGCCGGCCGGCTAGCGGGCCGCGCTCTTGCGGCCCGAGGCCGCTTTCTTCTTCGAGCCGTTGCCGGCCGCGGGGGGCTTCTTCGGCGCGGCCTTCTTGCGCGTGGCGGACTTCTTCTTCGCCGCGGGCTTCCTGGGCGTCTCCTCGGTCGCGCCGGACTTCGCCTGGGCGAGGCTCGCCTTCAGCGCGCTCATCAGGTCCGGCACGGCCCGGGCCGGCGCCGCGGGCTCGGCCGGGATCGGGATCTCCTCGCCGGCGAGCTTGCGCTCGATCAGGGCCATGACCTCCTGCTTGTGGAGGTTGCGGTGCTCCTCGGGCTCGAACGGGCCGGAGAGGCTGTCCACGAGCTGCTTGGCCATCTCGACCTCGGCCTTCGTGGCCTTCACGCCCTCCATGCGCTCCTCGATCTCGGCCTTCGAGCGGACGTCCTCGGGATAGAAGAGCAGCTCGATCACGAGCGTCCGGCCCGAGGGGCGGAGGACGACGAGGTGCTCGCGGCTCGACAGCACGAGGTTTCCGAGCGCAACGCGGCCGCTTTCTGCGAGCGCGTCCACGAGCAGCGCGTACGGCTTCTCGGCGCCGTCCTGGGGCTCGGTGTAATAGCTGCGGTCGTAGTAGACGGGGTCGATCTCGCCCTGGTCGACGAAGCCGAGGATGTCGATCGAGCGGCGGCGCTCGACGGCGACGCTCTCCAGCTCCTCCTCGCTGACGACGACGAAGTTGTCCTTCGAGACCTCGTAGCCCTTCACCGTCTCGTCCCGTCCCACGACCTCGCCGCGCTCCGGCGAGAAGAGCTGCTGGCGGATGGGCCGCAGGGTCTCGGCGTCGAGGGTGCGGAACTTCGGGTCCGAGCGCTGCGTGGCGATCCCCAGCGCGACGGGGATGTTCACGAGGCCGAACGAGATTGTGCCCTTCCAGATCGCGCGCATGCGGCCTACGAGTTTGGCAGACCGGGGGCCGGGTTCCTGCCCTGCAGCGCGCCTTGCAGCGGCGGCGCGGTGGAGTTGGAGAGCCCCGGCGGCGACCTCTATCGCCGCCGATGAGGACGACCCGAGCGCACGATCCTGGTCGCTTGAAGAGCCGTCACCGGTCGCCGCCGGGGCGTCCGGGGGTTTCTCCGCGGCGGCGCCTTCTCCTGCCGCTCAGCGGACCTCGAGCTTGCCGGTCATCCCGAGCTCCTCGTGGTTGCCGACCGTGCAGATCAGCTTGTACTCGCCCGGCTCGAGGCTGAGGCTGAAGTCGCGCTTCTCGCCGCCGCCCTGGAAGGTCGGCGAGCCGCCCACGTCGTCGCCGCCGCGCTCGATCCGCATGTTGTGGGCGAGCGCCCCGTCGTTCTGGAAGGTGACCTTCAGATCGCCGCCGCCGGTCACGACGAGGGTTTCGGGATCGAAGCTGTACTCGTCGCCCTTCACGACGACCGCCGAGCCGGACGGGACGGTCGCCGTGGCGCCCGGTTCGTCGTCTTCGCCGCCGCAGCCGGCGAGGGTCGCGCTCGCGAGCAGGATGGCGGGGAGTCGCAGCCTCATGGACGGCGGATAATATGCCCGCCCGTGTCCCGGGCCCCCTTCGCGCTCGCCGTATCCGTGGCCGCGCTCGCATTCGCGGGCTGCGGTGAGGAGATCGACGTGCCCGACGGGGAGACGGCCTTCCTCCAGGGCGAGACGGTGGACCTGCGTGAGGGCGCCGAGCTGTTTCGCGAGCGCTGCAGCGGCTGCCACACGATCGACGCCGCCGGGTCGCGCGGCTCGAAGCCGGAGGGCCAGGTGGGGGGTGGCGAGCGCACGAACGGACCGAACTTCAACACGCGCGAGGTGAAGGCCGACGACGCGCTGTTCGCGATCCGCAACGGCGGCTTCTCGGGCGCGATCATGCCCGCGAACATCGTGGTCGGCTCCGAGGCGCTCGCGGTCGCGGCGTTCCTCGAGCGCTACTCCGGCGGCAAGTCCGTCGAGGGCAACGAGCAGTCGAGTCAGGACTCGGGCTCGCCGGGCGGACCCGAGTAGCGGCGGCGGGAGCCGACCGTTCTCGACCTCAAGGAGATCCGCACAGACCCGGACGCGGTGCGGGCCGCGCTCGCGCGCCGCGGCGACGCCGAGGCGCTCGACCGCGCGCTCGAGCTCGACGAGCGCCGTCGCGCGCTGCTGCCCCAGGTGGAGGGCCTGCAGGCCGAGCGGAACCGCGCGAGCGAGGCGATAGCCGAGGCCAAGAAGGCCGGCGACGACGCCGAGGGCGAGATCGCCGCGATGCGCGAGGTCGGCACGCGGGTCAAGGAGCTGCGGGCCGACCTCGGCAGGGTCGAGGAGGAGCTGCGGGCGGCGCTCGCCGCCGTGCCCAACCCGCCGGACCCGGATGCGCCGGAGGAGGACACCGTGCTGCGCGAGGTCGGCGACGCGGGGGCGCGGGGCCGCGACCATCTGGAGCTCCTCGGGCGCTGGGTGGACATGGAGGCGGGCGCCCGCACGTCCGGGTCGCGCTTCGCCTACCTGCGCGGGCCGATCGTGATGCTGGAGCTGGCGCTCGTGCGCTGGGCGCTCGAGGTCGTCTCGGCACACGGCTTCGAGCCGGTGGTGCCGCCGGTGCTCGTGCGCGAGGAGGCGCTCTTCGGCACGGGCTTCCTGCCGGACACCGAGCAGCAGATCTACCGCCTGGCCGACGACGACCTCTACCTCGTGGGCACCTCGGAGGTGCCGCTCGCCTCGTTGCACGCGGGCGAGATCCTCGACGAGGGCGCGCTGCCCGCCCGCTACGCGGGCTTCTCGCCGTGCTTCCGGCGCGAGGCGGGCGCCGCGGGCAAGGACACGCGCGGCATCTTCCGCGTGCACCAGTTCGACAAGGTCGAGATGTTCACATTCGTGCGGCCGGAGGACTCGGCCGAGGAGCACGAGCGGCTGCTCGCGATCGAAGAGGAGATCCTGACCGCGCTCGGCATCCCCTATCGCGTGGTGAACATCGCGGTGGGCGACCTCGGTGCCTCGGCCGTGAAGAAGTACGACCTCGAGGCATGGCTGCCCGGTCAGGGGCGCTACCGGGAGCTGACCTCGTGCTCGAACACGACCGCCTTCCAGGCGCGGAGGCTCGACGTGCGCTACCGCCCGGAGGCGGGCGGCGCCGTGCGCCATGTGCACACGCTGAACGGGACGGCTGTGGCGGTCGGGCGCACGATCATCGCCCTCGTGGAGAACGGGCAGCAGGACGATGGCACGGTCGTGATTCCCGAGGTGCTCGTGCAGTACGGGGCGCCCGGGACGATCACGGCCGGATGAGCCAGCCCCGCCTCCACACGCTCTTCCCCGCCCTGCGGCGCACGCTTCCCCATCTCCCGCTGGGAGCGGGCCCGACCCCCGTCCGCGAGCTGAGCGCCCTCGGGGCCGAGGTGCCCGTCTGGATGAAGGACGACTCGGGCTTCGGCGACCTCTGGGGGGGCAACAAGCCGCGCAAGCTCGAGTGGGTGCTCGCCGATGCGCGCCGCCGCGGCAGGCGGGCGATCCTGACGGTGGGGGCGCTGGGCACCAACCACGGGATCGCAACCGCCCGCTTCGCCCGCTCGCACGGGATGCACTGCGTGCTGATGCTCGTGGACCAGCCGCTCGACGAGCACGTCGAGCGCCAGCTCGAGCTGATCCGCGGCACGGGCGCGAGGGTGTACGTGACGCACACCTCGCTGCGCACCGCGCTCGCCCTGCCGTGGGCGATGGCGCGCAACACGCGTGGCCTGCGGCCGCCGTACCTCCTCGGGCCGGGAGGGTCCTCGCCGGTCGGGACGGTCGGGTTCATCGAGGCGGCCCTCGAGCTCGGCGAGCAGGTGCGCGAGGGCGCGCTGCCCGAGCCCGCGCACGTGGTGGTCGCGCTCGGCTCCGGCGGGACGGCCGCCGGCCTCACGGCCGGCCTGCGGCTCGCGGGGCTGCGGACGCGGGTGTGGCCGGTGCTCGTGAACGACAAGCTGCCGCTCGGCGAGCGCGGGCTGCTCCGGCTGGCGTCGCGGGCGCAGCGGCTGCTCGCGGGGCGCGGGGCGGACGCCTCGTGGGAGCTGGCGCCGCTGACGCTCGAGAGCCGCTTCATGGGTGACGGCTACGGCCACCGCACCGGGGAGGGCGAGGAGGCGATGCGCCTGGCGGCCGAGCGCGAGGCGCTCGAGTTGGAGCCGGTGTACACCGCGAAGGCCCTGGCGGCGACCCTGGCGCTCGCCCGCGAGGGCGCCTTCGGCGACGGCCCCGTCCTCTACTGGCACACCTCGGGTTCGCGCCGCTAGGGCGCGGCGGCAGGTGAAACAGTGCCAGGCACTGTTTCATCCGCGGCGGAAGGCGTACCGGAGCGGCAGGTGAAACAGTGCCTGGCACTGTTTCATCCGCGGCGGAAGGCGTACCGGAGGAGCGCGCCCGGCCGTCCTCAGCGCCTGCCCAAGAGACCCCGCGCCCCCGGCAGCCGCGTCAGCGCCGCGATCGCGCGGAAGCGGGGTGACAGCGGCTCGAGCGCGGCGGCGCGGCCGAGCGCCTCGCGCGCCCCCGCGTAGTCGCGGTGGAAGCGGATCCGCCCCTGCGCGAGCGCGCGCAGATCGCGCGCCATGACCGACTCCGCGACGTCGGAAGGGACGAGCGAGGCGTGGCGGCGATGCACCTCGAGCGAGCATTCGGCGAGCGCCGCGACATCCCACGACAGGGACGCCGGGTGACGGCGCACGGTCACCTCCGCGGCCGGCTCGTACACGAACGTCTCCCCGCGGGCGGCGAGCCGCAGCCACAGGTCGTAGTCCTCCGCAAGCAGCACCGGGCTCTCGAACCCCCCGGCCGCCAGCAGCGCCGCGCGGCGGACGACCACGCCGGGCGCGGCGATCGGGTTGTGGAGGTAGAGCGAGCGGGCGAACTCGCCGCGGTCGAGCGTCCCCGCGCGCGGCCCCTCCCACACCTCGCCGGTCGGGCGCCCCGCCTCGTCCACGAGCACCGCCCGCGAGAACGACACGGCGTGCCCGCCGATGGAGGCCAGTTGGGCGGCGAGCTTCCCCGGGCGCCACTCGTCGTCGGCGTCGGCGAGCGCCACGAGGTCCACGTCGCCGAGCGCGGCGAGGCCGGTGGCGCGGGCGGCGGCGGGGCCGCCGCGTTCCTCGCGCCGGACGAGCAGGACGTCGCCGTCGCCCGCGGGTAGCGCGACGGGCTCGTCTGAGGCGTCGTCCACGACGACCACGGAATCCGGAGCGGGCTCCTGTTCGAGCACCGAGCGCAGCGCGGCGCCGAGATGAGGCGCCGGACCGCGAACCGCAAGCACCACCCCGACCCTCATGTGCGCCTCCCAGAGCGAGAGACGCCCGCGGCCGGGTCGGTGCATCCCGCGCCGAGCAGCCCGGCGTCCACCCTCATCCCAGCGTCTCCCGGTAGGCCGCGGCGGTTTCGCGCGCGACGTCGTCCCAGCTCCGCGCAAGGGGCTCCGCCCGCCGCCCCGCGAGGGCCTCCGCGGCATCGAGCAGCCCGGCGGCGTCGCCCGGTATGACGAGCGCGGTGGCGTCGACTCCCGCGAGCAGCTCCGGCAGGGCCCCCGCGCCGTAGGCGGCCACCGGGGTGCCGCACGCGAGCGCCTCCACCGCCGGCAGCCCGAAGCCCTCGTCGTCGGAGGGCAGCAGCACCGCGCCGGCGGCCGTGTAGAGCGCCGCCAGCTCCTCGTCCGAGACGCGGCCGGTGAGCGTGACCCGTCCCGGCGCCGCGAGCCCGCCGGCCTCGGCGGAGACCGCCCCGGCCAGCACGAGCGGAAGCCCGTCCCGCTCGCGTGCCAGCGCCGCCACGTGCGCGATGCCCTTGCGCGGGTCGGGCGGGTCGAGGTGGCCCACCCACAGCAGGAAGCGCTCGGGCAGATCGAGGCGCTGCAGGGCCTCGCGGGGGCGCTCCACCGGCCGGAAGACGGGCGCTGCGGCCTCGGCGATCACAGTGATGCGGGAGGGCGGGACCCCGAGCAGGCGCTCGGCGTCGAGCCCGACGACGGCGGACGGGACGATCAGCCGCGCCGCCCGCCGTGCCGCGGCGTAGCGGAGCCGGTGCTTCAGCCCGGTGCGCAGGTAGCGCTCGGGGTGCTTCAGCGGCACGAGGTCGTGGACGGTCACGCAGAGCGGGGCGCCGGGCCACAGGCTGAGCAGCTCCAGCGAGGGGGCGTGGACGACGTCCGCGCCCGCGCGGCGGGCGTCGCGGCGGAGCAGTGGGTGCTCCCACGCCTCGGCGAAGCGGCCCGGGGCCGGCGGGCGCCGCGCGCGCTCCAGCACGCGGAGCTCGAACGATCGGTCCTCGCCCGCGAGCCGGCGCAGTCCCTCGCGCAGGCAGGCCGCGTAGCGGCCGACGCCGGTCTCGCCGACGCCCGGAAGGCCGAGGACGCGCGTGTCGAGCAGGACGCGCACGTCAGCCGCCCGCGGCCCGCTCGAGCACGGCGATCGTCTCGCGCGCGGTGCGCTCCCAGCTGAAGCCCGCGGCGCGCCGGACCGCGCGGCGCGAGAGCTCCTCGCGCTCCTCCGGCCGGGCGAGCAGCTCGCCGAGCACCTCGCCGATGTCGCGGGCGTCCTCCGGATCGGCGTAGCAAACGGCGTCGCCACCGACCTCCGGGAGGCTCGAGGTGGCAGATGTCAGCACCGGGGCCCCGCACGCCATCGCCTCCAGCACCGGCAGCCCGAAGCCCTCGTAGAGGGACGGGTAGCAGGCGACGTCCGCGCGCCGGTAAAGCGGCGGGAGCGCCTCGTCGGGCACGTAGCCCACGCGCAGCACGATGTCGCGGTGGCGCCCGATCAGGTCGAGGGTCTCCTGGTGGTCCCAGCCGTCGGCGCCCGCGATCACGAGCGTGCGCCCGCCGCGGACCTCGGGCGGCAGGCGAGCGAACGCCTCGATCAGCCGGGAGTGGTTCTTGCGCGGCTCGAGCGTGCCGACGCAGAGCACATAGGGCTCGCGGATCCCGAGCGCCCTCACGGCGGCCTCGTCGCCCGGGGCCGGCTCCGCGGAGAAGCCCTCGGACGCCGCCAGCGCGACCACCTCGGCGCGCTCGGCCGCGCGCGGGAAGCGCTGGGCGAGGTCGCGGCGCGTCGACTCCGACGGGCAGACGATCGCCGCCGCCCGGCGCAGGGCGGGCGGGAGCGTGGCGCGCTGAAGCACGCTGTCGCGGCGGTTCGGCATCCGCGCCGGGTCGAAGGCGATCAGGTCGTGGAGCATCAGGACCGACGGCACTCGCAGGAGCCAGCCGGTGAGGTAGGAGTCGGTCGAGAGGTGGACGTCGCACTCGGCGTTCGCCGCGCGGGCCGCGCGGACGTTCCAGACCGGCTCGCGGCCCCCGACGATGCGCCACGACATGCGTGGCCCCTCCGGGAGGCCGTCCCACCTCGAACGGGCATACAGGGCGTAGGAATGCTCGCCCGTGGCCGCCGTGATGGCGGCCAGCAGCTCGCGCACGTAGCGGCCACGGCCACCCGGAATCTCTGCCGCTCCACGCGAGTCGAGGCCGATCCTCACGGGATCGGAGGTTACGGTCCCTCCCGGTGGGCTACGACGACGACATCTGGGAGGCCGTCCCGCACCACGCCTGCGAGCCGGCCGCGCATCTCGTGGAGTTCGTCGAGTCGCTGCCACGGGCCGAGCACGCTCTCGACCTCGGCTGCGGCGACGGGCGCCTCGCCGGCCACATCGAGACCGCCGCGCTCACGGGCGCCGATACGTCCGCCGTGGCGCTCGAGCGGGCCGCGGCGCGGCTGCCGGGCGCCGACCTGGTGCGCGTGGAGCCGGACGCGCCGCTTCCGTTCGGGGACTGCTCGTTCGACCTCGTGCTCGGCGTCGAGATGGTCGAGCACGTGCGCGACCTCCAGCTGCTCCTCTCGGAGGCCCGGCGGGTCCTGCGGCCCGGCGGGCTGCTCGCCCTCACGACGCCCGCCCACGGGCGGCTGACCGGGCTGCGCGCGCTCGTCCGGGGCTTCGAGCGCGAGTTCCCGCCGCTCTCCCCGCACATCCGCTTCCTCACCCGCCGCTCGCTCACGGGCCTCCTCGACGACATGGGCTTCGAGGTCGAGCACCTCACCCGGCGGCGCGGGACGCTGCTCCTGCGCGCCCGCCGTTAGGCGCGCGGCCGCCCGTCCACCCGCCCGATCCACTCCCGCAGCCGCGGGTGGTCCTCGGTCAGCGTCTGGTGCTCGTCGAGGACCACGTGGAACAGCTCGGAGTCCGCCGGGTCGCGCCGCAGCGCGTACTTCACGAACGGGAACGCGCAGCAGTCGGCGGCTGAGAACTCGTCGCCCATGAGGTGGTCGCGGCCGGCGAGCATCGCCTCGAAGGTCTCGAGCGCCGCCGCCATCTCCGCCGACCAGTCGGCGATCCGGTCGGCGTCGGGCTCGGGCTTTCCCAACTCGGCCTCGATCGCGTTCGGCGGCAGCTTCCAGACGCGGTTGAACCAGTCGATGAAGATGTCCATCTCGGCGCGCCTCGCCGGGTCGGAGGGGAACAGCGGCGGGTCGGGCTCGCGCTCCTCGAGGAAGCAGATGATCGCCATCGAGTCGGCGACTACGCGGCCGTCCCAGTCGATCACCGGCACGAGCCCCTGGCCGCTCACCCGCTCGACCAGGCTGCGGTCGGAGGGGTCGATCACGACGGACTCGGCCTCGAGCCCCTTGTGGGCGAGAGCGAGCGCGACGCGCTCGACGTTCGTGGAGAAATGCGCGCGGTAGAGCCGGATCATGGCGCGACACGCTAGCCAGGGCGGCGAGTTAGGGCACCCTAATAAGTGATAGAAACCCTGCCTTGCGCGTGGCGGTGACAGGTGCGGCGGGCTTTCTCGGCTCGCATCTCTGCGAGCGCCTCGTGGCCGACGGCCACGAGGTGCTGGGCATCGACTCGTTCACGCGCTTCTACCCGCGCTCCCTGAAGGAGCGGAACGTCGCCGCGCTGCGGGGCGCGCCGGGGTTCCGGCTGGTCGAGGCCGACGCCGCGACGGTGAACCTGCGCGGGACCGACGCGCTGGTCCACCTGGCGGGCCGGCCCGGAGTGCGGAGCGGCACCCCCGCCCTGTTCGAGCGCGCCAACGTGCGGCTCACCGAGGCTCTCGCGAGCTCCGGCGTGCCGCGGCTGGTGCTCGCCTCGTCCTCGTCGGTGTACGAGCCCGCGCCCGGCGCCGTGGACGAGGAAGCGCCGCTCCGGCCGGTCTCCGACTACGGGCGCTCCAAACTCGCGGCGGAGCGCGCCGCGGCGCGGATCGCGCGCGAGCGCGGCGCCGAGCTGGTCACGCTTCGCTACTTCACGCTCTACGGCCCGCGCCAGCGCCCGGACATGGCCTTCAGCCGCTTCGCCGCCGCCGCGCTCGGCGGTCCTCCGGCCCCGCTCAACGGCGACGGCCGCCAGGTGCGCGACTTCACCTACGTGGGCGATGCGGTCGACGCCACCGTGCGCGCCCTTCACGGCGCGCCGGCGGGAGCCGTCTACAACGTGGGAGGCGGCGCCCCGGCGCGCCTCGCCGACGCTCTCGCGCTGATAGCCCGGGCGGCGGGCGCGCCGGCCCTCCTCGACGCCCGCCCGGCGGACCCGCGGGAGCCGCGCGCCACCGCCGCGTGCATCGCCCGCGCCCGCGCGGATCTCGGCTGGCGCCCGCGGGTGGCGCTCGCCGAGGGGATCACCCGCC
>DATMJO010000085.1:0-5575 GCA_035553855.1 Thermoleophilaceae bacterium | reverse complement strand
ACCGGGACGAGGCGCTCGCCGCCGTCGCAGAGGGCGAGCAGCGACAACTCCTCCCCCTCCAGGAACTCCTCGATCACGACGTCGGTCTCGCCGAAGCGGCGCTCGGCGAAGAACGTCTCGACCGCGGCCCGGGCCTCGCCCTCGTCGGCGCAGACGATCACGCCCTTGCCCGCCGCGAGCGAATCGGCCTTGAGGACCGCCGGGAACGACGCCGCCGCGACGGCGGCGAGCGCCTCATTCCGGTCGCGCACGACGCTGTGGCCCGCGGTCGGCACGCCGACCCGCAGCATCATCTCCTTCGCGTAGGCCTTCGACCCCTCGAGCCGGGCGGCCGCGGCGGTCGGCCCGAAGGCGGCGATCCCCTCCGCGGCCAGGGCGTCGACCAGGCCCGCCACGAGCGGAGCCTCCGGCCCGACCACGACGAAGCCCGCGCCCTCCTCGGCCGCGAGCCGGACGAGTCCCTCCACGTCGCCGGCGGCGACGTCATGGCAGGGCACCCGGTCCGCGGCGATGCCCGCGTTGCCCGGGGCCGCGAGCACGTCCGGCCGCCGCGGGCTGCGAAGCAGGGCGCGCACGATGGCGTGCTCCCGGCCTCCGGCGCCGACTACGAGGACCTTCGTCACAGGCGTCTCAGAGCGAGGAGATGAAGTCGTCGATCGGGATCGCGGTGAGGGTCTCGTACTGCGCCGTTCCGCGGGAGCCCAGCTCGAGCGACACGCGGGCGATCGTGCCCTCGTCCGGCGCCTCGATGACGTTGACGAAGTCGAAGCGGCCGAGCACGGCCCACTGCGCCTTGACCTCGGCCCCGAGCTGCTGGATCTCGGTGTTGACCTCGCGGATCCGGTTCGGGTTGTTCTTGAGGGTCTGAACACCCTCCGGGGTCAGCTTGCTCAGCATCACGTACGTGGGCATCGTCACCGGCCTTTCGTCGCTTCTCTCCGTGGAGCCCTGCATGTTCCCCGATAGCGCGCGGAGCCGGTTTCCCGGGGCGTATGCTCGTTTCCATGAGGCACCACCTGCGGCCGCTGTTCGACCGGATCGTGATCAAGGAACTCGAGCCCGATCGGGTCCGGCGCTCCGGGCTGCTGGTCCCACCGGGCAGCCACGAGCCGCCGCCCCAGCACGGCATCGTGCTGGCGGTGGGCCCGGGGCTCGACTGGTGGGAGGGCGCCGGCGTCCGGATGCCCGTCACGCCCGGCGACCACGTCGTCTTCCCGGCGTCGGCCGGTGCCTGGATCGAGGTCGACGAGGAGCGCCTGCTCGTCTGCCGGGTGAGCGAGCTCCTGGGCGTGCTCGAGCGCGCCGAGTCCTGCCCGGAGTGCTCGGGGCGGCCACTCGCGCCGGGCGACTCGTGCCCGGCCTGCGGCCGCACGGCCGAGCCGGCCTAGTAGCCGGCCCGGCGCTCGGCCTCGGCTGCCACGGCGCTCGCGACGTCGCGCAGCACGCGCCCGATGAGCGCCCGCATGATGCGGCCCGTTCCGGGGAGCCTCGGCGCGAACTCAGAGCGCCAGTGGATCTCGCCCTGCTCCGAGATCCGCACGACCGCCTCGTAGTCGCGCACCGGGATGCCCGACAGCAACCGGTAGCGCAGCAGCGACGGGGGCTCGGCCTCCAGCACCTCCTCGCGGACGGTGACCGGCGTGCGGCGCATGCGGCGGATCGACCCGGCGCCACCCGGTTGCGGCGATCCTTCGCGCTCGAGGACCGACTCGGACCATTCCCCCCACTCGGCATAGCGCGGGACGTCGATCAGCACCTCCCAGATCAGCTCGCGGGGCGCCGCGGTCGAGACGCGCGCCTCCGCGGCCAGCCTCATGCGGGCGCCCCGGCCCCTTCGGGGACCTTCGTGAAGACGAGCTCGCCCTCGACGGCGTCGACCCGCACGCGGTCCCCGTCGGCGAACTCACCCTGCAGGACCGCGAGCGCGAGGCGGTCGACGAGCTGCTTCTGGATCACGCGCTTCAGCGGGCGGGCGCCGTAGACGGGGTCATAGCCCAGGTTCCCGATGAGCGTGAGGGCGTCGTCGCCCAGCTCGATCTCGATTCCCCGCTCGCGCACGCGCCCGGCGAGGCGCTCGACCTGGAGCCCGACGATGCGCGCGATCTCGTCGCGCGTCAGCTGCTCGAACTCGACGATGTCGTCGAGGCGGTTGACGAACTCGGGTTTGAAGTGGCCCTCTACGCCCGTCCGGCCGCCGGGCACGTTCGAGGTCATGATCAGCACGGTGTTCTTGAAGTCGACGGTCCGGCCCTGCCCGTCGGTGAGGCGCCCGTCGTCCATCACCTGCAGCAGCACGTTGAAGACGTCCGCGTGGGCCTTCTCGATCTCGTCGAGCAGGACGACCGAATAGGGGCGGCGGCGCACAGCCTCTGTGAGCTGGCCGCCCTCCTCGTAGCCGATGTAGCCGGGCGGCGCGCCCAGGAGCCGCGCGACCGAGTGCTTCTCCATGTACTCGGACATGTCGATCCGGATCATCGCCTGCTCGGAGTCGAACATGAACTCCGCGAGCGCGCGCGCGAGCTCGGTCTTGCCGACGCCGGTCGGCCCGACGAAGAGGAAGGTCCCGATCGGGCGGTCCGGGTCCTGGAGGCCGGCGCGGGAGCGGCGCAGCGCGTTCGAGACCGCCTCCACCGCCTCGCGCTGGCCGACGACGCGGTCGCCCAGGCGCTCCTCCATGTGGACGAGCTTCTCGATCTCGCCCTCCATCAGCTTCGAGACCGGGATTCCGGTCCAGCCCGCGACGACCCCGGCGATGTCCTCCTCGTCGACCTCCTGCTTGAAGAAGCGGCGCTCGCCCTCGGCCGCGCTGCCGGCCTCTGCGATCGCCTTCTCCAGGTCCGGGATGTCGCCGTAGCGGAGCTTCGCCGCCGTCTCGAGGTGGGCCTCGCGCTCGGCGCGCTCGGCCTCGCGGCGCGCCTCCTCGAGGCGTTCCGAGAGCCCGGCGACGGCGTCGACCGCCTGCTTCTCCCGCTGCCACTCCGCGACCATCGCGTTCGCCTGCTCCCGCAGGTCGGCGAGCTCGCGCTCGATCGCCCCGGCGCGGGCGGCGGAGGCCTCGTCGGACTCCTTCGAGAGCGCCTCCCGCTCGATCTCGAGCTGCATGATGCGGCGCTGGACCTGGTCGATCTCGGTGGGGACCGAGTCGATCTCCATTCGCACTCGCGAGGCCGCCTCGTCGACGAGGTCGATCGCCTTGTCAGGCAGGAAGCGATCCGCGATGTAGCGGTGGGAGAGCGCCGCGGCGGCGACGATCGCGGAGTCCTGGATTCGGACGTGGTGGTGGACCTCGTAGCGCTCCTTGAGGCCTCGGAGGATCGCGACCGTGGCCTCCACCGTCGGCTCGCCGACCGTTACGGGCTGGAAGCGCCGCTCGAGCGCGGGGTCCTTCTCCACGTGCTTGCGGTACTCGTCGAGCGTGGTGGCGCCGACCGCCCGCAGCTCGCCCGCGGCGAGCATCGGCTTCAGCAGGTTCGCGGCGTCTACAGCGCCCTCGGCGGCGCCCGCGCCGACGATCGTGTGCAACTCGTCGAGGAACAGGATCACGCGGCCCTCGGCCTCGGATACCTCCTTCAAGACGGCCTTCAGGCGGTCCTCGAACTCGCCGCGGTACTTCGCGCCGGCAATCAGCGCGCCGATGTCGAGCGCGATCACGCGTCGGCCCCGCAGCGACTCCGGCACGTCGCCGGAGACGATGCGCTGGGCGAGGCCCTCGGCGATCGCCGTCTTGCCGACGCCGGGCTCGCCGATCAGCACGGGGTTGTTCTTGGTGCGCCGCGCGAGCACCTGGATGACCCGGCGGATCTCGTCGTCGCGGCCGATGACCGGATCGAGACGCCCCTGCTCGGCCTGGTCGGTGAGGTCGCGGCCGAAGCGCTCGAGCGCCTGGTACTTGTCCTCGGGATTCTGGTCGGTCACCCGGTGGGGGCCGCGCACGCTCTGCACCGCCTCGGCGAGCGCGTCGCGCGAGGCGCCCGCGTCGACGGCCGGGTCGGCGGCGGCAGCGAGCAGCAGGTGCTCGGTCGAGACGTACTCGTCCCCGAAGCCGCGGGCCTCCTCGTCCGCGCGCTCGAGGACCCGGCGCATCCCGTCGCCGATCGCGGGTGCCTGCGTCGCGTCGCCGGTGATGGTCGGGAGGCCGTCGAGCGCCTCGTTCGCGGCGCGTCGCACGGACTCCGGCTCGGCGTTGGCGCGGCGCAGGACGGGCACGACGATGCCGCCCTCCTGCTCGAGCAGGGCTGCGAGGAGGTGCGGCGGGGCCACCTCGGGGTTGCGCCGCGCGCCCGCGAGCCTCTGCGCGGCGGCGAGCGCCTCCTGCGACTTGACGGTGAAGCGATCGGGATGCATAGGAAATCTAAGCGTGGTTATAGCAAGATTGAGAGTCGGTGTCAGGCCCCGGCGCGTGGACTCCGCCGGTTACTATTCGTAACATCGCCGGGATGCCCCAGACGAGGAAGCGCGTCCCGCGGGCGGAGCGCGAGGAGCAGATGCTCGAGGTGGCGCGGCGCGAGTTCGCCGAGCACGGCTACGAGGCCGTCTCGATGGACGCGATCGCCGAGGGCGTCGGCGTTACGAAGCCGATGCTCTACGCCTACTTCGACTCCAAGGAGGGCCTCTTTTTGGCCTGCACGGCGCGCGCGCAGCGCGAGCTCGAGGAGGCGGTACGCGACGCGATGGCGCACCCGGGGCGGCCGCTCGACGAGCGCGTCTGGCGGGGGATCGTCGCCTATTTCGACTTCGCCGAGCGCCACAGGGAGGCGTGGAACCTCGTCTACCCCGAGGGCTCCGCGTCCACCGAGCGCTTCGGCTCGCAGGTGCGCGAGCAGCGGAAAGGGCTCGCCGAGCACCTGACCGGGATCTTCGAGCAGGCGGCCCTCGAGGAGGGGCTGGACGCCGATGTCGCCCGCCTCGGCGCCCCGCTCGCCTACGCGTTCGTGGGCGCGGCGCTCGCGCTCGCCAGCTGGTGGGCCGACCACCCGGAGGAGCCGAAGGAGCTGCTCGCGATGCGGCTCATGAACTTCGTCTGGACCGGCCTCGGCGCGACGCTGCGCGGCGAGCTCTGGCTGCCCCCGATCCCCGAGGAGGACCGATGACCGAAGGGCCCATCGACATCACGCCCGAGCAGTTCGCGGCGCTCGTCGCGGACGCCACGGACGACCAGCTGGCGGAGGGCCTCGCGACGAACCGCGAGCTGATCCTGCGCGAGATCTTCAGCCGGATGCCCGAGGCGCTCGACGCGGAGAAGGCCGGCGGTCTCAACGCGGTGATCGACTGGCGCATCGCCGACGACGGCGGCGACGACCGCTGGCAGCTGACGGTCACCGACGGCGCCGCGAGGGTCGAGCGCGACGGCGAGGCCGAGCCGTCGGTCAGCCTGAAGATGGGCGCGCTCGACTTCATCAAGCTCATCACCAACCGGGCCAGCGGGCCCCAGATGTTCCTCTTCGGGAAGCTGAAGATCCGCGGCGACCTGATGCTGGCGGCGAGGCTCCCCGGCTACTTCCGCATCCCGGGCGCCTGAAAATCCGGTCGCTGGCACCTCTCGCTCACCCCCGGCCGGGCGCGATCAGCGTGGGCA
>DATMJO010000084.1:0-32171 GCA_035553855.1 Thermoleophilaceae bacterium | reverse complement strand
GCCGCGTCCGCTCCCAGCCTGAGGCAGAGCGCGCGCTTCTCATCCGTGGAGGCGGTCGCGATCACGCGCCCGGCGCCCATCGGCCGGCCGAGCTGGACGGCGAGGCTGCCGACCCCGCCGGCTCCCGAGACGACGACCACGCTCTCCCCCTCGGCGAGCTTCGCGCTCGTCCGGTAGAGGTGCCGCGCGGTGAGGCCCTGGATCAGGAGCGCCAGCGCGGTCCCGTCGTCGACGCCGTCGGGGATCGGGAAGGTGGTGGCCGCGGGTGCCGCCACATACTCCGCGTAGCCGCCCGAGCGGACCATCGAGACGACGCGCTGCCCCGCCTCGAAGCCGTGCGCCGAGCGCTCCACCACCCCTGCCACCTCTCCGCCGAGCACGAGCGGCAGCTCGAACTTCGCGAGGTAGGAGTTCTCGCGCTGATGGGTGTCGGCGAAGTTCACCCCGGCGCGGGCGACCTTCACGAGCACCTCGCCCTCCCCGGGCTCGGGAACGGGGAGGTCCTTCACGCGGAGAACCTCGGTCCCGCCGAACTCGTCGATCTGTACGGCACGCATGCGGCGGCTGAGCTTAGGGCGTAGCTCTCGCTAGTGTCTCCGCCCCCGTGAGCCTGACCGTGGTCGGATCCATCGCCTTCGACGCCGTGCGCACCCCGTTCGGCGAGCGCGAGCGCATGCTCGGCGGCTCCGCCGTGCACTTCTCGCTCGCGGCCAGCTTCTTCACCGACGTCCGTGTCGTCGGGCCCGTCGGCGAGGACTTCGGCGACGAGGAGTACGGCGTCCTCCACGGACGCGGCGTGAACACCGACGACATCGAGCGGGTCGAGGGCGGCCAGACCTTCTTCTGGCGCGGCCATTACGAGTACGACCTGAACACGGCCCACACCGACGACACCCGCCTCAACGTGTTCGGCGAGTTCGAGCCGAAGCTCTCGGAGACCTCCCGCTCGTCGGAGGTCCTGTTCCTCGCGAACATCCAGCCCGACCTCCAGCGCCAGGTGCGCGAGCAGTGCCCGGGCGCCCGGCTCGCCGCGCTCGACTCGATGAACCTCTGGATCGACACGGCGCGCGACTCTCTGATCCGCACGATCGGCGGGGTGGACATGGTGTTCATGAACGACGCGGAGCTGCGGATGCTCAGCGAGCAGCCGAACCTGATCCGCGCCGCGCGGGCGGTCATGGACATGGGCCCCAGCGTGGTGGTCGCCAAGCAGGGCGAGTACGGCGCGGCGCTGATCACCGAGGAGGGCTTCTTCGCCCTCCCCGCCTACCCGCTCGAGTCGGTCAACGACCCGACGGGCGCCGGCGACTCGTTCGCCGGCGGCTTCCTCGGCTACCTCACCTCCCAGGGCGAGGGCGCCCCGCGCGACGAGCCCACGCTGCGCCGCGCGATGACCTACGGCACCGTCCTCGCCTCCTTCAACGTCGAGGAGTTCGGGACCGAGCGCGTCCGCCGCCTCACCCGCGAGGAGATCGACTCGCGCTACGAGGAGATGAGGAGCATGACCGCCATCTAGGCTCCGGCCGGCCTCGTCAGGGCCGGCGGGTGACGTGCGGGAAGGCCAGGCGCCTGCCGTCGAACTCGATCGGCCGCTGCTCGCGACAGGGCGGGGCGGGCTGGCCGCCCGGGTTGGCGGCGTTGTCGCAGCTGAAGCTCTCGAGGCCCTCCGCCAGCTTGTCGAGCGCGCGCGGGGCGAAGTACGGGTTGTGGCGGTTCGATCCGAGGCGCCGGTCCGCCGAAACGTTGCCCTCCTGCGTGAACGGCACGAGCGCCCGCAGGTAGTGGATCGGCTCGGAGTCCGGGGTCGTCCGCTCGCTCGCCTGGGTCGAGGCGGCGATGCCCGCGAAGCCCGCCGTCAGCTCGCGCCGGTAGAGCCCGAGGTACTCGACGACGGGCAGCGCCTCGGCGAGCACGGGGTCGAGCGCGCGGAAGAGCGCATGCGCCGAGGTCACGGTGCGAGTGGTCGCGGGCAGCGCGGTCCGGGCGACCGAGATCACCCGCCGCACGTCGCCGAAGAGCCCTTGCAGGTCGGGCGCGAGCGCGGTCGCGTCGCGCAGCGCGGGTTCGAGCGCGCGGCCGGCGGGCCGGAGGTCGCGAACGAGCGGCGCCGCCTCCCGCGAGATCGCCTCCACCTCGGCCAGCGCCGGGCGCAGCTCGCGCAGCGTGGTCGGGAGGATCCGAACCGTCTCCGCGAGGTCGGCGTTCCGGCGCGCGGTCGCCCGCAGCACGGTGTCGAGCGCCGCCACGAGCCCGGCCAGCTCGCCCTGGCGGCGCCCGAGAGCGCCGGTCACGACGCCGGTGTCGCGGACGAGGCGCCGCAGGGCCCGCTCCTGCGAGTCGAGGATCGCCAGCAGATCGCTCGTGTCCTCGGCGAAGGCGGGCAGGTTGCCCACGGAGTCGTTCAGGTCGCGGCCGCGGCCCTCGGCGGCGAGTGCCACCCCGCCGAGGAAGCCCTTGAGCGCGGCGCGTGTCTCGGGATCGAACGAGCGCAGGATCTCGTCGAGCTCGACCGTCTCGCGGATCTGGGCGTCGGGCAGCAGGCCGCCGTCGGGCACCATCCCGGCCTCCGGTCGCCCGGGGGCGATCTCCACGTAGGTCTCGCCGAGCAGCGTCTTCTGCCGGAGGATCGCCCGCGTGTCCCGCGGGATCGGCGCGTAACGCTCCTCGATCTCGATCTCGACGCGCGTGCGGTCCCCGTCGAGCTCGGAGCGCGCCACGCGGCCCACCGTCACGCCGCTGATCCGGACGTCGGCGTTGTCGGCGAGCTGTGTCGCCTCGTCGAAGCGCGCGCTCACCCGGTAGCCCTCGGGGGCCAGCGGGACGACGCCCCCGAAGCTCGTCCAGAGAAAGAGCAGAAGCCCGAAGCAGGAGAGCGCGAACGCACCCATGGTGAGCAGCGCGCCGACGGAGGGTGCCTGCTTCTGCATCAGGGCGCTCCCGGGGGCTCGGGGCAGACGGCGGCGTCGGCCAGGGGCTGGAGCGCGGGACTGGCCGCGACCACCTCGCCGAGCGTCGAGCACCCGGCGATCACGAGGCCGCGCCAGGTGCTCCCGTGGGCGTCCTCGACCGAGAGGATGCTCGAGGCGTTGTTGAAGAACCAGGCCGCCCAGAAGGCGTAGCCCTCCTCGGGCCCGGGCGGGTTGTAGCCCAGCTCGTTGACCACGTAGTTGAGGTCACGGCCCGTGGTGACGAGGTCGGGCGTGGCGGAGCGGATGTCGGTCAGTGCCGGACGGAGCCTGCGGAGCAGCGGGACGGTCTCGCGGACGAGCGGTCGCAGCTCGTCGCGGAGCACGGGCGTGCCGTCCTCGAGCAGCGGACGGACCTGGACGAGCGCCGGGCCGAGCTCGCGGGCGAGGGGCCGGAGCTCGCGCAGCGCAGGCTCGGCCTGGGCAACGAGCCCGCGGGTGTCGCGGAGCGCGGAGCGGGTCGCCGCGAGCGCGCCGGGGAGGCGCTCCATCGAGGCACGCAGCTCCGCCTCGCGGCCGCCGATCGCCGACAGCACGACCGACGCCGACTCGACCAGCTCCGCCAGCCGCTCGTCCCGCGCGGCCGTGGCGCGCGAGAGCCGGCGGAGGTTGCGGACGAGGCGCGTCAGCTCGCGGCGCCGTGCCGCCACCGCGCGCGCGACGCGCGCGCCGCGCTCGAACCCCGGCTGCCCGGCCTTGAGGACCTCGCGCAGCGCCTCGCCGTTGCCACCGAGCCCCTGCCCGCCCGCGGTCGAGAGGATCGCGAGCCAGCGCCGGGTGTCGGAGTCGAGCGCGGCGAGCACCTCGTCCGGGTTGACGTTCGGCAGGGTGTTGCCGGCGCGGATGCGCCCGCGCTCGGGCAGCTCGCCCGCGGACTGGGTGCCCGGGTCGAGCTGGATCGACATGTCGTTCAGCCCCGTCTTGGGCCGGATGAGGGCCGTGGCGTCGCGGTAGACCGGCCCGAGCTCGTCGTTGTCGAGCGCCATCTCGACGATCGCCCGCCCGTCCTCGAGACGCACCGCCTCGACCTCGCCGACACGCACGCCTGCCACGTTCACCGTCTGCCCCTGGCCCGGGACGACGGCCTGGGCGCGGTCGAAGCTCGCCTCGATGCGGAAGACGTCCTCCCACGGCCAGCGGAGCCGCTGCTGGTCGAGGATGTAGGCGCCTACGACCGTGGCGAGCGCCGCGAAGCCGAAGATCGCGAGCAGGTAGCGGAAGTGGCGGCGCGTCTCGGTGCTCATGGCGCGGGCCCCGTCTCGGCGGCGAGGTTCACCGGCTGCTGGCTCACGCAGGGCACGTCGGGACGGAACGGCGGGCGCTGCGACGGCTTCCGCGGGCGCGACCCGAGCAGCGGCTCGTCGCTCAGGCCGACCAGCGCCTCGTTCGTGCCGGGCAGCCGCCCCACGGTCACCGTCTGGTCGCCGAAGCCCGCGTGGTAGCGGACCGCGGGCCCGTTCGCGTCGAAGTTCTGCGAGGCGCTCGAGAGGCCGACGACTCCGTAGAGAAGACCGCGGTACACCGGCCCCTCGCGGGTGAGCGGCGGGTCGTCCAAGGAGCTGAAGAGCGTCGGCAGGGCGTTGCGCCGGAGGCACTCGGTCACGGGCTCCGCGAGCTCCAGCAGCTCGACCAGCCGGGGCGCGAGCCCGCCGATCGTCACGAGCGCAGGCCGTAGCTCGGCGCGCAGGGCGGGAAGCTCACGAGCGGAGAGGAGCCCCTCCGCCTGGGCGAGCAGCGGGTTGGCGAGCTCGAGCGTGCGCGGTGCCTCGCGCAGGCCCGGCCGGATCGCCGCCGTGAAGGAGCGCGCCTCCGGGAACAGCCCGTTCAGCGCCTCCAGCGCGGGCGCCGCCTCGATCAGCACGCCGTCGAGCTCGCGCACGCTGCGGGCGAGGGCGCCGCGCTGCGCGGAGAGGCCGCGCGCGGTGCGATTGAAGCCCGTCACGAGCTCGGCGAGGGCGCGCTGGTTGCGGGCGATGGCGGCCGCGGTCCGCCCGCCGTCGCGCACGAGCGCCGAGAGCTCGCCGTCTCGCCCGCCGCGGGCCGCCTCGGCCACCTGGGCCCCGCCGGAGAAGGCCTCCCCCGCATGGGCGGCGCTCGCGGCGACGGCCTCGGCGCCGCCGTCTTCGAGCGCCGTCCGGTAGGCGCGCACGAGGCGCTTGAGGTTCGCGCGCGTGTCGGACTGGAGCCCGGAGAGGATCTGGTCGAGCTGGACCGGCGTCGCCGTCTGTGAGAGCGGGATGGTCGCCCCCTCCCCGAGCGTGGGCGCGGCCGGGGTTCCCGGCTCCAGGTCGAGGAAGACGTTGCCCTCGAGGAAGATGCGCGGGCGGATCTTCACGGTCGCGTCCGCATGGACCGGGAGCCCCTCGTCACGAAGCTCCATCTCCACGATCGCGCTCTCGCCCGGGCCGGGCTCGACTGAGACCACGCGGCCGACGTCGATGCCCGCGATCCGCACCGGCGAGCGCGACTGGACGCCCTGCGCGGTGTCGAACACGGCCCGCAGCTTCGTGCCGCCGGTGAACGGGACGTCGATGAAGGCGAGGTAGACCGCCGTGACCGCGATCCCGATCGCGAGCATGCCCGCGGCGAACGGGCCGATGCTGCGCCTGGGCGAGTAGCGCCTCATCGCGCCGCCGCCTCCTGGGCGTCGGCGGGCGGCGAGGTGGGCTCTGTGAGGCCCTGGTCGCCCTCGACGTTCCCGATCGCGCGGCCAGGTGCGAAGGGCTCGTTTCCGGCCTCGCACTCGCCGTTCTGGCCGTAGTTGGGGTACGGGTTGACGTGCAGGTCGGGCGCGGGCTCGGCGCTCGCGAGCGCCTCCGCCGGCTGGCCCACCACGAGCGTGCGGAACCAGTTGCCCGAGGCGTCGCCCTCGGAGATCGTCGAGACGACGTTGCGCGTCCAGAGGCCGATGTAGTTGCAGACCGTCTGGAGGGGCGCGATCTCCTCGAGCGTGGGCTTCGCCGACTCGACCGTGGCGAGCAGGCGCCGGAGCGTGCTGAGCGTGAGCGGGTCGGCGGCGAGGCGCTCGACCGCCGCGAGGGTGCGGCCCAAATCGCCCGCGAGCCCGGTCGCGCGGCGGAGCACGGGCACGCCCGCGTCGATCGCCGCGTCGAGCCGGGCGGCGGCGCTCGGGAGCAGCGGCGTGCCGCCGCGCAGGTCGCGCGCCAGCGCGGCGGCGTCGGCCAGCACCGGCCGGGCCTCGGCGAGCGCGTCGCGGGCCACGGTCTCGGTCGCGGGCAGCTCCGCGACCGAGTCGCGAACGCCGGACTCGGAGCGGGCGAGGGCGCCGGCGGTGAGGTTCGCGCCGTCCACGAGCGGCGCGATGTGTGCAGCCGCTGCGGCCAGCTCGGCGGCCGCGCGGTCGGCCCCGCGCAGGAGGCCGCGAAGGTCCGTGCGCCGGTCCGAGAGGTTGGCGCCGACGCGCTCGACCCGCTCGAGCAGGGCGGGCGCCTCCTCCAGGAAGCCGTTGAAGCCGGCGCCGCGGCCGGCGAGCCCCGTGCCCAGCTCGTCGACGACGACCTGGAGCGAGCGCCGAGTGCCCGCGTCGAAGGCGTCGATCGCCTCATCGAGCTCCACGATCGGCTGAGCCGCGCCCGCGGGCAGCGCGCCCCCGGCCGGCACGGGCCTGCCGGCTGTGCCGGGGACCAGCTCGAGGTATTTGAGGCCGAGCGGCGAGCGCGGTCGCACGGTGACCTCCGTGTCGTCCATGACCGGCTCGACGCGTGACTCGAGCCGCAGCGACAGCTCGGCCTCCGCGCGTCCGGTGCGGGCGGGAACGGCGTCGATCGACTCGACGATGCCGATGCGCTTGCCCCCGACGCGGACCTCGTTGCCGCGGATGAGCCCGGCGGCGTCCGGAACCCGCGCGGTGATGTCGTAGGTCGGCACGAACGGGAGGCCGCTGTTTGCGTTGTAGGAGAGAAAGACGGCGACGACGGTGATGAGTGCGGTGAGCGTGCCCACCAGGACGGGGCTGCCGAGGATCGATGCCTGCGAGCGCGTGGACATCAGGGCCCCAGCAGGTAGTCGAGGAGCTGCTGCACGGGCTCGGTGGCCTCCGGGAGGAGCGGAAGGCGCGGGCGCCGAGGCTCACGCGCGGGGGGCTCCTCGGCGCGGCGCTCGGGCGGGGGAGCGGGCGCCGCCGGCCGCCTGGGCCTGTCGGTGCGCCGCGGCGCCGCCCGCTCCCGCTCGCGCGGCCTCGACGCCGGCCCGGGACCGCCGCCGAAGTGCGCCGAGCAGTGCTCCACCGGCGTCGTCGCGTACTGCTGGCACTGGCTGGCGACCTGGTAGGAGGGCAGGATGTGGGAGAGGCGGTCGAAGCGCGAGGTGGCGAGCGCGCCGTAGTAGACGAACAGCTGGAGGCCCTCGACCCCGCCACTCTCCCTGAGCGAGGTGACCACCTCGGTGGCGGTGCGGGCGAGCGGCGGCAGCAGCGCGGCGACCGGGGCGAGTGCGTCCGCAACGGGTCGTGCCGCCCGCACGGCGCGACGGCCGGTCCGCGAGGCGCGCCCCAGCTCGACGAGCGCCGGGGTGGCGGCGTCCGAGAGGGGGTCGAGGTCGGCGAACAGCGCCCGCGCGAACGGCGCCGATGCGCGCAGGTCCCGCGCGACCGGGGCGCCGTCGCGCGCGAGCCGCGAGAGCGCGGCTGCCGAGGGCTCGAGCTCGTCCAGGAGCGGCGGCAGCCTGCGGATCGCCTCGTCGAGGTCGTCACGGCGGTCCGCGATGGCACGGGACGCGGTGGCGGCACTGTCGATCAGCTCGCCCGCCTCGGTGTCCTTCGCGGCGAGCCGGGAGAGAACGAGGTCCGAGCTCGCCACGAGCCGGGCGAGCGTCGCGCGGTCGCGATCGAGGATGCGGAGCACCTCGTTCGCCTCCGCGAGCGCCGGGTTCGCCCGGCGGATCGCGGCGTTGAGATCGCCCGGGCGTCCCGCGAGTCCCGCTCCGAGCTCGGACACGATGATCGAGATGCGCTCGCTGTAGGGGCGCCGCAGGGCGGCGAAGACGAGGTCGAGGTCCACCGGCGAGCGGGTCCGCTCGAGCGGCACCGTGGGAGCGCCCGATGGGCCCGCCGGCAGCGCGCCGGCGTCCGGCGAGCCCGGGTCGCACTGGATGAACTTCTCGCCGATGAGGCTCGCCGGGCGGATGGCGCAGGTGGCGTCGGCGCGGAACGGGGCGAATCCCGTCTCGACCTCCATCTCCACCCGCGCCCGCCGGTCGGGCGTCAGGTGGATGCCGCTGACGCTCCCGACCCGTGCGCCCGCGATCTTCACGTCCTGGCCCGGGATCAGGGAGGCGGTGTTGTCGAAGATCGCGTCCACCCGCGCTCCGGAGGGCTTGTCGCGCGCGCCGGCGAGCACGACCACGAGCCCCGCCAGCGACAGCGCGACGAGCGCGAGGCGCCTCACCGGGGGGTGTCTCCCAAGTCGCATGGGAAGTCGTCGCGGCCGTCGGTGAAGGGATTCGAGCCGTCGCGGTGCGGTTGGGTCGCGGCGCCCGGGCAGCGGCGGGTCACGCCCGTGCGATAGCCCGAGAGGCCGTCAGGCCCGTCGGGATTCGGGACGAGCGTCCCCTCGTTCGTCGCCGTCGCAGACGACCCCTGGAACGAGATGCGGGCGTAGTGGCCGTTCGCGTCGTAGTAGTTGCTCGTCGTCCCGCCGAAGCCGTTCACGAGCCCGCCGATCACCTCGGGCGTGTAGGGCCGCGCCTCCTGGAGGACCGGCAGCCCGTCGCCCGAGGTCGCGGTGGCCGAGTCGAACGCCGGCACCGCCGCGGCCGACACGCGCTCGAGCGCTGCCAGCACGTTCAGGAGGTCTCCGCGTGATCCGCGGGAAATGAGCCGCCGCAGCGAGCGCAGCTCCGGGCGGGCCCTGGAGGAGACCTCGCGCAGGCGGACGAGGAACTCCGACAGAAGCGGCGCCGCGGGACGCGCCTCGGTGATGGCCGGGCGCAGATCGCGGAGCAGCGAGCGCAGGTTCACGAGCGTCGTGTTGGTGCGGCGCAGAACGGGTGGCAGGCGGCCGATCGCGTCCTCCAGGGACGCGCTCTCGGTGGCGAGCTCGGTCGCGGCGGCCAGCGCGTTCGCCGTCCCCTCCTCCACGTCGCCGCGCCGCGAGGCGATCGCGCTGGAGGTGTCGGCGAACTCGACGACGAGGCGCTCGAGGGCGCGCTGGTCCGCCGCCAGCTCACGGCCCGTCGCAGCGGACTGCGAGAGGAACGGGTTGAGCGTCTCGAGGCCGCGGTTGAACGCCTGCGCCGTGCCCGGCCGGTCGAAGATCGCCGCCGAGCGGCGGACCGCGCGCCGCAGGTCCTCCTGCGTGCCCGCGTCGAGCGTGTTCAGGAGCTGGTCGAGATCGACTGCCGCGTTCACGTCCTCGGCCGGTATCGCCCCGCCGTCGGGGATCTCGGGGGCGTCGTTCGGTCCCGGCGCGAGCGCGAGGTAGCGGTTCGCGATGCCCGACAGCGAGGCCGCCCGCAGCGTCGCGACCGTGCCCTCGTGGAGGGGAGCGAGATCACCGTCGTCGATCCGCAGCTCGAGGACGGCGCGGGAGTCCGGGCCAAGCTCGATCGAGGTGACGAGCCCGACCGGCGTGCCGCCGACCTTGACCTGGTTCCCCTTGACGAGCTGGCCCGAGTTGTCGAGCACCACGCGCACGCGGTAGTCGTCTCCCGCCCCGAACATCAGGGCCGCGGTCACGACCACGGCGAGCACGAGCGCTCCGACGGTCAGCACCCTCGCTCCCACTCCCCGCGACGGTACTCGCGGGAAGGGATGCCCCGCAACGGGGAACCGCAAGCTAGGCGGCGCGGACCCGGCGCTCGGCGCTGCGGGCGGGCGGGAAGTCCCGCAGCAGGGAGGGCAGCGCGGGCATGACCGCGCGCAGCACGCGCCGGCCCGCCTCGAAGACGCGCTCGCGGCCGGCGCCCCATGGAAGGCCCAGATCGTCCCGCAGAGCCGGAGGAAGCATTCCGGCCGTGGCGAGGTTGATCGCCTCGACCACCGGGCGGGCGACGAACGGCAGGTCAGGGCGGAGCGTCGCGTCGGCCACGTCCCGCAGGGCGGCGGTGACCGCGATGCGGTCGCTCGAGAGCATCCCGTCGAAGTACGCGTTGAACGCCGCGTAGTCGGCCGGCTGCTCGTCGCGCGGTACGCCGAACTGCTCGCCGAGTGTCTTCTGCTCCTCGTAGTAGGCGCGCTTCTCCGCGATCGTGAGCGCGCGGACGTAGCGCTCGTACACCTGGAGCGAGGTGTGCACGAGCGTCGCGTGGACCCACATCAAAAGCTCCGGGTCGGAGGCGTCGTAGGGCGTGCCCGCGGGGTAGCGCCCGCCGTCCTCCTTCGTCTCGCCGTGCACACGACGGTGGGCGGCCGCGATCGCGCGGGAGGCGCGGGTGGCCGTCTCGGTGTCGCCGAAGACGATCTTGGTGGTCAGGTCGAGCGTGCGGTAGAGCCGTCCCCATGGGTCCTCGCGGTAGTTCGAGAACTCGGCGACGCCGGCGGCGACGAGGGGGTGGGCCACCTGGAGGATCAGCGCGGTCCCGCCGCCGAGGAGCAGCACGCCCTCGCGGTTGACCCGCCATGTGAGGCTGTCGGGGCCGAAGAGGCCCTCATCCGCCATGTGGCAACTTTATCGCCGAGCGCGGAGGGGGTACGATCGGGACGGATGGGCTGGACGTTCTTCTACATGTTCGTGGTCCTCAAGATCCCGGTGGTCGCCGCCTGCCTGATCGTGTGGTGGGCCGTGAAGAACGAGAATCCGGACCCCGCCGAGGACCCGGGCGAGGGCGGGCACGGGCGCGACCATCCCCGTCCGAGACACCCGCCCCCGCCGCGCCGCGGCCCGCACGCCGATCCGCTCCCCGCGCCGCCGAAGCGCGTCCGCACGCCGGCCCGCATGGCGCGCCGGGTCCACTGAGCGTGCCCGGCGACGACGGCCACGCCGTCCACTACACCGCCGTCGAGCGCGGCACCGAGGTCGTGAGCTCGGACGGCGTCGTCGTCGGCAAGGTCGCCGAGATCGTCGACAACTACGCCGAGCACATCTTCGACGGCGTCGTGATCGAGACCGAGGCGGGCGACTTCCGCTTCGTGGACGCGCCCGAGGTGGCGCGCACGGCCGAGCGCGCAGTGACGCTCACGATCAGCGCCGAGGAGTGCGCCGATCTCCCGCCGCCCGACGAGGGCGCGCCCGAGTTCCGCCCCAACCTGAAGGCGGGGCGGGTCTCGAAGATGTTCGGGCGCGGCTGGAAGCGCCGCCGCTAGCCCGCGGCGCCTACTCGACGGGGATGACGGGGCCGATGCCCGGCGAGACCCAGTCGTGCTGGATCGTGACCGACCGCGGCTCCGCCGGCGCCTTCGAGATCGTCACCTTGAACGTGACCCGGTAGAGCCCCGGGCCGTCCGTGCGGCTGCTGCCGCGGCCGGTGACGACACCGCAGCCCGCCCCGCAGGCGGCGTCCTGCGTGCCCGGATGAGGCGGGTCGATCGTGTTGTTGCCGGTGAGCTGGCGCCGCACGCTGATCTGGTTGATGCGCAGCTCGTCGGCGCCGTGGCACTCGAGCCGGCCCGACCAGCGCATGAGCGCCGGGTTCATCGGGTTCGAGTTGTCGTTGGCGAAGTCGACCTCCATCGAGATCGGCTGCGTCGCGTCGCAGAACTCGAAGGCGCTCGGCGCGCCCCCGCCGCCGCCCGCGAACGAGAGCGTCGTGCCGTTCCAGTTCCAGGTGCCCGTCCGCGTCCGCGTGATCGGCCCTGAGGTGCCGCCCTGTGCGGTGAAGCTCATCGTGACGACGTAGTCGCCGGCGGCGCCGACCGGATCCTGGCCCGAGTGGCTCAGCGAGTTGCACGCGCTGCAGGACTTGGACCCGGCGCTCACCGTCGAGCCATCGGGGCGCTTCAGGGTGAGCGAGTTGATCGAGATCGTGCTCGCGCCGTTGCAGTTGACCGTGCCGGTGTAGGTGAAGACGCCGCCCGACGCGGTCAGGCTCACGCCCGCGCCGGAGCCGACCCCGCCGGGGCAGGCGCCGTGGTAGTCGGCTGCGGCCGGAGCGGCGAAGGTGAGCGGCATACACGCCGCGGCCAGAATCAGAAAGCGCTTCACGTCGTATCCCCCTGCTCGATTTGGGCCCTGCTGCGACAACGCAGGGAGGATGCGTTTCTGGCGGTGCGGCAGAATGCAGCACGGAACCCGAGTCGGAGGAGCGAGATGGCGCAGGAGAAGACACGAGAGGAGAACGGCGGCGGCGTAGCCTCCGCGGGCGAGAGCCTGACCGTCACCGACAACCGCACCGGCGAGACATACGAGCTGCCGATCACCGACGGCACCGTGAAGGCGATGGACCTCCGCCAGATCAAGGTCTCCGAGGACGACTTCGGCCTGATGGCCTACGACCCGGCGTTCACGAACACCGCGTCGTGCCGCTCGGAGATCACCTACATCGACGGCGAGGCGGGGATCCTCCAGCACCGCGGGTACAAGATCGAGGACCTCTGCGAGCACTCGACCTACCTCGAGGTCGCCTACCTGCTCGTCGAGGGCCGGCTGCCCACCCGGGACGAGCTGGACCAGTGGATGCACGAGGTCACGATCCACACCTACGTCCACGAGAACATCAAGCGCTTCATGGAGGGCTTCCGCTACGACGCCCATCCGATGGGGATCCTGCTCGGCTGCGTCGGCGCCCTCTCGACCTTCTACCCGGACGCGAAGAAGATCGACGACGAGGACGAGCGGCACATGGCGGCGATCCGCCTGATCGCGAAGATGCCGACGCTCGCCGCCTTCGCCTACCGCCACAACCTCGGGCTGCCCTACGTCTATCCCGACAACGACCTGAGCTACCCGGGCAACTTCCTCTCGATGCTCTACAAGATGACCGAGGTGAAGTACGAGCCGGACCCCCGGCTCGAGCGGGCCCTCGACGTCCTCTGGATCCTCCACGCCGACCACGAGCAGAACTGCTCGACGAGCTCCGTGCGCGCCGTCGGCTCGAGCGACGTGGACCCGTACTCGGCGGTGGCGTCCGGCGTGGCCGCCCTCTACGGCCCGCTCCACGGTGGCGCCAACGAGGCCGTGCTGCGGATGCTCGACCGGATCGGCTCGGTCGACAACATCCCCGACTTCCTCCAGGGCGTGAAGGACCGCAAGGAGCGCCTGATGGGCTTCGGCCACCGCGTCTACAAGAACTACGACCCGCGCGCGCGGATCATCAAGCGCAACGTCGACGAGGTGCTCGAGGTCACCGGGATGAACCCGAACCTCCAGATCGCCGTGGAACTCGAGAAGCGCGCGCTCGACGACGAGTACTTCACCGAGCGCAAGCTCTACCCGAACGTCGACTTCTACTCCGGGCTCATCTACGAGGCCCTGAAGATCCCGACCGACATGTTCACGGTGATGTTCGCGATCCCGCGCACCTCGGGCTGGATCGCGCAGTGGCTCGAGATGCGCTCCGACGACGAGACGAAGATCGCCCGCCCGCGCCAGGTGTACACGGGCGAGCGGGACCAGGAGTACGTGCCGATCGAGAAGCGCAGCTGAGCGGCCCTGCGCTTCTCTCCTGCCGCGGGCTTGTCAAGCGCTACGGGCGGAAGGAGGCGCTACGCGGCGTCGACCTCGACGTCGAGCGGGGAGAGCTGGTCGGGCTGCTCGGCCCCAACGGCGCGGGCAAACGCCATGTCAAAGGGCATGCAGCAGCGGCTCGGGCTGGCACAGGCGCTGATCCGGGATCCACCACTCCTGCTGCTCGACGAGCCCACGAGCGCGCTCGACCCGGCGGGCCGGAGGGACGTGCGCGAGCTGCTCGTCCGGCTTCGCGAGCGCGGGACCGGCGTGCTGCTCAACTCGCACCTGCTGAGCGAGGTCGAGCTCGTCTGCGATCGCGTGGTGCTGCTCGTCGACGGGCAGGTGGTCAAGACCGGGCGCCCCTCCGCGCCGCGTTCGGGGTCGCGGGCGGCTACACGCTCGCGTTCTATCTGTACGCCTTGGCCGTGGTCGGCATCGCGGGCGGCTGGATCCCGGACCAGCCGCTGACCCCGGGCCTCGCGCTCCTGGGGGCCGTGGCAGTGGTGGCCACGCTCTCCCTGCTCGGATCCCTGTTCCTGTCCACCACCGCGAACGGCGTCGCGATGTTCATGCTCTTCGGCGCCGGGCTCATGGCCACCCTGCTGAACGAGCTCGGCGATGAGCTCGACAGCGGGCTGCTGGAGGCCACGACGGGCGTCGTGGCGTGGGTGCTGCCCTGGGCGTTTGAGCGCCGCGACCTGTAGCCGCGACACGGGGGCTGATCTCGTTTCACGCGCCGGTACCCTCCTGACATGCCGGTTGAGCCCCTCGTGGACGGCCACGGGCGCGTGATACGCGACGTACGCATCTCCGTCACCGACCGCTGCAACTTCCGCTGCCAGTACTGCATGCCGGCCGAGGGGCTGCCGTGGCTGGAGCGCGAGGAGATCCTCTCGTTCGAGGAGATCGAGCGGATTGTCTCCGTGCTCGCCGCGATCGGCGTGCGCGATGTGCGGCTGACGGGCGGCGAGCCGCTCGTGCGGCGCGACCTGCCCAAGCTCGTCGGCATGCTCGCGGCGGTCCCGGGCGTCGAGGACCTCTCGCTCACCACCAACGGCTTCATGCTGGAGCGCGACGCCGCCGCGCTCGTGGCCGCGGGGATCGGGCGGGTGAACGTCTCGATCGACTCGCTCCAGCGCGACCGCTTCTTCCAGATGACCCGCCGCGACGCCCTCCCGCAGGTGCTGCGCGGGCTGGACGCGCTCGCCGCCCACCCCGAGGTGCACCCGGTCAAGGTCAACGCGGTCGCCCTGCGCGACTTCACCGAGGAGGAGGCTCTCCCGTTCGCGGAGTTCGCCCGCTCGAACGCCTTCCAGGTGCGCTTCATCGAGTTCATGCCGCTCGACGCCGATCAGGCCTGGACCCCGGACGCGGTTCTCACCGGCGAGGAGATCCGCGCCCTGATCCACGCGGTCCACCCGCTCGAGGAGCTGCCGCGCGAGCCCTCCTCGACCGCGCGCGTGTTCCGCTTCGCGGACGGCCGCGGCGAGATCGGGTTCGTCAACCCGGTGTCCGAGCCGTTCTGCTCCGACTGCGACCGCATCCGGCTGACCGCCGAGGGCAAGCTGCGGACGTGCCTGTTCTCGCTGCACGAGACCGACCTGCGCGAGCCGCTGCGCGAGGGGGCAGACGACGCCCGGCTCGAGCGCATCGTTCGCGACGCGGTGTGGCGCAAGGAGCTGAAGCACCGCGTCGGCGAGCCGGGCTTCCGGCAGCCGCCCCGGACCATGAGCCGCATTGGGGGCTGACTGGCGGGTGCGGGTCCGGCAGGGCCCGAAGGTCGAGAAGGCGAGGTTCGGCGACGCGGGCGAGGCGTTCGCGTGGGTCGAGCAGCGCGGGCGCGAACTCGAGCGCGCGGCAAACGCCCGCCCCGTCAGCGTCCCGCTCGTCCGCACCTTCGACCCCATGCAGCAGGTGACCGCGCGGATCGAGGTCAAGGGGCCCCGGGGCGCCCGCGGCGGCATCGACGTGAGGGGCGACGGCTCGTCGGAGGCGTGGACCGGTCGGGTCGGCCGCAGCGTCGTCGAGCAGCGCGGCGGGGAGTCCCCCTACTCGGCGCTGCGGAGAGCGCTGTGACCTCGCGGGTGCCGCTTCCGGCAGAGGTGAAGCGCCCCTTCCGCGTCTTCGTGAACGGCGTGCGGCAGGAGGAGGGCTCTGACTTCCGCGTGGAGGACCACACGCTCCTCTTCGAGCGGGACCTCCGCAAGGAGGGCCGCCTCGGCGCGGTCCGCTGGACCGCGATCTTCCTCGGCCTGTTCGGGACCTACCGCCAGAACGACTCCGTGGACGTCCACTGGGACAGCGCCGAGGGAACGCGTGTCGTGGTCGGTCTGAACATCATCCCGCCCGAGGCCGCGGGCTAGGCTTTGCCGATGCGGATCGACCGGATCCTGGCCGAGAAGCGGCCGGTCTTCTCCTTCGAGTTCTTCCCCCCGAAGACCGACGACGGCCTGCGCAATCTCGAGGCCGCTCTCGAGGACCTGTCGAAGGACGCCCCCGACTTCGTCTCGGTCACCTACGGCGCGCTCGGGACCACGCGCGAGCGCACCGTCGAGATCACGAAGGGGATCAAGTCGCGCTACGGCATCGAGGCGATGTCGCACCTGACCTGCGTGGGCGCGACGCGTGGGGAGCTGCTCGGGGTCCTCCGCGAGATCGAGGCCTGCGGGATCGAGAACGTGCTCGCGCTCCGCGGCGACCCGCCGCAGGGCGAGGCCGAGTGGACCTTCACCGAGGGCGGCCTGCGCTACTCGACGGAGCTCGCGACGCTCGTGCGCAGCGAGTGCGGGCTGTGCGTCGGCGCGGCGGCGTTCCCGGAGGTCCACCCCGAGGCGGAGGACCGCGCGAGCGACATCCGCTTCCTCAAGGAGAAGGTGAACGCCGGTGCGAGCTTCCTCATCACCCAGCTCTTCTACGACAACGAGCTCTACTTCGACTTCGTGGACGACTGCCGCGGCGCGGGCATCGACGTGCCGATAGTGCCCGGCGTGATGCCGATCACCAACCACGCGCAGATCAAGCGGATCACCCAGATGTGCGGCGCCACCATCCCGGAGACGGTGGAGCGCGAGCTCGACGCCCGCTCGGACGACCCGGAGGCCGTCATCGAGTTCGGCGTCGCGTACGCGACGCTCCAGTGCGCGGACCTGCTCGCCCGCGGCGCCCCGGGCATCCACTTCTACACGCTGAACAAGTCGCCCGCGACCCGTGCGATCCTCGCCGCGCTCCGTGCCGCGCGCCCCTGGGACCGGGTGCCGGAGCCGGTTTAGCCGACAACCCCTGACTTCCGCGCCGCTAGCGCGTTAAGGGGAAGAGAGGCAGCCGCCTCAACGACAAGGGCAAACCTGCCGCGAGGCAGGGGCGCAAAGCCAGGGGCCTCGGGAGAGGCTGCCCAGTTGCCGAAGGAGGCACCATGAAAAACCGAATCCTGATCACCGCCGGAGCGCTCGGATGCGCGACGGCCATGGCCGTCCCTGGGACGGCTGGCGCCGGAAGCTTCGACACGGCCGTTCGCGAGGTCAAGATGCATACGAGCCGCGCCGATTCCGCCCTCGACCGCGCCGAGCAACTCGTCCGGCGTGACCGCGACCGCGACGCCGCACGACACTACGCCGGCAGCCGTCGCGAGATGGCAGCCGCAAGGCGCGATGCCGCGCGGCTCCGCCGTTCCGCCGACACGGACTCGGAGCGGGCGGCCGCCGCTCGCGCCGAGGCCTACGTCGCCGATCAGGAGGACGAGAACGTGGAGCAGCTCGCGGGCATGCTCGGCGAGGCCAGCGGCCGGCTTGAGAACTCGATCGCGCGCGCCGCACTCTCGGACGCCCGCGGTCGCGACAAGAGCGCCGCGGTGATCGCCGCGCTGATCGAGCGCGGCGTGCCGAGCCGCGCGCTCCCGGGTCTCTCGCGCGCGCTGGCGGCGATCGCCCTCGGCCGTCACGACGAGGTGGAGGAGGCTTCCGACGCACTCGTCGAGGATGAGGTCTCGCGGAGAAACCAGGGCACCGTCGCCCGCACGCTGGGCGAGAGCCTGAGCGGGCAGTCCGACGTGGCCGGCGTCATCGCAACGCTCATCGCGAGCGAGGCCCTGCCGGCCGAAGCCCTCGCGGGGCTCCAGCGCGCCTACGACTCGGCGACAGCCGAGCAGGAGCAGAACGCCCAGAGCCTCGACGATGTCTTCGCGCGGCTTCCCTCGCACGTGCGCGACTTCGTGACCCGCATCGTTGCGCAGGCGCGCGAGCGCGCCCAGTCCATGCGCGAGAACCGGCCCGGCCGCCCGGACGGCACGCCGGGCCGGCCGGAGGGAACGCCCGGCGGCGCGCCTGAGGGCACGCCCACGGGCCAGCCAGAGAGCACGCCGACGGGCCCGCCCGCGGGCACGCCGACCGGCCCGCCCGCGGGGACCCCCGCCGGCTAGCAGAGCGTGCGCGGCCGGCGCCCGTTAGGCGCCGGCCGCGTCGCGCCGCGCCGCGGATGGATGCGGTCATGAACCCGCCCCAGGCTGCCGATACGCACTCAGATGAGCGAAGCCGCCCTCCCTGCACCGCGAGCCCGTGCGGCCGGCATCGTCCTGCGCCTCGCAAGCGACGAGCGGCTCTGCCGCCTGGCGGCGAGGGGCGACCGCGACGCGTTCGCCGCGATCTACTCGCGCCATCACCAGGCGCTCTTCCGCTACTGCCGCTCGATCCTCACGAATCCGGAGGACGCAGCCGACGCCCTCCAGGCGGCCATGACCAAGGCGATGCTCGGGCTCGAGGGGCGCAAGCAGGAGGTCGCCCTGAAGCCCTGGCTCTATCGCATCGCCCACAACGAGGCGATCTCGCTGGCGCGGCGCCGCCGACCGCAGGCCGACCTCGAGGCAGCGGCGGAACTCGCGGACAGCGGCGCAGCCGAGGCTCCCGAGCGCCGTGCCCGCCTGCGGCAGCTGCTGGCAGACCTCGCCGAGCTGCCCGACCGCCAGCGCGGCGAACTTGTGATGCGCGAGCTCGGGGGGCTTTCCTACGCCGAGATCGCGACAGCGCTCGACGTGACCGACGCCGCCGCGAAGCAGGGCGTGTACGAGGCTCGCACGGCGCTTCAGGAGTTCGCCGAGGGACGCGCGATGGCGTGTGATGCGATCCGCCGGACGCTGTCCGAAAGCGACCGGCGCCGCCTGCGGGGCCGGCGCGTCCGGGCGCATCTGCGCGACTGTGCGCCATGCCGCGACTTCGAAGAGAGCCTCCGCACGCGTCCCGCTGACCTCGCCGCGTTCGCTCCGCCGCTGCCGGCGCTCGCGGCCGCGGGCCTGCTCGAATCGATCCTCGGCTCCGGGGGTGGCGGTGGCACCGGCGGTGGGCTGCTCGCCGCGCTCGGCGGCGGCGGGGCCACGGCGGGGGCCTCCCTGGTGGTCAAGGGCGCCGCGGTCGCAGCCGCGACCATCGGGCTCGGAGCCGCGACCGCGGGACTGACGGTCGTGGCGGGCGATGGCCATGAGCGCGCCGGGGACGATTCGCGATCCGCCGGGATCTCGCGCTCCGAGCAGGGTCCGCAGAGCGGGCAGACACAGCCGGCCGTCCGCGCGATCGCGGCGGAGACGCGCGCCCGCACCGCAGCCGGCGGACGCGACACTGGAACTGCCCGGTCCGGCCGCCCTGACGACCTGCCCGCGCGACCCGGCGACGTCGCCGGCAAGCCTGGCGCGGACGTCCCGCCCCAGCTGCCCGGAGGGCGCCCTGACGGCACCGGCCGCCCATCGGAGACCACCCGTCCAGAGACACCGCGCGGCCGGCCGGAGGCGACCCCGGCGCCCGGCCGGGAACGGCCGGCCACGACCGGCGAGCCTCCCGCCGGCGCACCGCGGCCACCCGTCCCGGCACCCACCGCTCCGGCCCCTGACGCTCACGCCCCGGCCGGGACGCCGCCGGCGAGCACGCCCCAGCCCCCGGGCGGGGACCGCATCTCGGCACCCGAGGTGGACTCGCCCGTCGCGAGCGTCCCGCCGCCCAGGTCCGAGTCCGGCGCCCGTCCCTGACGGCCCCAGGGGATGAAACAGTGCCTGGCACTGTTTCATCCGCGGTCCCGCACCCGTCTGAGGACGGACGACCGGCGTGTCGATCGGGCCGGACCGGGTAAGGTGGCCTGCGTGAGGCGCCGTTATGCATTTCTCGCATCGCTCGCCGTCGCGCTCGCGGCGGCCGCTCCCGCGCAGGCCGCCGGGCTGCTCCACCCGGGCGACCTGCATGAGACCCCGGTCGGCTTCTGCACGCTGAACTTCGTCTACGACGGCGGCGGCAGCACCTACTTCGGCACCGCGGCCCATTGCGTGGAGCGCAACGGCGACGTGATCCTGGACGCCGACGGCGACCGCATCGGCCAGGTGGCCTTCCTCGCGAGCGAGGACGACACCGAGACCGACTTCGCCTTCATCCGCGTGGACAGCGGGCGCCTCGCGGACGTCCGCTCCTCGGTTCGCGGCCATCCGTCCTACCCGACCGGGGTGACCACGGCGTCGCAGACCGCCCGCGGCGACCAGCTCCAGATCTCCGGGCACGGCATCGGCTTCGACCTCACCCGGCCGACCCGCGAGCAGCGTCGCGCGTTTCTCACCTTCGACAACTCGGAGCTGTGGACCGCCGTGGGCCCGCTGATCAACGGCGACTCGGGCGGGCCGATCGTCCACATCCGCACCGGCAAGGCGCTCGGCATGGAGAGCCGCCTCTGCATCGGCGTCTGCACCGACGAGGGCCCGACGGTCGAGGGCATCCTCGCCAAGGCCGCGGCGGCCGGCTTCCCCGTTTCGCTGCGCCCCGCCTCCTAGGGCTCAGCGCACGGCCTGGAGCGCCCAGCGCTCCGGCTCGCCGTCGCCGTCCGGCTCGACGCGTCCCGCCTGCTCTCGCAGCTCGAGGTAGCGCAGGTAGCAGAGCGCCTGCGACAGGCCCCAGGAGACGAGCATCGGGTTGAGATCCGCGGTGCCGAGCACCGCGGGCACGAGCTGGAACGCCGTCAGAGGCCCGGGCTCGAGTGCCAGCTTCACGCGTTCGATGCGAGCGAGCACCTCGCGACGGTTGGCCTCGATCAGGGCGCCGGCGTCGCGGAACGGGCGGCCGTGGCCGGACAGCACGAGGCCGGTGTCGAGCTCCTTGGCGACGTCGAGGCTCATCAGGAACTCGCCGGCCGGATCCGGCGTGAAGCCGTAGTCGTAGTAGAGGGAGACCCTCCCCAGCAGGTGGTCGCCGGAGAGCATCAGCCGGCGCTCGGGCTGGTGGAGCACTACGTGCGACGGCGCGTGGCCCGGCGTCTCGTACACCTCCCAGTGGCCCAGGTCCGTCTCGACCCGGACGCCCGGCAGGAGCTCGCGATGCGGCTCGATCACCTCGACGACCCCCATACCCTGGCCGCGCCGCTCGGCGTAGTAGCGCTCGAGCGGCTCCTTCGGGACCCCGCACTGCAGCGCAACCTCGATCCGGCGCTCGAGCATCCGGTCGGGGTCGGCGGCCGCCTTGGTCAGGTGGGCGTGGTTGGGGTGCAGCCACAGCTCGCAGCCGCTGGCCTCGACGATCGGCGCCGCGAGCCCGTAGTGGTCCGAGTGGGCGTGGGTGCAGACCAGGAGGCGCACGTGCTCCAGGCGAAGCCCGGCCTGGTCGAGCGCCCGCTCGAGCTGGCCCATCGCCCCGGGATCGCCGAGGCCCGTGTCAACCAGCACGATGCCGCTGCCAGCCGCGATCGCGTAGGCGTTCACATGGGGGACGCCCGGCCAGGGGAGCGGCAGCCGCAGGCGCCACACCCCGGGCAGGATGCGGTCGGCGCGGGCGACCTCCCGCTTGCGGCGGGCCTCAGACATCGACGAGCACGCCCGGGTTCAGGATCCCCTCCGGGTCGAGCTCGCGCTTCGCCGCGCGCACGGCCGCGGCGAACAGGTCGGGGCGCTGGCGGTCGTACCACGGGCGGTGGTCGCGCCCGACCGCGTGATGGTGGGTGATGGTGCCGCCCGCCGACGAGATCGCCTCGGAGGCCGCCGCCTTCACCTCGTCCCACTGCTCCACCTCGGAGCCGCGGCGCGCGGGAGCGAGCACGGTGAAGTAGGGCGCGGCGCCGTCCGGGTAGGCGTGGGTCAGCCGGCAGGTCACGCCTCCCTCCCCGAGCGCGGAGCGCGCGCCCTCCGTGACGAGCGCGACGAACTCATCGAAGCGGTCCCAGGTGATGGCCGTCTCGAACGTCTCGGCGAGCACGCCCGCGGCCACGAGCGTGTCGCGCAGATAGGGCGCCTGCAGGAAGGCCTGGCGCCACGCTCCGGCGCCTCCCTCACGCGCTCCCTCCGCCGCCTCCGGTCCCGACAGGCGCGGCTCGCCCTCGACGGTGCCGCCGAGGTCCGCGCACAGCTCGAGCGCGCGGGCAAGCCACGCGTCGAGCGGGTGGTCGGCCGACTCGAAGCCGAGCGCGAGCATCGCCCGGCCGCCCTTCGCGGCGCCGGTGAGCTCCGCCTCGCCGGGGTCGAGCAGACGGCAGTTCGAGGGCTCGAGCCCCGACTGGGCGAGCGCGCGCACCGCCCGGGCGCCCTCGGTGAAGCCCGCGAAGAGCACGGTCGCCGAGGCGCGGAAGCGCGGCCTGTCCTGGAGCCTCACCCAGGACTCGGTGATGACCCCGAGGATGCCCTCCGATCCGATCAGCATCCGGTCGGGGCTGATGCCGGCCCCCGAGCCGGGAAGCCTGCGGCTCTCCCAGGCGCCCGACGGGGTGATCGCCCGGACCGATTCCACGAAGTCGTCGATGTGCGTGCGGGCCGTGGCGAAATGCCCGCCCGCACGCGTGGCGATCCAGCCGCCGAGCGTGGAGTACTCGAAGGACTGGGGGAAGTGGCGCAGCGTCAAACCGTGCTCGCGCAACCCTTCCTCCAGCGCGGGCCCCTTGATCCCCGCCTGGATCCGGGCGGCGCGCGAGTCGCGATCCACCTCGAGGATGCGGTCGAGCGCGGTCAGGTCGAGGGAGACGGCGCCGCGATGGTCGCCGTCGAGTCGCGGCTCGACGCCCCCCACGACGCTCGTGCCGCCCCCGAACGGGATGGCCGCGACGTGCTCCGAGGCGCACCAGTCGAGCACCGCCTCCACCTCGCCCTCGTCCCGCGGCCGGGCGACGAGGTCGGGAGGGTTGTCGAAGCGCCCGCGGAATGCGCGCACCACGTCGCGGTAGGCCTTGCCGTACGCGTGCGAGGCCCGCGCGTGCGGATCGGCGGCGAAGATCGCCGCGAGTGAGGCGGGCGGGCCGACGCGCGGGGCGCGCAGATCGACGGCGTCCAGCGGGACCGGCCGCTCCACCTCGCCGCCGAAGCCGAGGTGGGCCCGGATGCCCGCCGCCGCCTGCTCGACCTCCTCGTGGGAGGGCTGCTGGTCCTCGTAGCCCCAGCCCCAGTGCTTGAGCCGCCGCGTGCTCGCCATGGAGGTCACGGGCCGTAGCTTCTCAGACCGCGGGGAGTCGCCCCGCGACCCGCCGTATACACTCGCTCCGAAGGCATGTCCACCCGCACGTCCGTCGAGCTCACCATGCCCCAGATGGGTGATTCGGTGACCGAGGGAACCGTGCTCGAGTGGCACAAAGAGGTCGGCGAGCGGGTGGAGGCCGACGAGGTCGTCGTCGAGATCTCGACCGACAAGGTCGACGCCGAGGTTCCCTCGCCCGTCGCGGGCGTGATCACCGAGATCCTCGCCCAGCCCGACGAGGTCGTCGCCGTGGGCGCCGTTCTGGCAATCATCGAGGCCGGCGGCGAGGCCCCGGCCGGCGACGCGCCCCGGCCGGGCGCCGAGGACGAGCCCGGGAGCGGCAACGGCGCCGACCCGGTGGGATCCGCGGGCGAGACGGTCGACGTGACCTTCCCCGAGATGGGCGACTCGGTGGCCGAGGGCACCATCCTCGAGTGGCACAAGGAGGTCGGCGACAGCGTCGAGGTGGACGACGGCCTCGTCGAGATCTCGACCGACAAGGTGGACGCCGAGGTCCCCTCCCCCGTCGCGGGCCGCATCACCGAGATCCTCGTGAAGCCGGACGAGGTCGTGCCCGTGGGCGCGGTGCTCTGCCGCATCGCGGCCGGCGCGCCGGCGGCATCCGGCCCCGCCCAGCCCGGGGCCGAGCCGGCCGCCGAGAAGCCCGCCCCGCCCTCGCCCTCGGGCAACGGCGGCCAGGCCACTCCCGTCGCCCGCCGCATGGCGGCCGCCGGCGGGCTCGACGTCTCGTCCATCCAGGGCACCGGCCCGCGCGGGCGCGTCACGAAGACCGACGTGCTCGCGGCGGCCGAGGGCAACGGGGGCAAGGCCGCATCGGCTCCGGCCCCGCCCGCGGGCGCCGAGTCGAAGGCGATCCGCGGCCCCGCCGGCACGCTCGTGCGCTTCATGAACGAGAGCCGGTCGATCCCCACGGCCACGAGCTTCCGCACGCTCGAGGTCGGCGCGCTCGACAGGCGCCGGCGCCTGCTGAAGGCCGCGGGCCAGAAGCTGTCGTTCACCCACCTCGTGGCCTGGGCGATCGTGCAGGCGGCGAAGGACATGCCGGTCATGGGGCACGGCTACGCGGAGGTCGACGGCTCCCCGCACCGCGTCACGCCGGCCACGACCAGCCTCGGCATCGCCGTCGACGCCCCGCGCAAGGACGGGTCGCGCAACCTCGTCGTCCCCGTGATCGCCGACGCGAGCGAGATGTCGTTCAAAGACTTCGTCGCCCGCTACGACGAGCTCGTGGCCGGCGCGCGCGACAACGAGCTCTCCCCCGACGCGTACGCCGGCGCGAACATCACGCTCACCAACCCTGGCGGCATCGGGACGGTCGCGTCCGTGCCGCGGCTCATGCCGGGCCAGGGCACGATCGTCGCCACCGGGGCGATCGGCTATCCGGCGGGCTTCTCGGCGACCGACCAGTCCCGCATCGCCGAGCTCGGCATCTCCAAGGTGATGACGATGACGAGCACCTACGACCACCGCATCATCCAGGGAGCCGAGTCGGGCGCCTTCCTCAAGCGGATCGACGAGCTGCTCCAGGGCGAGGACGGCTTCTATGAGCGTGTCTTCGAGGCCCTCGGCGTGGAGGGCGAGCGCGTCGAGGCGAGCAGCGTCGACCCGGTCGTCACGAGCTCCGAGCCGGTCCCCGCGTCGATAGCACCGGCCGTCTCCGCCGACCCGGACGAGTCGCTGCTCCAGGCGGTGCAGGCGGCCACGAGCGTCGTCAAGGCGCACCGGATGCACGGCCACCTCGCGGCGCGCGTGGACCCGCTCGGCGTGGTCCCGCTCGGCGATCCCGCGCTCGACCCGGAGACGGTCAACCTCACGCCCGAGCTCATGGAGGCCATCCCTGCTCACGTCCTGCGCATCGCTGTGCCAGGCGAGACGTTCGCGGAGGCGCTGCCCCACCTGCGGGAGACCTACTGCGGCTCGATCGCATACGAGATCGAGCACATCGCCGACCACGAGCAGCGAGTCTGGCTCCGTCAGACGGTCGAGTGGGGCGAGCACCGCAAGCCGATGTCGGAGGGGGAGAAGCGGCAGCTTCTCTCCAGGCTGTCCGAGGTGGAGGCGCTAGAGAGCTACCTGCACAAGGCGTTCCTCGGCAAGAAGCAGTTCTCGATCGAGGGGCTCGATGCACTCGTCCCGATGCTCGACGAGATCATCGAGCTCGCGGCGTCCGCCGGATCGCGCGAGGTCGTGCTCGGGATGGCCCATCGTGGCCGGCTCAACGTTCAGGCCCACACCGTCGGGCGCCCCTACGAGGCGATCCTCGCCGAGTTCGAGGGCGAGTCGAGCCTCGAGGTCGACACCGCGCAGCCCGAGGGCGGCACGGGCGACGTGAAGTACCACTACGGCGCGTCGGGCACCTACAAGACGCGGCGCTCGGAGAAGGGGATCACCGTCACGCTGTCGCCCAACCCGAGCCACCTCGAGTACGTCAACCCGGTCATCACGGGCCGGGCGCGGGCCGACCAGACCAGCCGCAAGGCGCGCGAGGCGACGGTGGACTTCTCGCTCGTCCTCCCCGTGATCATCCACGGCGACGCTGCCTTCCCCGGGCAGGGCGTCGTGGCCGAGACGATGAACCTCCAGGGCCTGCCCGGCTACTCGACCGGCGGCCACATCCACATCATCGCGAACAACCAGCTCGGCTTCACGACCGACCCGGGCGATTCGCGCTCGACGCGGTACGCGTCCGACCTCGCCAAGGGCTTCGACATCCCGATCATCCACGTGAACGCCGACGACGTCGAGGCGTGCATCGCCGCGGTGCGCCTCGCGTTCGCGTTCCGGGACCGCTTCAGCCGTGACGCGCTGATCGACCTCGTGGGCTACCGGCGCTTCGGCCACAACGAGACCGACGAGCCCGCCTACACCCAGCCCGTCATGTACGAGCGCATCAAGAAGCACCCGCCCGTGCGGGCGATCTACGCCGAGCGGCTCGCGGCCGAGGGCGTCATCCCCAAGGAGGAGTCCGAGCAGATCGCGAGCGAGCGCTACCAGCGGCTCGCCGACGCCCACGCGGCGCTCAAGGAGTCGATGGCGGCCGGGCCCGACACCGGCGAGCACGAGCTCGACCGCTCGCAGAGCCCCGAGCCGAAGACCGCGGTCCCGGCCGAGACGCTCGTGACCCTGAACGAGCAGCTCCTGCGCGTGCCCGACGGCTTCAACATCCACCGCAAGCTCAAGCCACAGCTCGAGCGCAGGCGCGAGGCGCTGACCGCCACCGGCGAGGACGCCCTGGGCATCGACTGGGCGCAGGCCGAGGCCCTCGCGTTCGCGTCGCTGCTGTGCCAGGGCGTCCCGATCAGGCTGACCGGGCAGGACACCGAGCGCGGCACCTTCAGCCAGCGGCACATGGTCCTGAGCGACTCCTCGACCGGCGAGCGCGTGGCCCCGATCCAGCGCCTCCCCAACGCCACGGCGCCGTTCGAGCTCCACAACAGCCCGCTGTCGGAGATCGCCTGCCTCGGCTTCGAGTACGGCTACAGCGCCCAGGCGCCGGACGCGCTCGTGATTTGGGAGGCGCAGTTCGGCGACTTCGTGAACTCGGCGCAGGTGATCATCGACCAGTTCATCGTCTCCGGGCTCGCGAAGTGGGGGCAGACGACCCGTCTGACGCTGCTGCTCCCGCACGGCTACGAGGGCTCGGGCCCGGAGCACTCGAGCGGCCGCCTGGAGCGCTTCCTCCAGCTCGCCGCCGAGGGCAACATCCGCGTCGCGAACTGCACCACCCCCGCCCAGTACTTCCACCTGCTGCGGCGCCAGGCGCTCGTCAAGAAGGCCCGCCCGCTCGTCGTGATGACGCCGAAGAGCCTGCTGCGCCTGCCGGCCGCCGCGTCACGCCTCGAGGAGCTCTCGGACTCGGCCTTCAGCTTCGTGCTCGACGACCCGGCGCCCGCCGGTCCGCGGGAGGAGGTCACCCGCCTCGTGCTGTGCTCGGGCAAGATCTACTACGACATCCAGGGCCACGAGCGCCGCGCCGAGCAGCGCCATGTCGCGATCGCCCGCTGCGAGCTGCTCTACCCGTTCCCGGAGTCGCAGCTTCGTGAGCTGATGGACTCCTACCCCGCGCTGCGCGAGGTGGTGTGGGTCCAGGAGGAGCCGCGCAACATGGGCGCCCGCTCGTTCATGAAGCCCAAGCTCGACGCCATCCTGCCGCCCGGCATCGAGTACCGCTACGTCGGGCGCGACTGGCGCGCGAGCCCCGGCGAGGGCTATGCCGCCGCCCACCGGGCCGAGCAGGCGCGCCTCGTGAGAGCCGCGCTCGCCTTCTCCTGACGGCCTGAGGCGCAGAAGACGGGTCCACCGCCCGCGGCGCTCTGGCGGCGGCGCGCCGGGGGGACAGCCCGCGGCGCTCGGCGATCGTCTCGCGGGGCGGTTGTGTTCGCCTTCTCCGCCGCGTTCAGCCTGGAGCAGCTCACCGCGTCTCGTTTCGTTCGCGAATAAGACCGCGGCACTTTGGCTCCCGTCCGGACCCCAACTTTCCGACCCCAACGGCCCCAGCGGTCAAAGTGATCCCCCAAAGCGGGGCACTCCACTCCACAAGAAGACCTCGATGAGGGCGGGCCGGCGCCCCGCGTTCACGCGTTACCCCCCCCGGCCTCGCCGGCCGCCGCGGCGAACTCGACACCCACCTTGCGTTCTACACCACGACCACGTCCACCGGTCCCGCCTCACCCAAGGCCAGGTCACCGCAAACATCGCCTTCGATGCCTGCAAGATGAGGCGAGATGCACCGAACCTGGCGGCGCATCTCGGCGTCGGTCCAGCCTACCTCCCGGTCAGACGAATCAGCAACTCTCTGTCACCGTCGGCCACAGTGAGGAACTGAGTCGCAGTCGAGATCGTGGGCGCATAGATGGTTTCGCCCCGGATCGGCCCAGCGTCGGCAAAGGTATAGGCGCGACCGGCGACAATCCGGTATGTCCTCAGCTGGTCGTCGCGAATGGTCGGATCGCCTGGTGGAAGGGAACTGCTGCGCGCATTGAACATCCATCGGAGTGCCATCGCAGCGTCGAAGATCTCGAGGCTGATCAAGCGGCGTATTCCGAGTTCGCCATACGACGTAAGATCGACGACTCGGAGCGGTCGGGACGTCTCCGCCAAGGACTCCTCATGACCCCCGCCCGACGCCGCTGTTCCGGCGGCCGGCGACCCCAAAGGCTCCGCCAGCTTGCGCTCCCATCGAGTACGCGCGGATGCGGTCAGCAGATCCAGCTCAACGAGAGCGCGGAAGACACCGCCAGCGGAGGCGGCGCGCCTCCATACGACCTGCTCGTCCGCACTCCTGCTGCGAAGCGCCAGGAGGTCGCGGTATTCGGCTTCAAGCAATTTCTCCGCGCGTGCGTCGAGCCCCACGAGGTGCCAGGGTACCCCTTCCATCCGAGGCTAGCCGTACTGGGCGCCCGCTCGTTCATGAAGCCCAAGCTCGACGCCATCCTGCCGCCGGGCGTCGAGTACCGCTACGTCGGGCGCGACTGGCGCGCGAGCCCCGGCGAGGGCTACGCCGCCGCCCACCGCGCGGAGCAGGCGCGCCTCGTGAGAGCCGCGCTCGCCTTCTCCTAGCGGCGGCCGAGCTCCTCGACGGGCACCGGGCGCCCCACGTGGAACCCCTGCGCGTAGTCGACGCCGCGCGCGCGGAGCATGTCCATGGTCTGCTGGTCCTCGACGTACTCGGCCACGGTCTTCTTACCGAGCCCGCGCGCGATGCGCACGATCGCCTCGATCACGAGCTCGTCGGTCACGGTCCGCGGCGCCCGAACGAAGTCGCCGTCGATCTTCAGCAGATCGGCCGGCAGGTGCTTGAGGTAGTAGAAGCTCCCGAAGCCCGCGCCGAAGTCGTCGATGGCCACCCGGCAGCCGAGCCGGGTCAGCGCCTCGGCGAAAAGCCGGGCGTCGTCCATGTTCGTGATGGCGGCGGTCTCGGTGATCTCGAAGATCAACCGCTCGGGATCGACGCGGCGGTCCGCCAGGCCCTCCTCGATGCGCTCGAGCAGGCGGCGGTCGCCGACCGACTGGCCGGAGAGGTTCACCTCGAACACCAGGTCGTCGTCGCTGTCGGCCAGCAGCCCGAGGGCGGACTCGACAACCCAGCGGTCGATGCGCCCCACCAGCCCCAGCCGCTCCGCGACAGCGAGAAACGACGCGGGCGCGATGAGGCCGTCGTCGCCCCGCATCCTGAGCAGCAGCTCGTGACGCGTGACCCGCCCCGATGCGAGCTCGACGATCGGCTGGCAATGGAGCACGAACCCGTCGCCCTCGAGCGCCTCGCGGATCATCGCCTCCCAGCCGGTCCGGTGCTGGTCGTGTGAGGCCGCGCTCCTGCCCGGTGAGTGCACCACCACCCGGTCGCGGCCCGCGTCCTTCGCCTCGTACATCGCGCGGTCGGCTGCCGCGAGCACGGCCTCGCCGGACTCGCTGCCCGTGAACATGGAGGCTCCCGCGCTCGTCGTGACCCGGATCGCGTGGCCCTCGATCGATATGGCCGTCGCGCGCACCGTCTCCAGCAGATCGCGCGCCAGCGACGCGGCGCGCTCCTCCTCGGTGTCCTCCATCAGGATGGCGAACTCGTCTCCGCCGAGACGGGCCAGCACGTCCGTCAGCCGGAGGCGCTTCTGGAGCGCCCCGGCCACGGCGCGGACCAGGGCGTCACCCGCCCTGTGGCCGTAGGTGTCGTTGACGAACTTGAAGTTGTCGAGGTCGAGCAGGACGACCGAGCCGCGGGCGCGCCGTCGCGAGGCGCGCGCCAGCGCGGCCGACAGGTCCTCCTCGAAGCGGCTGCGGTTGTAGAGCCCGGTCAGGGGATCGTGGCTCGCGAGCCACCGGATCTCCGTCTCGAGCCGCTTGCGCTCGGCGATGTCCTGGGCGATCGCCGAGATGGCGGTGACCTCGCCGCTCGCGTCCTTGACGGGCGACAGGGCGATCGAGACATCCATCTCGCGGCCGCCGTTCCGGAGCCTGCGCGTGTCGAACTCCTCGACCGCCTCGCCGGCGCCGGCCAGCTCGTGGGTGCGCCTGTGCTCGGCCACCTGCCCCTGGGGGACGAGGATCGAGACCGGGCATCCGAGCGCCTCCTCCTCGGTGTAGCCGAACAGCCGCTCGGCCCCGGGGTTCCAGCTCGTGATCCTGCCACCGAGGTCGTAGCTCCAGATCGCGTCGTGGGAGCTCGTCACGATCGCGGCGAGCGCGGAGCGCGTCCTCTCGGCCTCGACCCGCTCGGTGACGTCCTCGCAGACACCGATCATCCTCGCGACTCCGCCCTCGTCGTCCTCGATCACCTCGCCCTGGGTGCGCATCAGGAAGACGCTGCCGTCCGGCCGCACGACACGCTTCACGTCCTCGAACGGCCGGTGGTCGGCGAACGCCTTGTGGTTGCGCGCGTCCACGGATTCCCGATCGTCGGGGTGCACGCGCTCGAGGAACGCCTCGTAGGTGGGCTCGAGCGACTGCGGCTCGAGCCCGTAGATCCGGAAGAGCTGGTCGGACCAGGTGACCCTGTCCGCAGCCACGTCCCACTCCCAGCTGCCGACGCGGGCGAGGCTCTCCGCCTCGGCCAGGCGGCGCCGGCTCAGCTCGAGCTCGAGCATTCCGAGTTCGCCAGGGGTGTCCCGGGCTGATGCGGCAGCCTTCACGGACGACCCAGTGTCCCGATCGCCGGGGGATCCCCCAATCGAACATCCGTCCAGGTCAGGGGCAGCGAGCTGGAGGCCGCTCAGCGCTTGGCGCTCTGGCGATCCGCGAAGTCCGCTGCGATCCTCGTGGCCCCCATGTGCCGGCCGAGGGCGTTGAAGAGCCCCGGCGCGGTGAGGAACACGCGCCCGATGAGGCGGAGCTGCACGGACGCCACGTCGATCTCGGCCGGCGCCCTCTCGATCGCGCGTGCCACGGCCGCGGTCACATGACGGGGCGTCCGAGCGCCTGATCCCCGCGGGACGCCGAGGCCGGTGTCGGCGAACATCCCCGCTTCGAGGATCGGGCCGGGAGCGACGTGCGTCACGCCCACGCCGCTGCCGTGCATGTCCTCGCGCAGCGACAGGGCGAAGCCGCGGAGGCCGAACTTCGTGCCGCAGTAGAGCGACTGGTTGCCCGTGGTGGTCTTGCCCGAGGCCGACCCCATGAACACGATCGCGCCCTCCCCGCGGAGCGCCATCGGGGGCGCCGCCGACCGGGCGAGCACGATCGGGGCGCGCAGGTTCACGTCGAGCACGCGATCGAGCTGCTCGTCCGAGTACTCCTCGAGCCGGCCCGTCCCGGGCAGGCCCGCGTTGGCGATCAGCACGTCCACCCCGGCTGCGACCTCCGCTAGCGCCTCGGTGTCGCGACGGTCCGCGAGATCGGCCCGGACGACCTCGCAGCGGCCGCCCAGCCCGGCGGCGAGCGAGTCGAGCACTTCGGCACGGCGGCCGCTGACGATCACATGGGCCCCTCGCGCGTGGAGGTCGACCGCGATGGCGCGGCCGATTCCCCCGGAGGCGCCCGTGACGAGCGCCCGCCGCCCCTCGAGCCCCTTCAGCATCCGCGGGACTCTAGAGAGAGGCAACCGCCCACGCCGCGGCGGGACAGCCGCGCGGCCGGGGAGGAACAGGGGCGCCGTGGTGCAAGATGCCGTGTGCGGTGGGGGCACGCGATGATCAGGGGTGAGGCGACGGGCGCCGGGCGGGCGTCCTGGCGGGCGCTGCTCGCGCTCGCAGGCGCAGGCGCGGTCTGCGCGGCCCTCGGCTCGCCGCCGTACGCCTCCGCCCAGCCGCAGCGGGTCGCCGCGCCTCCGCCCGCGGCCGAGGCGCCGGCTCCGCGGTCGCCCGAGCCGGCCCCGCAGGCGGCGGAGCCGGATGCCGGCGGGCCGGACACGGAAGCGCCGCGGCGGAGACCCGAGACCTTCGAGGTCACCCTCCCCCCCCGAGCCCGAGCGGCGTGGCTCGCGCAGACGCCGCCCCGCGAAGCGCAAGACCCGCGAGCGGGAAGCGAGGCCCGAGGCGCCCACTCCCGCCCCCGTCGAGTTCGGCGAGCTGCCGGCGGACTCGTTCCGGGAGGGGCTGCCCGACTTCGTGATCCGGAAGTTCCGGGTGCCGCCGTTCTTGTTGCCGATCTACCAGGCCGCGGGGATCCAGTACGGGGTGCGCTGGGAGCACCTCGCCGCGATCAACGAGATCGAGACCGACTACGGCCGCAACCTCAACGTC
>DATMJO010000083.1:0-9733 GCA_035553855.1 Thermoleophilaceae bacterium | reverse complement strand
GGGCAGGTCGCGTAGTGGGTGCCCTGCGCCTCGGCGTAGTCGCGCAGCCCGTCGATGTCGTCGGCGGAGACCGCGCTCGCGTTCGTGTAGTTGTCGTACCAGACGTTCGGCGAGACCTGTCCCTTGTTCGGGTCGTAGCCGAGGCAGGTGGAGCTCCCGTCAGGGTTGCCGACCTCGTCGCAGCGGACCCCGATGCCGAGCGACCCCGTCGTGTCGATGATCGTCTTGTTGCCGTTGTTCGAGGTCTTGAACTTGCCGGAGAGGAGTGCGTAGCGCGGGAACTCGATCTGGCGCGCCTCCACCTCGACGAGCGCGACGAGCGTGCGGGTCTCCCCGCGCACCGTCGCGCTCGCCCGGACCCACACCTCGTCGTCGCCGTTCGCGTCGTAATGCGGCTGCGTGTCCACGACGGCGGGGTCGTAGAAGGTGCCCGAGCCGTTGTCGCGCACCGTCGTAGTCCAGGTCGTGCCGGCGGCATAGTCGGCCTGCGCGTCGCCGTCGAAGCTGTTCGACACCGTCGCCGCGTCGGGGCAGAGCTGGACGCCGGCCTGCGGGCACTGCGTGGGGAAGGTCGCGGCGGCGTGGCCCGGCCCGAGGCGGCCGATGATGAAGGTCTGGGCGTTCATCGCCCCCTCCGCGAGGTTGAACGCCGACTCCCTGATCCGGTCGTTCGCCGAGAGCTGGGTCTGGGTGCCGACCGACGCGAAGGTGGCGAGGCCGAGCGCGACCATCAGCGTGACGATCACGACCGCGATCGCGACCGAGCCGTGCTCCCCGGCGAGCCTTGCGCGCGCCCGGCTCAGCACGGGTTCGCCCCCACGATGCAGACGTCCTGGGACGGCGCCGTGTGCTCCAACCCGGCCGGATCGCGCACCTTGAGCGACATCGAGCGGGTACCGGAGGTCGCCGGCACGTAGGTACGGGTGATCCCGTCGCCGATGAAGGTCGCGCCGTCGTACCAGAGGTAGGTCAGCGCCTTGCCCTCCGGGTCGGTCGAGTCCGAGCCGTTGAGGACGATCTGGGAGCCGTTCGCCGCCGCCGTGAACGACGCCTGCGGCAGCCTATTCTGGTTGCGCAGGAACAGCCCCGTCTCGAGGTCGGCCTCGCGGGGGCGCTCGCCGGGATTCACGTCGATGTAGAGGTGGGCGCGCACCTCGGTGATCCCGGTCAGGGTCGCCGAGTTGTAGGTGAACAGAGCCCGTCCGCTGCCGTTCACGACGTCCTTCGCGACCTCCTGGGTCGACGCCCAGCCGCCGGCCTGCTCGGCCTGCGGGCAGCTCGCCGTCGCCGGGACCGCGGGGGCGGACGCGGTCGTCCAGGTCTGCGTCTGCCGCCATACGCGTCCGCTGCCGCTCGCGTGGCAGTAGCGCACCCGCATCGTGTTGCGGGCGTTCTCGCTGCCCGGGGGCTTCGTGGCGGCGACGGCCTGGAAGACCAGGTCGTGTCCCTCCGCCTTCTCGACGGCGTTCGGCAGCTCGTTCGTGGGGCTCGCGAGGTTGCGCAGCTCGGACGCGAGGCGGGACAGCGAGCGCCTCGCCTGCTCCTGGGCGTCGTTCTGGAGGCTGTTGACCCGCGCGTTGCCGTCGAATTCCGCGAACGTGGCCAGCACCGCGCCGAGCACGGCGATGAAGATGCCCATGCCGACCACGAGCTCGACCACGGTCATCCCGCTCTCCTCGCGCGAGCTCATCCGATCACCGGCAGGCTGAGCGGGGACTCGCCGAAGTCGTCGTCGACCGCGGTGACGTAGTAGGTGTGGACCTGGCCACCCGGATTGCGGTCGACGTAGCGGAGTGGGCCGCCGCTCGGGTAGATGCGGTCGTAACGGTCGGCGTAGGTCAGCCCGTCGCGGTATATCCGGTAGAAGGCGACGGTCCCGTCGGCGTCCGTCGAGGCGTCCCACGAGACGACCGTCGTGCCTGCCGACGCCTGCAGCCCGTCGGGCCCGATGCAGCCGACCGTCGCGCCGAGACAGACGAGCAGCCCGAGCGGAGTCAGGGGCTGGACGTTGCCGAGCGGCGCCGACAGCACGGCGCTCTCGGTTCCCTCGCGCTTGTTGCCGGCCGCGTCGAGATCGACCGAGGCGATGACGTAGTGCTGCGTGGTGAGGAGCGAGGCGCCGGTGTCCACGCAGGAAGTCGCCTGGAGCACGGCGTCGGCGCCGGCCGAGGTCGCGGGGCAGGCGCGGGTTCCCTTGGTGCCTCCCGAGCTCGAGCGATAGACCCGGTACCCGACGACATCGGGCTCCGTGCTCGCGTGCCACTCGATGTCGACGTGGCCCGGCGTGCCGTTCCGCCCGCCGGCGAATCCCCCCGGCGCAGCCGGCGCCGTCCGGTTGAGCACGACGGTGCGGCCGAAGGTGATCCCGCTGCGGCCGGCCGCGTCGAAGGCCTGGGCCGTGACGACGTAGGTGCCGTCGCTGACGCTCGTGATCGGCCACCCGAACGACCACGAGGTTCCGGTGCCCGCGGCCACGCCCTGGGTGTCGCCGTTGACCGACCACGACACCGACGCCGGCGTCGAGGCCGTCTGCACGCTGAAGTTGAGGTTCGCGAGGGCCACCGTGACCGGCGAGGTCGCGCCCGTGAGGTCGAGCGCCGTGACCGAGGGGCCGAGGCCACCCGCCGGATTCGAGACCACCGTCGTCTGGCGGGCGGTCTTCGAGACCCCCTCGTGCTCCCACGAGAAGGTGAGCGTCAGGCGCCGGTAGTCGTCGGCGTTGCGGTCGCCCGTCCCGGCCGGGGCGCTGTCGGGGCAGAAGGTGACGGCGCCGCTGCGCGGACCCGCCCCATCCTTCGGGTCGTCGACCGCGCACGCGCTCGCCTCGACCGTGAAGGTGTAGCCCCGGCGGGCCACGGTGTAAGCGCCTCCGGGGGTCTCGTCCGCGAGGGCTCCGCGCGACTGCAGGAGACCCACGACGCCGGTGTCGGTGAGGTTCTCGTAATGCGCGGAGCGGGCGACCTCGATCATCTCGCGGGCGAGCGCGGTGGCCGCCTCCCGCGCCTTGTTGCCGGCGGTCGTGCGGCTCGCGCCGTCGATCATGTTGACCATCCCGAGGATGCCGACCAGCAGGATCGCCATCGCGACCAGCAACTCGACCAGGGCGAACCCCGACTCGGATGTCCGAGGGTGAGACACGATCTGGTCACGAATCGGCGCGACTGGCCGGATGTTCGTAGCGGGACCCCCGTTTTCCTGGACGACCTTTCGAGCATGCGGCTCATCCCGTGACGGCGCTGGACGCCGCCGACTGCAAGTAGGTGTCGTCCACCGCGACGACGCGATAGGCGTGCGTGGAACCTCCGGGGGCCCGGTCGACGTAGACGAGCGCCCCGGACCCGGGATAGAGCCGGTCGTAGCGGTCGGCGTAGGCCACGCCGTCACGGAGCACGCGGTAGAAGCGGATCGTCCCGTCCGTGTCGTTGGAGGCCGACCAGGAGAGCGCCGTGGTGCCCGTCGGGGCGGGCAGGCCGTCCGGGCCGTTGCAGCCGGGGTCGCCGCCGCTGCACAGGGTCACGCCGGACGGGACCGAGGGGGCAGCCCCTGGCTCCTCGACCGTTATCGGGGCGGAGGCGGAGCCCTCGCGGTAGGAGCCGCCGACTGTCAGGTCGACCGCCTTGACGACGTAGTGAATGGTCCCGGTGGCGGCCGCGCCCTCGTCCACGCACGTGAGCTGCTGGAGGACCGCGCCGGCCCCTTCGCCCGCGGGCGGGCAGGCGCGCTCGCCGGGCGTCCCGGCGGCGTCGGAGCGGTAGATGCGATAGCCCACGACGTCGCCCTCCGGGTTCGCGTGCCACTCGAGGTCCACGTGGCCCGGCGTGCCGTTGCGGCCGCCGGCGAAGCCGGTCGGGGCCGCCGGGGCGGTCCGGTTGAGGACGACGGTGAGCTTCCGCGCGAGTCCGGACCGCCCCTCCTCGTCGAAGGCCTGCGCCTGGACGACGTAGGTGCCGTCGTTGTAGGTCCCGATCGGCCAGGCAAACGACCAGGACGTGTTCGATCCGGTGGCCGAGCCCTTCGGGTCGCCGTTGACCGACCAGGTGACCGAGGCCGGCGTGGCCGAGGTCGTCAGGTCCACGTCGACCGACGTGAGCTCCTGGGTGACCGGGGATGTCTGCGAGCGGAGCGCGAGCGTGTCCACCGACGGGCCGAGGCCGCCGGCCGGATTCGAGACCACGCCGGTCTGCCGCGTGGTCGTGGTCTTCCCGTCCCGCGCCCATGAGACGACCGCGGCGATACGCCGGTAGTCGTCGGAGACGCGGTCGGTGGATCCGGCGGCGGCGCTGTCGGGGCAGTACTCGAGGCCACCGTCGTGGGGCCCCGCGCCGTCCTTCGGGTCGTCCACGACGCAGACGGTCACCGACAGCGTGTAGACGATGCCGCGGCGCCGCACGGTGTACCCGGCCGCCGGGCTCGAGTCGGCGAGCGCCGAGCGGCCCTGGAGCGCCGTCGTGGCCCCGCTGCTCGTGAGCGAGCGGTAGGGCACCGCCCGCGCTGTCTCGAGGACCTCTCGGGCGAGCGCAGTCGCGCCCTCTCGGGCCCGGTTCTGGCCGCTCGCGCTGCTGGCTCCGTCCACGAAGCTGACGGCGCCCAGCACGCCGAACGTGAAGATCGCGAGCGCGACGATCAGCTCGAGCAGCGCGAATCCGCCCTCGGGGTGCCCAGGGTCTCCGGCAGGCGCGCTCCCACGGCGTACGGCCATGGGAGATTTGTCGGCGGCCGCTACCCCGCCTGCGCGCGCACGGGCCGGAGACTGGACAAGTGGCCTACCTGGCGGTCCTGGGCAGCGCGATGCGGCGCTCCAGGCGGGACTGCGGCCCGCCGGGCGCTCCCTCGTCGACCCTGACGCTCACGACCAGTGTCCCGCCGCCCTGGCGGCGGAAGAGGGGCAGGGCGTCGGCGTTCGCCATCGCGCCCGCCGCCTCCACGGCCATCCCGTACTCCCCCGGCCTGGACAGCGCGGGGCAGGCCTCCGCGGCACGCGGCGGCGGCGCGCCGCCCGAAGTCCATACCTGCGTCTGGCGCCAGAGCTGACCGGTCGGGCGCGCGAGGCAGTAGCGCACCCGCATCATCGCCCCCGCGGGCGCGGGCGCCGCCGCTCTGAAGACGAGCTCGTCCGAGCCCAGGCGCTCGATCCCCCCCGGCGCGCGCGCCGAGCCGCGCGCGGTCTCCCGCAGATCGGACTCGAGCCCGTCGAGTGCCCGCACGGTCTGATCCTCCGCCGTCCGCTGCGCTCCCCTGGCGTCGTTTCGGGCGTCGAGCCTCGTGAAGCCGGTCAGCGTCGCGACGAGCGCGCCCGCCACCACGCCGGCGACGGCGACGAGCTCGACCACGGTGAGCCCGCGCTCGCCGGCGAGGCGCGCCCGCAGGCGCCCGGTCCCGCGGAAGGAGAGCATCCGCCCCGTGGATCGGCGGCGGCCATACCCTGTTCGAGCCGCCCTAGGCGCTTTCTGGACGATGGTTCGGGAAGGGGTCAGCCGGACGTCCAGATCCGCCCGCCCGGGCTTCACCCCGTCACCCGGCGGTGTTGCGCACGAGGAAGCCGTCGTCGAGCACGACCCGGTGGCTGTCTCCCTGGTCGCGCTCCCCGGTGGCGGCCACCTCGATGCGGGCCTTGACGAAGTCCTCGGTCGTGCGCGTGAAGACGGTCGGGCCGTTGACCACGCGCTGCAGCACCACGCGAGTCACCGGCGAGCCCGTGGGCACGCCGTTCACGAGCGGCTGGGCGCTCCGCACGCAGCGCCCGCCGCTCGTGCAGTCGTAGCTCAGCCGGTAGTCCACGCTGCGGAGCGTCACGTCGACCACCATCGCCCCCGCCGCTGCCGTGCCGGACGCCGGCGCGTGGATGTCGTATGCCTGGCGCAACTCGCGGGTCATCTCGGCCAGCCCGACCTGGGCGTCGCGCAACGCATGTGCGCGCTCCTGGTCCTCGGGGAAGACCTCGACGGTCTTGTCGAGCACCACGAGCGTCGCCGCGAGGACGACGGCGAGGATCACCGAGACGAACATGAACTCGACGATCGTGTAACCGCTCTCGGTCCTCAGTCGCCTCACCCTTCCGCTATCGGCAGGTCGGGCCACGCGCTTAAACGAGACGGGGCGGGCCCGAAGGCCCGCCCCGTGACGAAGTGCTGCTTCGCAGAACCTGAGCTACCAGGTGCCGTTGTTGCAGCCGCCGGCGTCGTTCGTGTCGGCCCCGAAGGTGCCCGACGAGGCGTCGCGGCAGGTGCGCGCCGGGTCCGCGAAGGCCCCGTCGACCTTCTCGACCTGGAACTGATGGCCGTTCTCCGACGTCGCGATGACGTTGTAGGAATCGGCGTCGGTCGAGGTCACGCGGACCTGTCCGGTGCCGGTCCCGATCGAGAGACCCGTCGGGTCGAGCGCGCCGGTGGCGGCACAGTCGACGTAGGTCTGGGTCTCGGCGAAGCACGACTCTACGTGCGACACGAGGTTACGAGCATCCGACTTGGCGCTGGCGTCCTGGCCCTTCTCCTGCTGGCCGAGGAACGTCGGCAGTGCGATCGCGGCAAGGATGCCGATGATCAGCATGACGACTAGCAGCTCGATAAGGGTGAAGCCCTTCTCGTCGCTCTGGATACGGTCGCGGAGCTTCCGCAGCATGTGCACTCCTCCTTGGGAGTCCTGTTGGTCTGTTAGCCAGACCCGGAGAAATGCCACGGGGCCCATCGCTGTGGACCCTGGTGGTAGCCCAGCCGCCTCGTCTTCGTAAGCCGCGAATCGGAGACCTGGAGCTTTGCGTCACTGCCTCACGGCAGCTTTGCCTTTTTCACCTTGGCCCTGGCTTCGCATCCGTATCGGCGGATTCTCCCGAGACCTTGAGTAGGCCATCCGTCCAAGCACGGCTAGCATCGCCCGCCCATGCATCTCAGGCGGGTACTGATGCTGTTCGCGGTGGTGCTGCTCGCGTCCGCTCTCGCCACATCGCTGTCCGAGCCCGAGCCCGCCGAGCCGCCCGAGCGCGCGCCCGAGCTGCGCGAGCCGAAGGCTCCGGCAGAGGGCCGCGCGGCCGACGATCCGGCCGAGATCCGCTTCGACGCCGGCGCCTCCGGGCGCGCTCGGCGCGACATCCCGCAAGGATCGCGTGCGATCGTGACCGTGCGCGTCCCCGCGCCTGGCCAGGTCGCCATTCCGGAGCTCGGGCTGATCGCCGACGCGATCCCCGGCACGCCCGCCCTCTTCGACGTCGTCCCGCTCGAGGCCGACGACTACGAGATCCGCTTCACGCCCGCGGGCGGCGACGCGCGCACGGTGGGCGTGCTCGTTGCCTCAGCGCCGGGCTGAGGCAGTCCGCGCCCGTCGCTCTGAGCGCGCCGTCTTCGCCGAGGGCGCGCCGGCGGGGCCTCCGCTGAAGCACGTGCGCCCGGCGTTCAGGCACTGCTCGACGAGCAGTGCCTGCTCCTGCTCGTCCCACGCGTTCAGGAAGTCGGCGTGCGCGGAGAACTGGCCGCCGGAGGCCAGCTCGAAGCGGCGGCCGCCCGGAGTCGGGTAGCCGATGAACATCGTGATCCGCGGCAGCAGCGTCGGGTGGCTGGCCGGGCAGTCGCCCGTGCGCCCGGTCGTGAGCTGGGCGTAGGCGACGTGGGAGGAGTGGTCCGGGCTGTCGGGCCGCCCGTCCCAGCACTCCGGGAAGACGACGGTCAGGTCGAGCGTTCCGGAGTCGCAGAAGGGCCTCGTGGGCCCGCGCACGAGATTGCCGCCCGCGCAGCGCCAGCGGAAGAGTCGCGTGTCCGGCGCCACGAACGGGTTTCGCTTGTTCGGGTCGCGCGCGATCATCCGGAAGCCGGGCGGGAAGGGCCGGACGGTGCTGGTGCGGCGGGTGCTCGCCGTGTAGTAGGTGCGCGTCAGCGTGGGGGGATGCTGCCTGCCGTCGGGGCCGAGGAGGGCGGGCGTCCAGTAGCCGGAGTGATCGGCCTCGCGCTGGCACGAGGTCGGATGGGCGCGCATCGAAGCAAAGTCGCTGTAGGCGTTGAGGGCCATCGCCCCGAAGAAGTCGTGCAGGTGCGCGGCTCCCGGCTGCCCCGGGGAGACGATCGGGTCGTCCGGCGCGCTGTGGCTGTAACGGCAGGTGACGGTGAAGTTGCCGTCGGCGGCGTGGGCGGGGACCGCGCCCGTCAGCGCGGCGCCGATCGCCAGGAGGCCCGCGAGGGTTGCGGGGCGCGGGATCACGGCGTCGTCAGAAGTCCGCCGGCACGACCAGGTCGGCGCGCAGCGCGATGCGGAAGCTCTCGGCCCACTCGGCCATGTTCTCCGACTCGAGCAGATGCAGCGAGCGCGCGAGCAGGATCTCGCCCGCCTCGAGCTCGCGGTCGTAGCGGAGGACGTCCTCGTGGTCGTGGACGTTCTCGGCATGCCACTCGCAGTCCGGGCAGCGCAGCACGAGACGCCAGCGGCGGCCCTCGATCGGCTCGGCCTCGAGGTGCTGGACGAAGCTGCTCCCGCATTCGGGGCAGATCCAGAGGCCCGGCGGGTCCTGTTCGGGGGCGTGCCGCTCCATGCCCCACATAACGCGGACCGGCGGCCGATCTTTCGCTCCTCGCCTAGGCTGCGCGGGCGCGGACCAGCATGCCGTCGCGGAACTCGTACTCCCAGCGCACGGTCGTCTCCGAGAAGCCCCCGGCCTCGAACAGCCGGATCACGCCGGCGACCACGATCGTGTCGCCTTCCTCCTCGAAGCGGTGGGCGCGCGCCTCGAAGCGCGTGCGGTCGTCGGCGACGCTCGAGTCGATGTAGGCCCGGTACTCGTCGTGGCCGCTCAGGATCCGGCCTTGGGCGGTGAACGGCGCGATCGCGACGTCCGGCGCCGCGATCTCGAGCAGCGCTTCGGCGCCGGCCTTGAGGCCTTCGCTCTCGTAGGCACGCCAGACGCGCCTGATCGCCTTCAGGTTCTTCGATTCCGACATCGCGAGTCCAAACTCCAGGGAGACCCACCCTAGCCGCGCCGGGCGTCAAGCGGGGGATACGGCCCGGGTTTCGCGCCGGAGATCCGCTTCCTGAGAGACTGCGCGGGCGATGCGGCAGCTCACGAGCCTGGACGCGCAGTTCCTCGCCCTCGAGACCCCACGTCAGTACGGGCACGTCGCGGGCCTCGCCGTGCTCGACACGAGCACCGCTCCCGGAGGCGAGCTCACCCTGCCGGACATCCAGGCTCTCCTGCAGGAGCGACTGCCGCTTTTGCCGCCGCTCCGCTGGCGCCTCGCCGAGGTCCCGTTCGGCCTCGACTACCCGTACTGGATCGACGACGTCGACTTCGACCTCGACTTCCATGTCCGCGAGCTCGCGCTGCCGGCGCCCGGCACCGCCGCCAAGCTCGCCGAGCAGGTCTCGCGGATCGCGGCGCGGCCGCTCGATCGCGCCCGTCCGCTGTGGGAGCTGTACCTGATCCACGGGCTGGAGGACGGCGGCGCGGCAGTGCTCACGAAGATCCACCACGCGGTCGTGGACGGACTCTCGGGCGCCGAGATCATGGGAGTCCTGCTCGACCTGCAGCCGGAGGGGCGCGAGCTGCCCGAGCCTGCCGAGCTCCCGCATGAGTCGGAGCCCGGCGAGCTGTCGATGCTCGCCCGCGGGCTGATGGGGGTGCCCCGCTACCCGCTCCGCGCTCTGCGCTCCCTCCCCTCCACGCTGCCCAACCTCGACGAGACGCCGTTCGGGACGATCCCGGGCACGGGCGCGGTCTCGCGCATCGCCGACCGGGTGCAGAGCACGGTCCGGCGCG
>DATMJO010000082.1:0-101216 GCA_035553855.1 Thermoleophilaceae bacterium | reverse complement strand
GCCGACTACGCCGAGGCCTTCGCCACGATGAACGCGTTCATCTCCGTGTCGGCGTTCATCTTCGGCGCGTCGTTCTTCATCTTCCTCTACAACATGATCGTCTCCTGGCGCTCCGGCCCGCGGGCGGCGGCCAACCCCTGGCGCGCCCACACGATCGAGTGGCAGGTCTCCTCGCCGCCCCCGATCTTCAACTTCCCGGAGATCCCGACGGTCGTCGGCGGCCCCTACGAGTTCGGCGTCCCGGGCGCCGTTCACGCGGTCTTCAAGGACGAGAAGGCCCCCGCCCCCGCGGGCGCAGGCGGCGGCACGTGAGCGCCCGGCGAATCCTCGTGGTCGCGAACGAGACCGTCGGCGGGCGGCCGCTGATCGAGGCCGTGAAGGGCCGCGCCGACAGCGGCGAGGTCAAGGTCCACGTGATCTGCCCGCAGAACTCGCCGAAACACGGCTACGTCGTGTACGACGAGTCCGTCCGCCACGCCGCGGAGAACCGCCTGCGGACCACGATCGCGCAGCTCGCCGAGGTCGGCATCGAGGCGAGCGGCGAGATCATGGACCCGGACCCGTACTCGGCGATCACCGACGCGCTGAACAGCGCGAGCTACGACGAGATCATCATCTCCACCCACCCGGAGACCCGCTCCGGCTGGATGCGCCGGGACCTGATCGAGCGCGTCGAGGAGGTCTCCGAGATCCCCGTCGAGCACGTCGTGGTGGACCTCGACGCCGAGCGGCAGGGGGTCACCCGGACCCTCGTGGTCGCCAACCACACGCTCGGAGGAGCCCCGCTGATGGGCCTCCTCCGCGGCAAGGCGCAGGAGAAGCCCCACGCCTTCGTCCTGATCATCCCCGGCAGCGACGACAGCGCCCCCGAGCGGCTCGCCCACATGCTCGAGCTGATGCGCCAGGAGGGGCTCGAGGCGGTCGGCCAGGTCGGACACCCCGACCCGTTCACCGCGATCCAGAACACGTTGCAGTTCTACGCGGTCGACGAGATCGTGATCTCGACCTTCCCGGCCACCCGCTCCGGCTGGCTGCGCAACGACCTCATCGAGCGCACCCGCGCCACCACCTCGAAGACCGTCGAGCACGTCGTGGTCAGCGAGGCCGCGGGCAACGCCCAGATGGAGGACGTGGGGGTCTGATGGAGTCCGCGGCCACAGCTGTCCACGGCGTCCCCGGCCACGGTCACGACGAGCATCACGGCCCGCCGACGGCCAACCAGTCCTCGCGGGTCGATCCCCAGACGCTCGGGATGCTGCTCTTCATCATCTCCGAGATCATGCTCTTCGGAGCGTTCTTCACGGCCTACTTCTTCATCCGGGTCGTGGGCGACGCCCCCTGGCCCGCCGACGGGGACCACCTCCCGGTCGCGGTCGCCGGCGTGAACACCGCCATCCTGATCTCGTCCAGCTTCACGATGCACTGGGCGCTCGAGGGCGCGCGCCACGAGAACCGCTTCGCCCTGCGGGCCGGCATGCTCACCACCTCCCTGCTCGGGCTCACGTTCCTCGTGATCCAGATCAACGAGTACGTGCACATCGGCTTCTCCCCCGCCGACCACGCCCAGGGTTCGATCTTCTACGGCCTCACCGGCCTACACGGCGCCCACGTCTTCGTCGGGCTCACGCTGCTCGCGATGACCACGGTCCGCGCGTTCCGCGGCCACTTCTCCGCCAAGGAACACCGCGGGGTCGAGGTGCCGGGCATCTACTGGCACTTCGTCGACGTCATGTGGATCGTCGTGTACACGACGATCTACATCATCTAGCGCGGCTCGATGATCAACCCGCTGCGGTCCGAGCAGGAGGCCTTCCGCTTCCTCCTCTGGGTGGGCGCGGTCGCCGTCGTGGTCATCGTCGTGGTCCTCCTCCTGCGCGCGATCTTCTGAGCGGCTTCTCCCTCGAGCAGGACCTGGACCTCGCCGAGCGCGCCGCGCGGGCGGCTGGGGCGGCCCTGATGAGGCGCTTCCGGGCGCCCGCGGTGGGCGTGGACCACAAGTCCACCGAGACCGACCCCGTCTCCGAGGCCGACCGCGAGGCGGAGCGGCTGATCGAGGAGATGCTGGTGGCGGAGCGCCCCGGCGACGGCCTCCTGGCCGAGGAGGGCGCCTCCGCCGACGCGGAGGCCGGGCGCCGCTGGGTGGTGGACCCGCTCGACGGGACGGTGAACTACCTCTACGGCCACGCCGCCTGGTGCGTCAGCATCGCGCTCGAGGACGCGGAGGGAGCCGCACTCGGCGTCGTCCACGACCCGGCGCGCGCGGAGACCTTCCGCGCGCTGCGCGGACGCGGCGCGGACCTCAACGGCGCACCGGTCCGGGTCAGCTCCTGCGAGCGGCCGGAGCTTGCGCTCGTCGCGACCGGCTTCGGCTATGCGGCGGAGCGGCGGGCGTCCCAGGCGCAGGCGCTCGCCTCGATCCTCCCCCGCGTGCGCGACATCCGCAGGGCGGGCTCCGCGGCCCTCGACCTCGCGTGGGTGGCGTGCGGGCGGCTCGATGGCTACTACGAGCGCGGCCTTCAGCCCTGGGACTGGGCCGCGGGACGGCTGCTGGTCGAGGAGGCCGGGGGAATCACGTTCCCGCTCGAGGGGGAGCCCGCAGGGCTCCTGGCCGCAGGCCCCGCGCTCGCGGAGCCGCTGGCGGCGATCGTGGCGGCCGGCTCTACTCGACCGTGAGCTCGCCGGCCATGCCGCCCTCGGCGTGGCCGGGGACGGTGCACAGGAAGCGGTAGGTGCCGGGCTCGAGGTCGACCTCGACCTGCGAGGTGCCGCCGGTGCCCACGACCTCGCCGATCGCGTTCAGCTCCTCGACGGCCACGTTGTGTTGGATCGGCGACTCGTTCGGCATGACGATCTCGAGCCGTCCCGGGCTCGCGACGATCTGCGTGACCGTCCCCGGGTTGGCATCCGGGTCCGGCGCGACGAAGGCGAGCGCTCCGCTCGGGTCGGCGGGAAGGGTGAGGCTCGGGCCCGTGGCCTCCACGGGCTTGGCCTCGGCCGATGCCCCGATCGAGGCGAGCTCGCCGGTGTCCTCGCCGGGGATGCCCGCGACCTTCGCGACGTAGGCGGCCACGTCGCGCGCGTCGTCGCCGGTGACGAGGTCGGCGGGCATGATGCTTTTGCGGATCGGGTGGGCGATCTGGCGGAACACGACGCCCTCCACCGTCTCGGCGTTCATCCCCGCGGCCCGGGACGGGCCGAAGGCCACGTCGAGGTCGGGCCCCTGGGTGCCCTTCGTGCCCGCGCGGGCGAGCTTGTGGCAGCTCCCGCAGGTGCCCTCGCCGATGAACAGCTCCTTGCCGTTGGCGAGATCCACCGGATCCTCCCGGCCGCAGCCGGTCGCGGCGACGGCCGTGGCGGCCAGCGCGAGCGCCGCGAGCTTGCGTGTGTGGCGGAGGGCCCCCAAAGCGCCCGGAAGACTATCCACTCGCCCCCGCGGAAGGCGCGGTGCCGGATGGCGCGGGCGGCACGGGCGGGAGGCCGTCGAGGCGGCCCTGGGCGGCGGCGATCACGCCATCGGCCACGCGCTCCCAGCCGAAGCGCTCTCCGCCCGCCTCGGCGAGCGCGGCCGACGCGGCGGCGCGCTCGCCCTCGGGAAGCGAGAGCCAGGCGCAGAGCCGCGCCGCGAGGTCCTCGACGGCGCCCGGCCCGAGGTCGAACGACAGGAGCGGCCGCAGGGCCGCGGGAAGCGCCGGGGCGAGCGTCGCCGTCACCTCCGCGAGCCCGGAGTGGGACGCGGACACCGGCAGCGCGCCGCAGCAGGCAGCCTCGGCGGCGACCATCCCGAACGCCTCCGGGAAGGTGCTCGGGACCACCTGGGCCTCGCAGGCCGGAAGCAGATCGGGCAGGTCGCCGTGCTCCAGGCGCCCCGTGAAGTCGACGCGCTCGAGCGCGGCCGGCGCGGCCCGCAGGTAACGCTCGCGGCGCTTGCCCTCGAGGCCGTCCAGGAAGGACGCGAGATGGGCCAGCTCGCCGGGGGGCCCGCCCTCCAGCTCGCGGCCCCGGCGCGCGATCTCGCGCGCGGCATCGAGGTCTCCGCGGGCGAGGGCGTCGCGAAGCGCGCCGAGCCCCTCGCGGTAGGTGCCGAAGCCCACGACGCAGAGGCGCGCCCCCGGGATCTCGGCGCAGACGAGCGGCCATGCGGCCAGCAGCAGGTCGACCCCCTTCGAGACGATCAGCTTCCCGACGTAGCTGACGACGCGGTCGCGGCCGGGCTCGATCGCCCGGAGCGCGGCCGCCGCGCCGGCCTCCCCTCCCCAGTCCGCCGCGGCGGCGCCGTCCAGGCGCTCGGCGAGCGCCCGCAGCCGGTCCCTCGCCTCCTCCGGGGCGAGGCGGCGGAAGGCGTGCACGTCGACGCCAGGGGGCCCGAGGCGGGTCCGCGCGGGCAGCCGCTCGTCGGCCATCACCTCCCACAGGCTCTCGGCGGTGTGGCGGGAGCCGACGAGGACGCCGCCGGCCCCGGCCAGGCCCTCCTCGGCGTACGGGAGGAAGCGCTTGCGGTGCGGGCGCACGGTGTACTCGAGGGCGCTGCCGTGGATCTTCACCGCGTAGGGGACGGCACCGGCCAGGCCGCGCGCGACCGCGAGCGGCCCCATCACCAGGTGGTTCGCGAGCGCCACCTCGGGAGACGCCGCCGCGGCGACGTCGGCCACCGCCGCCGCGTTCGCGTCCACGTAGCGGGCGATCTCGGCGTCGGTCATCTCGGGAAGCGGCCGCGCGTCGAAGCCCTCGTAGTCGTCTGCGACGTACACGGGGAGCAGGCGCCCGATGTCGGGCAGGTAGGCCGTGCAGCGCACCGGCTCCCGCAGGACCCGCACCGACAGCCCGCCGTCCACCCACTCCCCCAGCGCGTCCACGAACGGCACGTCCGCCGCCGCGCGGTCCTGGCAGAGCAGGTGCACCTCGTGCCCCATCGCCACGAGCGTCCGCGCCAGGCTCGCCGTGTAGATGTTGCTCCCGGTGCCCCGCAGGAGGTAGCCGTGGAAGATGAGGACGCGCACGGCGGGGGAGTATGGCGGCGGGCCCCGTTATTCTTCCGCGCTCGTGGCAGAGCGCCAGAAATATCGCCTGCGTGCCCGGTCCGATCGCGAGGTCATCCGCGAGGCCGAGCCGGGCAAGGTCTACGTGGACAAGGAGACCGGCGAGGAGTTCGAGGTCGTCGGGAAGATCCTGCCGCTGGCCCCGACCCCCAGCGAGCTTCCCTGGGCCGTCGAGAACCTGCGCCTCTGCGGCTGCTCGCTCGAGCAGCTCGTTCCCAAGGACGTGAACGACTGTCTGCACTGCGGCCGCCGTCTTCCCGCGATCGAGGAGTAGACACGATGCGGGAGCGCGTCGCACTCGTCCTCTCCCTGTTCGCCCTGGTCGCGACCGGCTGCGGGGGCGACGACGAGGAGGCCTCGCAGACGGTTCCGCCGCTGCCCGAGCTGACGGTCCCCGGCGAGAACACCCCCACGCTCGACGACCTACCGAGCACGGACACCACCGAGACCGGCACCTCCACCGACGGCGGCGCGGGCGGGACGGTCACCCCGCCCGCCGACGGCGGCGCCGAGGCCCCGTCCGGCGGCGGAGGCGCGCCGTCCGGCGGCCAGGCGGCCCCGCAGGACACGCCCGACAACGACACGCCCCCTCCGGCGGGAAGCCCCGCCGAGCGGTTCGAGGAGTTCTGCTCCGAGAACCCCGGTACCTGCTGAGGATCAGGCGCGCCGCACGGGCACGGGGCCCGACGGGCGCCTCACCCGAGCGGGCAGCGGGCGCCTGATCGGAGGAGAGCCCCCTCGGCGCGGTGCCGGCCGGAACGGATGCGGCCCGTGGCCGTCACGGTGCCGCGCGCCGGGGCCGAAGCGCCCGAGCGGCAGCCCCAGGCCACCGCCTCCGCCGCTGTCCCCACCAGGATCCTTGCCCGGGCCTCCACCGCCGGGCCCGCCGTCGTCAGGCCGGTCGTCACCGTCGTCGCGGAGGCGGAAGAACCAGACCAGCCACAACACGAGCAGGCCGACGTCGAAGATCCGGAAGCCGACCATGAACACCCATCCCTCGGTGGACACGGGGGCATCGTACCGCCGTGGCAGGGACTCGTGCCAATCGGCTCAAGCGAGCCGCCGGCGACCTGACGCTCAGCGGCGACGCTCGGCGCGCGAGGAGCGCTCAGGCGCTGGCGTGGTGCGGCGGGGATCCGGGACGAACGTGGCCGTATACATGAGCCGCGCGGTGCGATAGATGCAGCCGTAGGTGCGGAGGCTCCCGCGCGTCTGCTGCGCGGCGTTCTGGCGGACGTCGTCGCACTTGTCCGCGTCCCGTGACGAGCGCCACACCTGGTTCTCGGCCAGGCTCACGGCGAAGGTCGGGACCCAGGTCACGGCGGTGATCGCCACGATGTAGCCCTTACGGACGGTGAGTGGCCGCGAGAGAGCGAACGTGGGCGTCGAGCCGAAGTAGTCCTTCACCTCGAAGATCTCGCTCTGGCCGGTGAGGCGATGCCGCTTCTTCGTGCCGGGCCGGAGAATCGACAGGCGCACCTTCGCGGTCCCACCGAACAGGTCGTCGAAGAACTCGATCTGGTCACGCCGCGGCTCTCCGAGCGTGATGCTGAAGGCGACGATCTTGCCGCGGCGCGTGACCTGGAACGGGTTGCGCTCGTTCTCGGCGCGCAGCTGGTAGCCGGTGACGCGGCCCACGGCCTGGCAGTCGTCGGGGCAGCTCGCGGGGGGCGGGCTCGCGGTGGCGCCGAGCTCGATCACCCGCGCCTCGGCGGCGGGGGCGACGGCGGCGAGCGCCAGCAGCATGAGTGTCAGCAGGACGGGCTTCACGGGGATACGCGACCCCGCGCACGTCGTGTGCGGGAATCGAATCTGGAACACGGGTCCGGCGTGGTTGATGCGGATAGGGTACGGGGCCGCATGGACGCATTCGAGCGTCACGTCCGCTCCGGCCTCGAGCTCGCAGGCGTCGAGGTCGACGAGATCGACCTCGCCGTGATGCGCGCGGCGGACGCGATCTACGGCCCCGCCCTGCGCGCGCTGGGGGATGCCGACCTGGTCCACGTGTGGGAGGAGACGGCGCTCGACCCCTCGCGCCCGCCCGAGGGATCGACGCTCCCCGAGCCGCTCGCCCGGCCCTCGCAGGAGCGCGCCCCGCTCCAGGGCGGCGCGGACGCGCACCCCCAGGACCTCGGCCTGCGCGAGCAGGCCGCGCTCGTCGCCTCCGGCGACCTGGACCCGGCCGAGCTGCTCGCCGCGACGCTCGAGCGGATCGCCGAGCGGGACGGCCCGATCAACTCCGTGGTCGACACCTTCCCCGACGAGTCCGAGCGGATGCTGGCCGAGGCGCCCCGGGGGCCCCTCCACGGCGTCCCGGTCGGAGTCAAGGACCAGTTCGCTCTCCCCTGGCGGGCGCCGATGGACGGCACCGCGCGCGAAGCGCTCCCCGCCGGCGACTCCGGCGTCCACCGCCGCCTGCGTGAAGCCGGGGCGGTCATCGCCTGCGTCACGAACATGCACTTCTGGGGCGGCGGCTCGACCGGCCACCTCTCCGCCCACGGGCCGTGCGGCAATCCCTGGAACCCGGAGCACTGCGGCGGCGGCTCGTCCGGCGGCTCGGCCGCGGCCGTCGGCGCGCGCCTCGTCGCCGGGGCGGCGGGCGCCGACGGCGGCGGCTCCATCCGCCTCCCCGCCGCCTACTGCGGCATCACCGGCATCAAGCCCACCTTCGGGAGCGTCCCGACCGACGGCAACGTGCACGGCTACCTCTCGATGGACTGCGCCGGCCCCATGTGCCGCGACGCCGCCGACACGCGCCTGCTCGGCGAGGTCCTCACGGGGATGCCCCTCCCGGCGGGCGACGGCGCGGGCCTGCGCGCGGGCCTCGTGCGCAGCCCGTTCTGGGAGGACCTCGATCCCGAGGTCGAGGCCGCCTGCCGCGACGCGATCGCCGCCGCGGGCTGGGAGACCACGGAGATCGAGATCGACCACGCCGCCCACGCCCAGGCGGCCACGGTGCTGCGCCTCACGCTCGAGGGCATGCCCTCGCTCGAGCCCGAGGACATCGCCGACGCGGACCCGGTGATGCGGGCGCTCGTGAAGTTCGAGTTGCTGCTGCCGGCCCACCTGCTCGTTCGTGCCGACAGGGTCCGCAGCGCGCTGCGGCGCTCCGTCGCGGAGGCGTTCGGCCGGGTCGACGTGCTCGTCTGGCCCACCGTCCCGGCGCCCGCGCCGCGGCTCGACAACCCGACCGTGGAGCTGCCGTCGGGCATCGTCCCGGCCGACAGCGCGAACGTCCGCCAGGCCGGCTTCGGCAACCTCACCGGCATACCGGGCGTCTCGGTCCCGGTGGGCCTGCACTCCGGCGGCCTGCCGATCGGGCTGATGATCCAGGCGCCCTGGGGCGCGGATGCGCGGGTGCTCGACGCGGCCGAGCACCTGGAGGACGCCACCGGACGCGAGTTCGTGGACCGCGCGGCGACGCTGGCCGCCGCCTGAGCGCTACTTGTAGCGGTAGGTGATGCGCCCGCGATCGAGGTCGTAGGGCGACAGCTCGATCTTGACCCGGTCGCCCGGGAGGATGCGGATGTAGTGGCGGCGCATCTTTCCCGAGATGTGCCCGAGGACCTCGTGGTCGTTGTCGAGCTTCACGCGGAACATCGTGTTGGGGAGGGCTTCGGTGATCTCGCCCTCCATCTCGATCTTCTCTTCCTTGGACACGGCCGGAACAAGCTAGCAGCCGAGCGGGATCCGGCGGGGGCGGCGGCGCTAGCCGCGCGGGGCCCGGAGCTCGGTCTGCGCCGACTTCGGGCGGTCCGGGACGTAGTCCTCACAGCCGGTGACCGACGGGCAGCCGCTCGAGAAGGCGACGGCCTGGACGGTCCAGCGGACCGCCTTCGGGCGCTTGATCCGGTCCGGGTCGATCCGCAGCACGAGTCGCGTCGGAGCAGGCTGCTCCACCTTCGCGCGCCCGACCCGGCGCACGCCGCCCGTGGCGCCGTGGCTCGCCACGCTCGCGCGGAACCGGCGGCCGCGCGGCTCGGAGGTGATGCAGGCGTCGTAGTTCGGCGCGGCCTCGCCCGGCCGGCGCGTGGTCCAGAGGTTCACGCAGATGCTGCCGGGCGGGCCGTCACGGCGGAGCAGCGTCCGGGGCGTGATCTCCTCGTGCAGGTCGATCGCGTACACCAGCTCGTCGCTCACCCGGTTGTGGGAAGCCTGCACCGACGAGAGATCGACCGCGCCCGCGGAGTCGTCGCGGTCGTCGAGGCGGGTCGCCGCGAGGGCCACCGCGGGAACGGCGAGCAGCAGCACGGCGCCGAGCGCTTTCGCCCTCATCCGCCTAGCGCCCCTCGAAGGTCGCGTGGCCGGGGCCGCCCTTCTCGAGGAAGGTGTCCACCGCCTTCTGGAGATCGTCGGTGGCGAACAGCGGCGCGACGATCTCCCCGACCTTGGAGTCGGCGCCGCGCACGCCCTCGTCGAGGGCGGCGCGGACCATGAGCTTCGTCGCGGTGTGGGCCCTGGTGGGGCCCTCCGCGAGGCGCTCGGCGAACTTGCGGGCCTTTGCGTCCAGCTCGGCGGCGGGCAGGACGCGGTTGACCACGTTCCAGCGCTCGAGCGTCGCGGCGGGGTAGAGCCCGGCGCTCATCACGAGCTCGCGCGCTCGGGCGGGCCCGGCGCGCTCGACGAGCCGCTGGGTGCCGCCCATCGCGGGCGTGAGGCCGACCACGGCCTCGACGAGGCCGAACTGGGCCTCCTCGGCGGCCCAGATCATGTCGCAGGCGAGCGACAGCTCGAAGCCCGCGGTGAGGCAGAGCGAGTGCACGCACGCGAGCGTCGGGCAGCGCATCGACTCGACCTTGTGGACGATGCGGATGAGGTCCGAGAAGAACGCCGCCGCCTGCTCGGGCGTGCGGCCCTGGAAGACGTTCACGTCGGCGCCGCCGGTGAACACGTCGCCCTCGGCGCGGATCAGGAGCGCCCTCGCCATGTCGCCCTCGGCCTCCTCCAGCGCCGCGATGAGGTCGTTCACCATCTCGACGCCGAACAGGTTGAGCGGCGGGTCGTCCAGGGTGATGACCCCCAGACCGCCCTCGCAGTCGTAGCGAACCCTAGGCATGTGTCAGCTCCTCGGCTATCGCGGCGAGCTCCGCGGGCTCGGCCTGGCTGGGCGCGCCGGGGAGGCGCAGGGGGTCGTCGTCGTAGCGCGGGATGACATGCATGTGGAAGTGAAAGACCGTCTGCCAGGCGGCCGGCTCGCACGAGTTCAGCAGGTTGACGCCGTCGCAGGCGAGCTTGGCGCGCATATCCCGCGCCAGGCGGGCCGCCGCCGTCACGGTGGCTGCGAGATCTTCGTCCGAGATCTCGTAGAGGTTCTTCGAGTGCGCCTTCGGAATCACGAGCGCGTGGCCCCGGGTCCAGGGGTTGATGTCCAGGAACGAGTAGGTGCGCTCGTCCTCGGCGAGCTTCGCAGAGGGCAGCTCACCCGCCACGATCCGGCAGAAGATGCAGTCGTCGGGCATGGGCGCAAACCCTACAACCGGTTCCTGCGGGCGACCTCCAGCGCCTCCTCGCGCGTCGCGACCTCCCCCGCGAAGCGCGCCTCCTCGACGAGCGCGAGCAGCCTGCCGATCTCCGGGCCCGGCTCGAGCCCCAGCTCGTGCGCGAGATCGGCGCCCCGCACGAGCGGCTCCTCCGGCGCTCGCCCCCGCCACGCGAGCGCCTCGCCGATCAGCTCGCGAGCGAGGTCGAAGTGGCGCTCGATCGCCTGCTCGTGGTTCTTGCCCCGGGTCGCGAGGCGGTCCGCGCAGCTCAGGAGGCTCACGTCGACCTCCACCGGCTCGCACGCCCGCAGGTAGGAGTAGACCTCGCGGCGCCCGAGCGGCCGCCGGTGGACGAGGAACCCGAGCCTCAGGTGATGGCGGGTCAGGGCGACCAGGTGGTCGCGCAGCCGCGTGCTCGTGCGCAGGCGGGCGCAGATCCCGGTGACCATCTCGCCGCCGAGCTTGTCGTGGCCCATGAACGTGATCCGCCCGTCGTCCTGGACCCTCCTGGTGTCCGGCTTTCCGACGTCGTGGAAGAGCGCGCCGAAGCGGAGCGCGCCGCCCCGGGTGAGCTCGTCCGCGAGCGGCTCCGCCAGCAGCCCCTGCAGCGCGGGAGCTGCGTCGCCGAAGGCCTCCTCGAGCTCCCGTTCGAGCTCGAGCAGGCGCTCGAGCACCTCGATCGTGTGCCCGTACGCGTCGCGGTGGTGGTACGGGCTCTGCTCGACATCGTGCATCGCCGACAGCTCCGGCAGGACCGCCCGCAGGATTCCCAGGCGGTCGGCGAGCCGCAGGCCGTCCAGCACGCCCGGCGCCGTGACGAGGCGGCGCAGCTCCGCGAACACGCGCTCGCCCGCCGGCCGGTCGAGCAGCGGCGCGGCCTCGGCCGTGAGGCGCTCGGTCTCCTCGTCGGGGCGGAACCCGAGCTCCGCCGCGAACCGCGCGAGCCGCAGCACCCGCAGCGGGTCGGCCTCGTACACCCCGGCGGCGACCACGCGCAGCCTGCCCGCCTCGAGGTCCGCGGCGCCGCCGAGCGGGTCGAGCGCCTCCCCTCCCGCCAGGGGCACGGCCATCGCGTTGACCGTGAAGTCGCGGGCGGCGAGGTCCTCCTCGATCGTCGCGCCCTGGAGGGGCGAGACGTCGCAGACCCAGCCCTCGTCGCGGTTGACGGCGCGCCAGGCGCCGAACTCGTCCGACAGGGAGAACGCCGCGCCGCCGGCGGCCCGGGCGACGGCGTGCGCCAGCGAGCGCGGATCGGAGGTCGTCGCGAGGTCGACGTCCCGCAGCGGGCGCCCCAGCCGCGCGTCGCGCACCGTGCCGCCGACGATCCACGCCCGCTCGCCGGCGAGCGCCGCCCGGACCGCCTGCACCGCCGGGCTGTCGTCGAGCGCGGTCAATCGTGCACGCGGCGGACCCGCTGGGTCAGGCCGCAGGTCACCTCGTAGTTGATCGTCCCGAGCCGCTCGGCCACCTCTTCGCAGAGGATCCGCTCGCCACCCTGCCTGCCGATGAGAACGGCGGGCTCGTAGGGTCGGACCTCGGTGTCGGGCCCGAGGTCGACCGCGATGTTGTCCATGCTCACGGTGCCCACGAGCCCGCGTCGCCGGCCGGCCACGATCACGTCGGCGTTGTTCGTGAGCGCTCGCCGCCAGCCGTCGCCGTAGCCGATGGGCAGGATCCCGATCCAGGTCTCCCGCCCGGCCACGAAGCGGCGCCCGTAGCCGGCGCTGTCGCCGGGAGCGAGCCGCTTAACGGCGGCCACGTACGAGCGGAGCTCGAGCGCGGGGTCCAGGCCGTGCGCCGCCGGGTCGCGCTGGAAGGGGTCGAGGCCGTAGATCGCGACGCCGCAGCGCACCATGCCGAAGTGCGATGCCGGCTCGCGGATGGTCGCCGCGCTGTTCGCGGCGTGCGCGGGCACGCCCGGGCGCGCGGCATGGGCGACGAAGTCGGTGAAGCGCCGGAGCTGGAGCGGGAAGTGCTCGTCGCCCTCCTCGTCCGCAGTGGCGAAATGCGTCATCAGCCCCGCGAGCTCGAGCTCCGCGTCGGCCTCCACGCGCTCGACCGTCGCGATCGCCCGCCCTGGATCCGCGGTCCCGAGGCGGCCCATCCCGGTGTCCAGCTTCACGTGCACCCGCCTGACCCCGGCCGCGGCGAGCGCGGGGACGAACTCGGGGGTCCAGGCCACCGCCTCGGCCCCGGCGCTCCCCGCCGTCCGCGCGTCCTCATGGGTGAGCGCGCCCATGACCAGCACCGGACGCTCGATCCCGCCGAGGCGCAGCTCCGCGGCCTCGGCGGCGGTCGCGACCGCGAGGCGGGTGGCGCCCCCGGCGAGCGCCGCCTCGGCCACCGGCACGGCTCCGTGGCCGTAGCCGTCGGCCTTCACGACCGCGCACAGCTCCGCGCCCCCCGTGAGGCGCTTCGCCAGCGAGGCGCAGTTCCGCCGGATCGCGCCGAGGTCCACCCGGGCGACGGCCCGCTCAGCGCCTCCGGTCACCCTCGTTCGGCGACGAGCGCGCCGAGCACGTCGGCGCGCGTGACCACGCCCACGAGCCGGCCGTGCTCGACGACCGGCAGCCGGTTGTGCCCCGAGTCGGCGATGACCCGCGCCGCCTCGTGGACGTCGGCGTCCGGCGACACGATGTCCGGGTCGGAGGTCATGAGGTCCTTGGCCGTGGCCGCGAAGACCTTGCGGAGCCGGTCCTCGAAGCGCCGCAGCGGCTCGAGGAAGACCAGTCCCCCGAAGACCTGGAGGTAGTGCGGCAGGTGGAGATCGCCCTCCTCGTCGGTGAGCACGAGATCCGCCTCGGTGATGATCCCGACGCAGCGCCCGCCCTCGTTGACCACCGGAAGGCCGGGCGTGTTCTGGACGCCGAGCAGCCTGACCACGTCCTCGATGGGCGTCTCCTCGCGAACGGTCGCGGGCTCCGGATCCATGACGTCGCGCACCGTGGCCATCGAGCGCGACCCTAACGCCTGAGCCGGGAGAGCGCCGCCGACAGGCAGTCGGCCACGTCGCCCGCGATCACGTGGTCGGCCCCGATCCGGGCCGCCGCCTCCCGCCCCGCGAGCGCATGGGCGAGCACTCCGGCCGCCGCCGCCTCGACCGCCCCGAGGCCCTTCGCGAGGTAGGCGGCGATCACACCGGAGAGCACGTCGCCCGTCCCGGCCGTTGCGAGCGCCGGGCTGGCCCCCGGGCTCACGAACGCGGGTCCCGCGGGACTCGCGACGATCGTGTCGTCCCCCTTCAGGACGACGATGCACCCGCTCGCCTCCGCCGCGGCGCGGGCGCAGGCGAGGCGCTGGGCGCCCACCTCCGCCGAGGTCGCGCCGAGCAGGCGTCCCAGCTCGCCGGCGTGCGGCGTCAGCACCGTCGGCCCGGGACGCTCGCGCAGCGCGTCCAGCGCCCCCGCGTGCGCGTTCAGCCCGTCGGCGTCGATCAGCAGCGGGACGGCGACGGTCCTCGCCACCTCGCGGGCGAACCCGGCCGCGGCGTCGGAACGGCCGAGGCCCGGGCCAAGGACCACGGACCCCGCCCGCTCGGCGAAGGCCGCCACCTCCGCCGCCCCGGCCGGGCAGTGCGCGCCGTCCTCGTGCGGGAGCGCGCGCGTCATCGCCTCGGTGAGCTTCACCTCGAGCACCGCCTCCGCCGGCGCCGGAACGGCCACCTGCACGTAGCCCGCCCCCGCTCGCATTGCCCCGAGCGCCGCGAGGGTCGGAGCGCCCGTCAGGCCGGCCGACCCGCCCGCCACGACGACCGCCCCGGAGTCGAACTTCGTGCCGTGACGGCGCCGCGGCGGAACCAGGGCGAGCGCGCGCTCGGTGATGAGCCCGGCTCCCTCGGCGCCCGGCCCGCCGCGCGGGATGCCGATCTCGACCACGCGGACCTCGCCGGCATGGGCGGCGCCGGGCATCACGTGCAGGCCCAGCTTCGGCCCGTGAAAGGTCGCGGTGACCGCGGCGCGGACGGCTTCGCCCGCCACCTCGCCCGTGGCGGCGTCGACGCCGGAGGGGATGTCGCAGGCGACCACCCGCGCGTCGCAGGCGTTGATCGCGGCGATCGCCGAAGCGACCGGCTCGCGGGGCACCCCGGCGAAGCCCGTCCCGAGGAGGGCGTCGATCACGACCCCCGAGCCGTCGAGGGCATGGGGCGTCCACGCCGCCGGCGCCTCGCCGGGCAGGCGCTGGAGATTGACCAGGGCGTCGCCCTGGAAGTCCTCGAGCGGGGCGACGGAGAGGACGTCCACCTCGTGCCCGTCCTCGCGCAGGAGGCGCGCGGCGACGAGGCCGTCGCCGCCGTTGTTTCCCTTGCCGCACACGATCCGCACGGGCCCCGGGCGCGCGGCCTCGGCCGCGATCCGGGCGAGGCCCAGACCCGCGCGCTCCATCAGGTCCAGGGAGGGCACGCCGCGCTGCTCGATGGCCCAGGCGTCGGCGGCCCGCATCTCGTCGGCGTCGAAGAGCGGGTCCGCCCAGTCCGGAAGGCTCACGCGAGGACCGCGGCGGCGCCGGCCATGTCGCGCGTGTGCGTCAGCGAGATCCGCGGCTCCGCGCCCAGCTCGCGCGCGCGGGCCGCCGCCGCGCCGGACAGGCGCAGTGCGGGAGCGCCGGAGGTCGCGACCACCTCGACGTCGCGGAACGCCCATGCCTCGAGGCCGAGCGCCTTCGCCACCGCCTCCTTGGCGCAGAAGCGCGCCGCGAGATGGCTCGCGGGACGTGCCCTGGCGCGCGCGTAGGCGAGCTCGCCCGGGGTGAACAGCCGCTCCGCGAGCCCGGGCCGGAGGAGCGCCCGCTCCATCCGCTCGATCTCGAGGAGGTCGAGCCCGACCACTACTCGACGGTGACCGTCTTCGCCAGGTTCCGGGGCTGGTCCACGTTGAGGCCGCGGGCGATGGCGATCCGGTAGGCGAGGAGCTGGAGCGGGATGATCGCCAGGATCGGCTGGAGCAGCCAGTCCGTGCGCGGGATGCGCACGATGTCGGCCGTGAGCCCGTCCGCCTCGGTGACGCCCTCGGTCGTGATCGCGATCAGGTTCGCCCCGCGGGCGGCCGCCTCGGACGCGTTGGAGAGGATCTTCTCCAGCACCGGCGACTCGGTGGCGACGCAGACGACGGGGGTGCGCTCGTCGAGCAGCGCGATCGGCCCGTGCTTCATCTCGCCGGCCGCGTACGCGTCGGTCGGGATGTAGGAGATCTCCTTCAGCTTCAGCGCGCCCTCGAGCGCGATGGGCAGGCCGATGTTGCGTCCGAGGTACAGGAAGAAGCCGGCGTCGCTCCAGCGGTCGGCGATCTCCTGCACGGGCCCGTCCACCCGCTCGATCGTCTCCTCGATCCAGTGGGGCAGCCGCTTCAGCTCGGCGATCAGCGCCGTGATCCGCTCCTGCGGAAGCGTCCCGCGCACTCGCGCGAGATGGACCCCGAGCAGGTACATCACCGCGACCTGCGACACGAACGTCTTCGTCGCGGCGACCCCGATCTCGAGGCCCGCGCGGGTGAAGATGACGCCGTCGGCGTCGCGGGTGGCCTGGCTGCCCATGACGTTCGTGACCGACAGGACGTGGGCTCCCCGCTCGCGGGCGAGGCGCATCGCCGCGAGCGTGTCGGCCGTCTCGCCCGACTGGGAGATCCCGATGACGAGATCGCGCTTGTCGACGACCGGGTTGCGGTAGCGGTACTCCGAGGCGATGTCCAGCTCCACGGGCACCCGCGCCCACTCCTCGATCGCGTACCGGCCCACGAGCCCCGCGTGGTAGGAGGTGCCGCAGGCGACGACGACGATGCGCCGGAGCTGACGGAGGTTCTCGTCGGAGATGCCGAGGTCGCCCAGGTCCACCGCGTCGGCCTGCGCCGTGCGATCGGCGATCGTCTCCGCCACCGCGTCCGGCTGCTCGTGGATCTCCTTGAGCATGAAGGTCTCGTAGCCGCCCTTCTCGGCGGCCTCCTCGTCCCAGTCGACCTCCTCGACCTCGCGCTCGAGCGGCGCCCCCGAGACGTCCATGAACTCGCTCGAGCCGGGGCGGATCGCGACGATCTCGTCGTTGTTGAGGATCTGGACCCGCCGGGTCTCGGCCAGGAACGCCGGGATCGCGGAGGCGAGGAAGCGCTCGCCCTCCCCCACGCCGACGACCAGCGGGCACTCCTTGCGGGCGCCGACGAGCAGGCCCGGCTCGTGGGCAGACATCGCGACGAACGCGTAATGGCCGCGAAGCTCCGCGTACGCCTCGCGGACGGCCGCTACGAGGTCGCCCTCGTAGCGGTGGGCGATCAGGTGCGCGACGACCTCGGCGTCCGTCTCGCTCGTGAACTCGGCGCCCTCGGCGAACACGCGCTCGCGCAGCTCCGCGTGGTTCTCGACGATCCCGTTGAGGACGATGTGGACCTCGTCCTTCGTGTCGTAGTGCGGGTGCGCGTTCTCCTCGGTCACGCGGCCGTGCGTGGCCCAGCGCGTGTGCCCGATCCCGGTCGTGGAGTCGAAGGCGGTGGCGGTCGCCACGGAGCCGTCGCCCGCGGCCGCGCGCGCCGCGACCGCGTCGGTGAGGAAGCTGAGGTTGCCGACCGCCCTGACCGACTCGACGCGGCCGCCGACCAGCAGGCTCAGGCCCGCCGAGTCATAGCCGCGGTACTCGAGCCGCTGGAGCCCGGCCAGGAGAAGCTCACGGCACGGGCGCTCGCCCACGTATCCGACGATGCCGCACATAGGACGCTCCGACTCTACTCGCCGAGCTCGCGGGCGACGATCTCCGCGAGGCGCTCTGCGATGGAGTCGCACTCGGCCCGATCGGGGGCCTCGACCATCACGCGGATCAGCTGCTCCGTGCCGGATGGGCGCAGCAGCACTCGGCCACGCCCCTCGACCGCTCTCTCCTCGCTCCTCACGGCGTCCCAGACGGCCGTGGCGCCCTCCAGGGCGTCGCGCCGGGAGACCCGGACGTTGATAAGCCGCTGCGGGAGCTTCGCCATGGCGTCGCGGTCGGCGAGGTCGCGCCCGGCGATCGCCTCGAGCGTAAGGAGGGCGGCGGCGGTCCCATCCCCCGAGGGGACGAAGCCCGTGTCGATGATGTGGCCCGACTGCTCGCCCCCGAGGGCCCAGCCGCGCTTCAGGAGCTCGGCCAGCACGTGGCGGTCGCCCACCGGCGTCGTGGCCACCTCGATCCCCGCGCCCTCCATCGCCCGGTGGAAGCCGAAGTTGGTCATCACCGTCACCGCGACGCCGTCGCCGGCCAGCCTCCCCGATCCGCGGAGATGCAGGGCCGCGAGCGCGATCAGCTCGTCGCCGTCGACGACGGCGCCCTCGCGATCGACGGCCAGCACGCGGTCCCCGTCGCCGTCGAAGGCGAAGCCGCAGTCGTAGCCGCCCTCGCGGACGCGGCCGGCCAGGGCCTCGACGTGCGTGGACCCGCAGCCGTCGTTGATGTTGCGCCCGTCCGGCTCGGCTGCGACGGCGTCCACGGTCGCGCCCAGGCGCCGGAAGATCTCGGGAGCCGTGCGGTAGGTGGCGCCGTTCGCGCAGTCGAGCAGGATGCGGCGCTCGGACAGGTCGAGCCCCTCGAAGCGCGCGTGAAGCTCACGCAGGTAGTCGCCGGCCGCGCCGTGCAGCTCGCGCACCCGGCCCGGCGCCGCGGGCGGCGGGGGCTCGGCCACGAGCGCCTCGACCGCGGCCTCGAGCTCGTCCGAGAGCTTCGTCCCGTCGGAGCCGAAGAACTTGATCCCGTTGTCCTCGAACGGGTTGTGCGAGGCCGACACGACCGCGGCCATGTCGAACCCGTAGCGGCGCACGAGCAGCGCGGCCCCGGGCGTGGGCAGCACGCCGCCCAGCAGGGCGTCGCCGCCTCCCGCCGCGATGCCGGCGGCGAGCGCCGCCTCGAGCATCTCGCCGGACTCCCGCGTGTCGCGGACGATCAGCACCTGTGGCGTCGCGGCGCCCGACGCGACGGCGGCCGCCCGGCCCAGCGAGAGCGCCAGATCGGCGCTCAGGAACTCGCCCGCGCGCCCCCTCACACCGTCGGTCCCGAACAGGCGCCGCTCGCGCGGCGATGTCACGGCATCGGGCATGTGGCGACGCTAGCGCTTCGAGAACTGAGGCCGCTTGCGGGCCTTCTTGAGCCCGGCCTTCTTGCGCTCCTTCACGCGGGCGTCCCGCGTGAGGAAGCCGCGGCGCTTCAGTTCGGTACGCAGGTCCGGCGAGGCCTCCACGAGCGCGCGGGCGACGCCGTGACGCAGCGCGGTCGCCTGCGAGGCGACTCCGCCGCCGTGAATACGGGCCACCACGTCCATGCGCTCGGCGTAGCCGACCGTCTCGAGCGGCTGCCGGACGTGGACCTGGAGCGTGCGGCGCGGGAAGTATGCGTCGAGCGGCTTGCCGTTCACGGTGTACACGCCCGTGCCGGGGCGCAGGATGACGCGGGCGACCGCCCGCTTGCGCTTGCCGGTCGCGCCGTAGCGGGCGCCGGCGGCGAGATCGAGCGTGGTCGCGGCGACCGGCGCGGGCGCGGCCTCCTCGGACTCGCCGTCCGCGGACTCGCCGTCGTCGTCCGCGTAGCGGGCGAACTCGTCGTCGTCCTCGGACTTGCGCTCCTCGAGGACGAGGTCGGGAACGAGGTGCTCACCGGGGATGACGTCCGGCTCGTCGGCCTTCTCGTCCTTCTTGCGCTTGGGCTTCTCGCGCTTGGCCTCGGCGGGCTGCTCTGCCTCGGCGGCGGGCTCCTCGGCCTCGGCGGCGGGCTGCTCCTCGGCGACGGGCTCCTCGGCCTCGGCGACGGGCTGCTCCTCGGCGACGGGCTCCTCGGCCTCGACCGCGGGCTGCTCCTCGGCGGCGCGCTCCTCGGCCTCGGCCGCGGGCTGCTCCTCGGCGGCGGGCTCCTCGGCCTCGGCCGCGGGCTGCTCCTCGGCGGTGGGCTCGGCGGCGGCGGGCTCGTCCGGGGTGTCCGGGGCGTCGTCGCGCGTCTCGTCGTCGGCCATCAGGCGTCGACCTCCAGCTGTTGGGGCTTCTGCGCCACGTGTGGGTGCTCCGGGCCGGCGTAGATCTTGAGCTTGCGGAGCTGCTGGCGAGCGAGGCGGTTGCGCGGGAGCATCCCCTTGACCGCGAGGCGGATGACCTCCTCGGGACGGCGCTCGAGCATCTGCTCCAGCGTCCGCGTCCGCAGCCCGCCCGGATAGCCCGAGTGGCGGTGGTAGAGCTTCTCCTGCATCTTCTTGCCGGTCACCGAGATCTTCTCGGCGTTCACGACGATCACGAAGTCCCCCACGTCGCAGTGCGGCGTGTACTCCGGCTTGCGCTTCCCGCGGAGCGTGTCCGCGATCTGCGTCGCGAGCCGCCCGAGCGTCTTGCCGGTGGCGTCGACCACGAACCATTCACGGTCGCGGGTGGAGGGGGTGGCTACGTAGGTCTTCATGACACAGGTAAAAGCGCCGGTCGGCGGCTGGGCCTCCGGCGCACGGCCGAACATGTTGACACACGACGGGCGCAGGTGTCCGCGCCAGGCGTCCGGCCGTGAACGGAGTATCGCAGGCCGAGGGAAGACGTCCCCGGCGCTGAAAACCTCCTCATGTGCGTATCGACACGTGCAGGAAACCGTGCAGGAAGCGCTCCCGCAACGCGCCTGTCATGCCTCCGCGAGCCCCGTTATACTGCCGCGCTGACCCAAGCCAGCCGAGTTCCCACCGGGCCGCCCGGTGGGGAACGGGGGATCCAGAGGGGGAGCCAGGAGGCGACCCGGGGCGAATCGGCGGAGCGCATGGACGCTCGTGACGCCGTAGGGCAGCTCTTCGTGCCCGAGCCCGTCAGCTAACCCCGTAGGCCGGAAGGAAGAGAGGCCAGTGGAGTCAGGCACGGCTCGCCGCAAGGCGGGTGGACATACGGGATTTGCGGGGCTTCTCACGGCATGCGCCGTGGGACTCCTCGTCGCCGCGCCGGCGCACGGGGCCTCCGGCGGAGTTCGCTGGGCGCCCAAGCCCGCGATCTCGAAGGTCACCTGCGTCAAGGAGTGCGGCAGCCGCAAGCGCGTGCGCGGAGGCTCCACGATCCGCCTCACCGGCCGCAACCTCGCCGGAGCCACGAAGGTCGTCTTCCACGGCGGCCGCGGCCCCCGCGACGACAAGTCCGTGAAGCCACGTGCCCGCAGCGCCCGCAGCGTCACCGCGGTCGTGCCGCTGTCGGCTCCCACGGGACCCGTCTCGGTCTGGGCGGGCGACGACAACCGCTCGAAGCGCACGGGCGACGTCGCGGTGCTGCCGCCGCTGCCGCCCGAGGTCAACCCCGAGCTGACCCCCGCCCCCGGGCCTCGCGACCCCGGCGGTCCCCGGCTCGAGACCGGCACGAGCCAGGGCAAGTTCTTCTTCGGCGCGGCCCGCTCGGTCAAGTTCTCCTACCGCGTGAACTCGGATGCTCCCGCCAGCGTCCGCGTGGACCTCTCCCGCGTCGCCGACGGCGTGGTCATCCGCTCGTGGCCCGCGCAGGCGGCGCCCGGCGCGGTCAACGAGATCGCCTGGGACGGCTACGACGGCGAAGGCCAGCTGCAGCCCGAGGGCCGCTACGCGTTCAGGGTCGTCGCCAGCGGGTCCAACGGCGCCGAGGCGCGCAGCTCACAGGTGGCGGACACCCGCCGCGACGCGTTCGACTTCTACCGCCACATCTTCCCGGTCCGGGGCCGCCACGACTACGGCGGAGCGGGCGCGCGCTTCGGCACGGGCCGAGCCGGCCATTCCCACCAGGGGCAGGACATCTTCGCCCGCTGCGGCACCCCCCTCGTCGCGGCCCGCGGCGGCGTCGTGAAGTTCAAGCAGTACCACGCCGCCGCCGGTCACTACCTCGTCATCGACGGCGACCAGACCGGCGTGGATTACGCCTACATGCACCTCGTCTCGGCCACGCCCTTCAACGTCGGCGACCGCGTGTACACGGGCCAGGAGATCGGCCGCGTCGGCGACTCCGGCAACGCGAGCGGCTGCCACCTCCACTACGAGATGTGGGACGCGCCCGGCTGGTACGACGGCGGGCGCCCGTTCGACCCGTACCCGCTCCTGCGCGAGTGGGACGCCTACTCCTGACCGCCTGAGCGGCCGCCCTCAGGCGGCGGCGCGAGCGGGAGCGGACTCCGCGGCCAGGTCGGCCGCGGCGCCGCGGAGCGAAACGAGCATGTCCTGGACCGGCGCGGGCGTCTCCGGACGCCAGGCGGCGACGACGCGCCGCATCGGCGGACGGCCGCGGAGAGGGATCACGACGACGTCATCCCGCCGGCTCGCCAGCGCGAGCCGCGGCATCAGCGCCACGCCCATCCGGCTCGCCACGAGCCCCTGGACGGCGAAGTAGTCGTCGGAGCGGAAGTGCACGTTCGGCTCGAAGCCGGCCTCGGCGCACGCCGACAGCACGACGTTCGAGTCGGGGCAGGTTCCCGGGATGCCGCCGAGCATCCAGTCCTCGCGGCGAAGCTCCTCGAGCGACAGCGCGCGGCGGGTGGCGAGCGGGTGGCCGGCCGGGAGCACCGCGAGCAGCGGGTCGTCGAACAGCCGCTCCGAGGCGAACGGGTCCACCTCCGGCCGGTCGAGGTCCGTCTCGATCACCAGCGCCACGTCGACCTCGTCCGCCCGCAGCAGCGGCAGCGCGTCCTCGCGCACCTCGAGCCTGAGTTCCACGGCAGGGCGCCGCTCACGGAAGTCGGCGAACGCCGAAGGCACGACGGTGCCCGCAGCCGTGGGGAATGAGCCGAGACGCAGCCGCCCCCGCGCCTCCGCGGTGATCTGGGCCAGCTCGGCCTCGGCCTCGGCGAGCTGCGCGAACAGCCGCTCGCTGTGGCGGACCAGCGCCTCCCCCGCCGGCGTGAGCCTGATCGTGCGCGGCTCGCGGATCACGAGCTGGACGCCCACCTGCTTCTCGAGCCGCGCGATCTGCTGCGAGACCGCCGGCTGGCTGTAGGCGAGGCGCTCCGCCGCCGCCGAGAACGAGCGGTGCCGGGCCACCTCGCGGAGCACTCGCAGAAGGCGCAGGTCGTCCATAAGCACCCTTTATAGCACCCCCCAGCAATCATTGTTTGCCTTTATCGCTTGGAGGCTTCATCGTGGTCCCCACACAGACGAAGGAGGCACCGTGAAGCAGCTCGACGACATCACCATCCGGACCGCGACCGCAGCGGACGACGACAGGCTCCGCCGCCTGGCGGCACTCGACTCGGCCCGCCCTCTGCGCGGCGAGATCCTCGTGGCCGAGAGCGGCGGGGACGTCCTCGCGGCGCTCTCGATGACCACCGGCCGTACCGTCGCCGACCCGTTCACGCGGACCGCCGACCTCGTGGACCTCCTGCAGGTCCGCGCTGCACGGCAGGACGCCGCGAGGGCCCGCGGGTCCGGACGCCGGCGCGCCCTGCGCCTGCGGACCGCCTAGGCGGCCGGGTCCGCCCCGGCCCCGGTCGTCCGGCGGCTGTCCCGGAGCCGCCGGACGACCGGCACGACGTACCAGAGCGTCAGGAAGAGCCCGCCGAGCGCGCCGCTGACCGCGGCCGCCGTCGCGGTCCCATACAGAAGGTGGGTCACGAGCAGCACGGCGCCGGTCACCGCGAGCGCCAGCAGGCCCAGTCCCGCGATCGCCAGGACGTTGGCGAGCATCACGATGTCGAGCTTGTGGCCCTGCCGGAACTCGATCCGGTGGTGGGCCGAGGGCGAGATCAGGAGAACGGTCGCGCCGGCGGCGCACAGCGTGGTCACGAAGTAGACCGTCTCCTCGAAGGAGGTCAGGCGCTCGAAACGCTGCGTGAACGGCACCGTCAAGAGGAACGCGAACAGCACCTGGACGCCGGGGATCGCAACCCGCAGCTCCTCGAGCAGCTGGGAGAGGTTGCGGTCGAGCCGCTCCTTCTCCGTCTCCTCCTGCCCGGTCTCCGCTTCCGCCACCCCGTGCGGGTGCCCGGACGCGGCTACGGCGAAACGGGCCTCGGCGCGCCTATTCCCACTCGATCGTGCCCGGCGGCTTGGACGTGATGTCCAGCACGACGCGGTTGACCTGCCGCAGCTCGTTGATCATGCGCGAGGAGACGCGCTCGAGCAGGTCGTATGGCAGGCGGGCCCAGTCCGCGGTCATGGCGTCGTCGCTCGTGACCGCCCGGATGACGACCACATAGCCGTAGGTGCGCTCGTCGCCCTGCACCCCGACCGTGCGCAGGTCGCCCGGAAGCACGCAGAACGACTGCCATAGCTCGCGGTAGAGGCCCGCGGCGCGGATCTCGTCCTGGAGCACGAAGTCGGCGTCCCGCAGGAGCTCCAGGCGCTCCTTCGTGACCTCGCCCCCGACGATCCGGATCGCGAGGCCGGGACCCGGGAACGGCTGGCGCCACACCAGCCGCTCGGGCAGCCCCAGCTCGAGGCCGACCTGGCGCACCTCGTCCTTGAAGAGGCCGCGCAGCGGCTCGACCAGCTCGAACTTGAGGTCGCTCGGGAGCCCGCCCACGTTGTGGTGCGACTTGATCGTCGCCGCGCCGGTGCCGCCGCCGGACTCGATTACGTCCGAGTACAGCGTGCCCTGGACCAGGTAGGCCGGGTCCTCGAGGCGCGCCGCCTCCTCCTCGAACACGCGGATGAACTCCGCGCCGATCGCCTTGCGCTTGACCTCCGGGTCGGTGGTGCCCGCGAGCCTCGCCAGGAAGCGCTCCTCGGCATCGACCGCGACGAGCGGCACCTTGAAGTTGTCGCGGAACGCGGCGATCACCTGCTCGCCCTCGTTCTTTCGCATGAGGCCGTGGTCCACGAACACGCACGTGAGCTGGTCGCCCACGGCCCGATGGACGAGCAGGGCCGCCACGGAGGAGTCCACGCCGCCGGAGAGGCCGCAGATCACGCGGCCGTCGCCCACCTGCGCGCGGATACGCGCCACCTGCTCATCGACGACCGACGCGGGGCTCCAGGCCATGTCGCAGCCGCAGACGTCGCGCAGGAAGCGGTCGAGGATCTGGGTCCCGTAGGGCGTGTGGACGACCTCGGGGTGGAACTGGATGCCGTAGACACCGTGCTCGGTGTCCTCGAAGGCGGCCACGGGCGAGGCCGGAGACGCGGCGAGCGGGCGGCAGCCGGTGGGGGCCTCGATGACGGCGTCGCGGTGGCTCATCCAGCAGCTCTGCACCTCGGGCAGGCCCTCGAGCAGGCGCCCCGGGTCGGAGACCTTCAGCTCGGTGCGCCCAAACTCGCCCGGGCCGGCTCCCTCGACGCGCCCGCCCAGCTCCAGCGCCATCGCCTGCATCCCGTAACAGATGCCGAGGACCGGGATGCCCAGGTCCATCAGCTCGGGGCGCAGCTTGGGGGCTCCTTCGGCGTAGACGGACGCCGGCCCGCCCGACAGGACGAGGCCCTTGGGCCGCCGCCGCTCGATCTCGGCGACATCGACGTGGTGCGGCAGGAGCTCCGAGTACACGCCGCACTCGCGCACGCGCCGCGCGATCAGCTGCGAGTACTGGCCCCCGAAGTCGAGGACCAGCACTTCGTCGACCGCCCGCGGAACGGGCGGCGCCGCGGGGGCGGACTCACCCGCGACCAGCGATCCCTCCGTCACGCGCCTAGCTCTCGACCAGCGCGGCTTCCTGCACCGCGGGGTCGACGCCGTCGGCGATGCCGTCCTTGGACGGAGGCGCCGGGGCGGCGGCCGCAGTGGCCCCCATCCCGACCGACTGCTCGCGCTGCAGGTGCTTGCCCTCGCTCTGAAGCGCGGGCGCGACCATGACCTCCGCGCGGTGGAAGGACGGGATGTCCTCATAGCCGCAGGTGGCCATCGACGTGCGCAGGCTGCCGATGAGGTTGAACGTGCCGTCGTTCTCATGGGCGGGGCCCATGAGGATCTGCTCGAGCGAGCCGTTCTGCTGGGTCTTCACGCGCGCGCCACGGGGGAGCGACGGGTGGAAGGTGGCCATGCCCCAGTGGAAGCCGCGGCCGGGCGCCTCGTACGCGCGCGCCAGCGGCGAGCCGATCATCACGGCGTCCGCGCCGCAGGCGACGGCCTTCGCGATGTCGCCTCCGTTGCGCATGCCGCCGTCCGCGATGACGTTCACGTACTCGCCCGTCTCCAGCATGTGCTGGGAGCGGGCCGCCGCGACGTCCGCGATGGCGGTGGCCTGCGGGACGCCGATGCCGAGGACGCCCCTCGTGGTACACGCCGCGCCGGGACCGACTCCCACCAGCACGCCGACCGCTCCCGTCCGCATGAGGTGGAGGCCCGTCGAGTAGGAGGCACAGCCGCCGACGATGACCGGGACCGGAACCTCCTTGATGAACTCCTTGAGGTTGAGCGGCTCGCTGGTGGTGGAGACGTGCTCGGCCGAGATGACGGTGCCCTGGATCACGAGGATGTCGAGGCCCGCCTCCAGCGCGAGCTCGTAGTGCTCGGTGACCTTCTGGGGGGTCAGCGACGCTGCCGCGACCACGCCGTGGTCCTTGATCTCGCGGACGCGCTGGGCCACGAGCTCGGGCTTGACGGGAGAGGCATAGATCGCCTGCATCTCCGCCGTGGCCGACTCCTTCGGAAGCGTCGCGATGTGCTCGAGCCGGGCGTCCGCGTCCTCATAGCGGGTCCAGATGCCCTCGAGGTTGAGCACGGCGAGGCCGCCGAGCCTGCCGAGGGCGCCCGCCGTGGCCGGGCTGACGACCCCGTCCATCGCCGAGGCGAGCAGCGGCAGTTCGAAGCGATACGGACCGAGCGTCCAGGTGATGTCTATGTCGTCCGGGTCGCGCGTCCTGCGCGACGGGACGATTGCGATGTCGTCGAACCCGTAGGCCCGGCGGCCCTTCTTACCTCGACCGATCTCGACTTCCATGGGCTACCTCGGCGGTATTTCGGCGGCGGCGGACTGAACGGCCCACGATAGCAATGGCCCCTGACGCTCAGGCCGCGGGCACATGCCGCGCTCAGGCGCCGCGCTGGCCCACGGGGCCCGCGAGCCGCTCCACGTCGATCTCGGGCATCAGCCGCTCGACCTCGCGGGCATCCAGCCGGCCGGCGCCCATGTGCTGCGTCGACTCGGCGCCGCAGGCGACCGCGTGCCTGAGCGCGTGCTCATGACCGCCGCCGGTGTAGCGCGCCGCGACATAGCCCGCGAGGAAGGCGTCGCCCGAGCCGACGGCAGAGACGGGCTCCTGCGTCTCGATGCGCGCGCGGTACATCGTCCCCTCGCCCTCATCCCCGTCGAGAAGCGCGAGGCAACCGTCCGCGAGCGTCATGATCGCGCCCCTCGCGCCCAGCTCGAGCATCTCGCCGAGCGCGGTGCGGCGATCGTCCTCGTCGGCGAACTCGTGACCGACGAGCTCCTCGGCCTCGATCACGTTCGGCGTCACCACGTCCGGCGCCGCGCGGGTGGCCAGCCGCAGGGCCTCGCCCTCCGAGTCGAGGATCGTCGTGACGCCCAGGCGCCCGAGCTCGCCGACCAGGTCGGCGTAGAGCTGCGGGGGCACGCCGGGGGGAAGGCTGCCGCAGAAGCAGCAGAGCGCCGCGCCCTTCGCCAGGTAGAGCAGCTTGTCGATGAACAGCTCGAGCTCGGCCTCGCTCACGGTCGGGCCGCGCTCGTTGATCTCGGTCTGCTCGCCCGAGGTCGGGTCGACGACGGCGGTCGAGGTGCGCGACTCCTCCCGGATGCGGACGAAGTCGCTGAGGATCGCCTCCTCCGTGAGCTGCTCGATGATCCGCATGCCGGTGGGACCGCCCGCGATCCCGGTGGCGATGACGGGCTGGCCGAGCGTCTTGAGCGCGCGGGCGACGTTCACGCCCTTGCCCCCGGCCATGGTCGTCTGGTCGACGGCGCGATGGCGGCGTCCGAGACGGAAGTTCGGTACCGCGAGGGTCTTGTCGATCGCGGCGTTGAGGGTGACGGTGATGATCATGCGCGGGCGCGGCTCCTTCGCACCGCGCGCAACCGTAGTCCCCCGAGGCCGGCGGCCGCAATCACGCCGAGCGCGAGGAGGAGGGTGAGCGCTCCACCGAGGGTGGACGAGATGCGCCGCGGAAGGCCCGCGCCGGGCACCTCCTCCGCGGTGAGCACCGGCGCCGTGTGAACCGTGCGGCCCTTGCTCGTGACCCGCACCGTCCCGACCCGTTCGCCCTTCGCGAGAGGCCCCTCGAGCTCCTCGGGAACGTCGACGACGGCCCTCGGGCGCTCGCCGCGCCGGACCGTGAGGGCGAACGAGCCGCCGCTCGCGAGCGCCACCTCGCCGTCGTGCCAGCGCACATCGGCGCGCGCCAGCTCGCGCCCCGCGCGCAGCACCGGGACACGGCGGAACTGGTCGAGCCCGTAGCGGAGGAGCGCGAGCGTGTCGGCGTCCCGCGCGGACTCCGAGGGCTCGCCGAGCACCACGCTGACGACCGTTGCCCCGCGGCCCGTGGCGGAGCCGACGAGCACGTAGCCCGCGCCGCGCGTGCGCCCCGTCTTCACACCGTTGACGAACGGGACGCGGGCGATCAGGCGGTTGCGGTTGCGCACGACGCGCTCGCGGGCCCCGGTCTCGAGCGTCGCGACCGGCAGGTCCACGATCCGCGCGAACAGGGGGTTCGCGAGCAGTCGCCGCGCGAGCGTCGCGAGGTCGCGGGCGCTCGAGTGGTTGGCCGGGTCGTCGAAGCCGATCGGGTTCGCATAGCTCGTGTCCTCCAGCCCCAGCTCCCGCGCCCGGGAGTTCATGAGCGCCACGAAGGCCTTGCGGCTCGGCGCGATGTTCTCGGCCAGGGTCACGGCCGCGTCGTTCGCGCTCTCGAGCAGGAGCGCCTCGAGCAGGTCGTCGACGCGCATGCGCTCGCCGCGGCGCAGGTTGATCTTCGACTCGATCGGGCTCGCCCGGTAGGGAGCGGCCACGAACACCTGCTCCGGGCGCGTGCGCTCCAGGGTGAGCAGCGCGGTCATCAGCTTCGTCGCGCTGGCTATCGGCCGCTCCACGGCGGCGTTCTCCTCGAGCAGGACGTCGCCCGTCCGGGCATCGACCAGGATCGCGGCGCGCCCACCCGGGTCGGGCTTGGCGACCGCCGCACCCACGGCCGGCGCGTGGACCGCCGCCGCCAGCGCGACCGCCAGGGCGGCGAGCCGCCGCGGGCTCACTCCTTCAGACGGATCCGCTGGCCCGACACGAGCGCCTGCGGATCTAGGTTCGGGTTGAGCTCCTGGAGCATCTCGACCGGGACGCCGGTCGTCTGGGCGATCCCGGCGAGCGTGTCACCCGCCTTCACGACGTAGAACTCGTCGGGAAGCTCGCCGTCGGAGTCGTCCGCGGACTCCTCGGTGGTGCTCGTCTCCGTGGTCTCCGTGGACCCCCCGAGGTCGGTCTCCTGGGCGGCGCGTCCCGACTGGGGATCGGCCGTCTCCTCGACGTCCGAGCCCGAGAGCACGACGAACAGGGCGAAGACGAACGCGACCATCGCGAGGGGTGCAAGGAGGCGCGCAGGGCTTCGGTGCCGTTCCTCCATGGGCGCGCTGATGCTAGCGCCGCGTCTGGACCGCAGCGGCGGCGCTAGCCGCCGCCCGCGATGCGCCAGGCCGCGGAGCGGAGCGCCTCGGCCGCGTCCCGCGCGGCCCCGGCGGGGTCCTCTCCCCCCGCTCCGGCGTCCACGATCGAGCGGGACGCGGTGACGAGCCCTGCCGCCGGATGGGGCGCGAACGCCGCGGCGAGGTCCTCGACCGCACCGCCCTGGGCGCCGACGCCGGGAAGCAGGAAGATCGCGCGCGGCATGAGCTCGCGCAGCCGCTCGAGCAGCTCGGGCTTCGTCGCGCCGGTAACCGCCCCGACCGCGGAGAGGCCGTTCGCGCCGCGGAGCGGCTCGCCGATCGAGTCGACCAGCGAGGCGAGCCGCTCGTGGAGGGGCGCGCCCCCGGTGTCGAGGTCCTGGACGTCGGCGGCTCCGGGGTTCGAGGTGCGGACGAGGCAGAAGACCCCCGCTCCGGAGGCCGCGGCCGCCTCGGTCAGCGGTTCGAGCGAGTCGCGCCCCAGCAGCGGGTTCGCGGTGAAGGCGTCGGCGCCCAGGCCGCCGGCGCGCCCGAACGGGCCGTCCACGCCCGTCGTGAGCGCCTGGCCGTACGCGCGCGCCGTGACCGGAACGTCACCGCGCTTGCCGTCCGCGATCACGAGCAGTCCGGCCGCGTGTGCGGCGGCCACCGTGCTCTCGAGCGCCGCCCAGCCGTGGGCGCCGAGGCGCTCGAAGCAGGCGAGCTGGGGCTTGATCGCGACGCAGGCGGGGCCCGCAGCGGCGATCGCCGCGGCGCAGTGGGCCGCCACGGCCTCGCCGGTCAGCCGCCCGGGATCGCCCGTGCCGCCGGCGACGGCGTCGAGCGCCGACGGCCAGAGACGGGCCGGATCCGGGTCCAGGCCCAGGACGATCTGGCTGCGCCGCCCTTCGACGAGCGCAGCCAGACGGTCCGGAAACGTTTCGGGCGGACCCGCGATCAGAGCTGCCGGCCCGCCCTCCGCCTGATGGGCCTCAGGCGTTGACGGCCTTCTTGAGGGCGGAACCGGCGCTGAACCGCGGCGCCTTGCTGGCCGCGATCTGGATCCGCTCACCGGTGCGCGGGTTCACGCCCTGCCGGGCGCCCCGATCCGCGACGGAGAACTTGCCGAACCCGGTGAAGTTCACCTCGCCGCCCCGGACGAGGGTCTCCTGGATCGTGTCAAGGACAGCATCGACGGCCTTGGCCGCATCGCCCTTGGAGATGTCGGCGTTTGCCGCCACCTGATCAACGAACTCACCTTTGGTCACTGTTCCTCCTTAGGGTGCCAGGTAAGGAGCCGAAACTAACAGCAGCCCCGGACGGCCAGAACGGGAAAACCGCTTGAACAGCGGGTTCTGACCGGCGAAAAGCCGCTATTTGCGGTGTCAGGAGCCCGAGACGGACATCTCGGACAGAAGCAGCGGCGCCGCCCGGACGCTCCCGCCGAAGGGCACCCAGCGTGATTCCGAGCCCACCGCGGCGATCGCGCGGAGCATCGAGACGAGGTCGCTGGCGATCGTCATCTCCCGCACCGGCGCGCCGAGCTCGCCGCCCTCGATCAGCCTTCCCGTGGCGCCGACGGAGAAGTTCCCGGAGACCGGGTTGACCCCCGAGTGGAGGCCCGCGACGTCCGTCACGAGCATGCCGTCGCCAGCCCGCCGCACGAGCTCGGCGAGCGTGTCGGTGCCCGCGTCGGCCACCAGGTTCGTCGCGCCGACCCTCGGCGGCGACCGGTAGGAGCCGCGGGTGGCGTTGCCGGTGGTGGCGCGGCCCGCCCTCCGGGCCGTCTGGACGTCGAAGAGGTAGCCCTGGAGGCGCCCGCCCTCGATCAGCGGCGTGACGCCGGTCGGCGACCCCTCGCCGTCGAAGGGCGCGCTGGACGGGCCGTCGGCGTCGGTCGGGTCGTCCACGAGCCGCAGCGCCGCCGATGCCACCTCGTCGCCCTCGCGGCCGGCGAACAGCGAGCGCCCACGCTGGACCGCCTCGGCCGAGAGCATGCCCCCGATGAAGCCGAGGAAGCTCGCCGCGACGAACGCGTCTAGCACGACGGGGCAGCGGCGGCTCGCCACCTGGCGCGCTCCGCGCAGCTCGAGCGCCCGCCCTCCGGCCTCGGCGCCGATCGCCTCGGGGTCGAGCCCCGCCGGGTCGCGCGCCATGTCAACACCGAGCCCGGTCATCAGGTCGGCGCCCTCGCCCGCGAAGGCCGAGCACCAGGCCCACGCCGCGCTCGCCTCGTACTCGCCGGAACCGCCGCGCGTGTTCGCGAAGGCCGAGCGGCCCTCCGTGTCCGCGTAGACGGTGTCCTCGACCTGCGACACGCCGTCGATGGCGCGGGCGGCGCGCTCCACCGCAAGCGCCAGGTCCACCTTGCGCTCGGTGGTCCACGCGGCGATCTCGGGGGAATGGAGCCCCGCCACGTCCGAGGAGCCCGTCTCGTCCGGCAGCCCGGCGTGCTCGTCCTCGTCGGCGATCGAGGCGGCCTCGACGGCCGCCCGCGCGATCGCCTCGAGCCCGGACGGCGAGAGGTCGGTGCCGTAGGCGTAGCCGCTGCGGCCTCCGAGGAAGGCGCGCACCCCGAGCCCGCGGGCGCCGGAATCGGTGAGGCTCTCGACGGCGCCCTCGTACACGCGGATCTGGCGGCTGACCGACTGCTCGCACCAAGCCTCGGCCTCGCCCGCGCCGGCGGCGGCCGCGGCCTCGATCGCCCGCGCGGCGACGCCGGAGATGTCGGTGGCCGCGCTCACGCGGCCGTGCCGCCCACGGTCAGGGCGCGGAGCCTCACATGCGGCTGGCCGACGCCCGCGGCCACGCGCTGGCCCGCCTTGCCGCAGTAGCCGGTCGCGATCGCGAGGTCGGCAGCGATGCCGTCGATCTGCATGAGCGCGTCGAGGCCGTTGCCGGTGAGCGTGGCGCCCCGGACGGGCGCCGTCACGCGGCCGTCCTCGATCAGGTAGCCCTCGGACACGCCGAAGACGAAGTCGCCCGTGGCGGGCTCGACCTGGCCGCCTCCGAACGAAACCGCGTAGAGCCCGCGCTCCACGCCCGCGATCAGATCCTCCGGGGTTGCGTCCCCCTCGGCGAAGTAGGTGTTGGTCATGCGCGGCACCGGCAGGTGGCGGAACGACTCCCGCCGGCCGTTCCCGGTGGAGGCGACCCCGTCCTTGCGGGCGCGCACCAGGTCATACAGGTAGGAGGTCAGGCGCCCGTCCTCGATCACGGTCGTCCTGCGCGTGGGCGTGCCCTCGTCGTCGATACCGTCGCTCCCCCACTCCCCCGCCTTGAGCCCGTCGTCGTAGGCCGTGACGAATGCCGGGGCGATCATCTCCCCGAGCTTTCCGGCGTAGACGCTCGCCCGCTTCTGGACGGCGTCCGCCTCGAGCCCGTGACCGACCGCCTCGTGTAGCAGGACGCCCCCGAAGCCGTTCCCGACCACCACCGGCATGCGGCCACTGGGCGCGTCGACCGCGTCCAGCAGCGTCAGCGCCTTCTGCGCCGCGTCCTCGGCCACCTCGCGCTCGCGCCCGGCGACGATCTCGAAGCCCGCGTGGGCGCCGAGGGTGCGGTGCCCGGTCTCGACGCGGTCGCCGCGCTTCGCGACGACCTGGACGCCGAGGCGGACGCGGGTGCGGTCGTCGGCGGCCGCCACGCCCTCGGAGCTGAAGACCTCCACGATCCTGCGTGCCTCGCCATAGCTCGCGGTGAGCTGCACGACCTCGGCGCCCTTCGCGCGGCCGTGCTCGTCGCAGGCCCGCAGCAGCTCGACCTTGGCGGAGGCCTCCACCTCGCCGGGGGGCATCGTGACCTCGTGGCGGGCGGGCACGGTCGCGGCCGTGAGCGCGGCGGGCTCTCGCCGCTCGCCCCGCAGGGCCTGCGAGACGGAGTCCGCGACCCGCAGCAGGTCCTCCTCCGCGAGCCCGTCCACGTATCCGAAGTAGGTCGCGTCACCGGAGACGACCCGCACGGAGGCGCCCCGCTCCGATCCCGCCTGGGGGCGCTCGACGAGTCCGTCCTCGAGCGAGAGCGCGAGGCCGCTGCGGTGCTCGGCGTAGAGCTCGCCGAAATCGCCGCCCCGTGCCAGCGCGCGCGCGATCACCCGCTGCGCGAGCTCGGGTGCGACCAGCGTCACTCCGGCAGCCCCAGCTCGATCAGCTCCGTGCCCGCGGCCAGCAGGCGCTCGTGAGCGCCGTCGCCGGGCGTGAGCGCCCGTGCGTGGCCCGAGGCGTCGTAGACCAGCACACGCGGCTCGCGCGCCTGCCGGCGGCGGGCGGCCGTGGCGGCGATGCCGGCCGCGAGCTCGCCGACGCGCCCGACCGGCCCGCGCCGGTCCTTCACGCCGTCCCGCCGGAGAGGTCCAGCGCGACGCTGCGCAGGTCGAAGAAGGTGAGTGAGGGAAGCGCGAAGCGGCCCGTCACGGCCGCGATCGTCCAGCCGGCCTCGCGGACGGCGAACACGCAGCCCTCGCCGGCCGCGACCTCGACCTGCGTGACCGGCTCGCCGGCCGACTCGAAGAGCTCGCCGACCAGCTCGCCCATGCGCTTCGCGGAGTCGCCGTCGCGGCTGCAGGCCTGCAGCGCGCCGGCCTCGTCGAGGATCGCTACGGCCCGGATGTCGGTGCTCAGCTCGCCGAGATAGGCGAGCGCGAGATCCGGGGTCAGCGCGGCGTCGGCCATCGCGGGCCAGAATAGCGGCGTGCCCATCTCGCAAATCTCGTGGCTGGCGACGGTGGCGGCCTGCCTGATCGCGGCGCTGGTCGTGCTGCTCCAGGGCTACGTCGGCTACTTCGGCGTGCTGCTGGCGATCGCCGCGGCGGCGGCGATCAACCTCCGCTGAGGCGCTTCTGCCGCGACGGCTCGAGGTGGATGAGCACGTCCGCGCCGCGGACGCTCGCCGCGATCTCCCCCTGCAGCTCGTGGGCGAGGGCGTGCGCGCGCTCGAGCGAGGTGCCCTCGCGGAACTGGACGTGCAGGTCCACGTAGCGGCGGCTCCCGGCGCGGCGGGCCCGCAGCTTGTGGAAGCCCTCGACCTCCGGCGCCTCATGGCCGGATACGGCAGCCTCGATGGCCGCCAGCTCCTCCTCGGGGAGCGCCTCGTCCACGAGCACGCGCGAGGAGCGGCTGACGATGCGGATGCCCGCGACCACGATCGCGCCCGTCACGGCGAGCGCGGCCAGCGGATCGAGGATCTGCGCGCCCGTGGTCTCGACGAGCACCAGCCCGACGAGCACGGCGAACGATGTCGCGGCGTCCGTGCGGAGGTGCGCGGCGTCGCCCTCCAGCGCGGGCGAGTCGGTGGCCTGCGCCTGCCGGTAGAGGTAGGTGGAGACGAGCACGTTGACGATCCCCGACAGGGCGATCACGCCGATGCCGAACGTGAGCGCCTCGACCTCGGGCGGGTTCCCGAGCCGGCGCAGCGACTCGTAGGCGATGATCCCCGCGCCCACGAGGATCAGCACGCCCTCCAGCGCGGCGGCCAGGTTCTCGATCTTGTCGTGGCCGTACGGATGGTTCGGGTCCGGCGGCTCCTCGGCCTTGCGCACGGAGAAGTAGGCGACGACGGAGGCCATCAGGTCGATCGCCGAGTGGACGGCCTCGGTCAGGATCGCGATCGAGCCGGTCACGATCCCGGCGGCGAGCTTCAGGATGATCAGCGCGAGGTTCGAGGCGATCGAGACCGCGGCCGCCCGGGTCTTGCGGGGCGCGTAGGCGGCCGGGTCGATGACGCTCGCCGGGCGCCTGGCCCTCACGCCTTCTCCCGGCGCAGCCACTCCCCGAGCAGCCGGGCAGCGCGGCCCCGGTGGCTGATGGCGTCCTTCTCGGCGGGCGGCAACTCGGCCATCGTGAGATCGTCGTCGCGGTCGGAGGGGACGAACGCCGGGTCGTAGCCGAACCCTCCCGATCCCCGCGGCTCATGGGTGAGCCGGCCCTCGCAGGTGGCCTCGAAGACCCGCTCCTCGCCACCGGGCCCGACCCATGCCAGCGCGCACACGTAGGCGACCCGCGTGTCGCCGTCCGGCGGCACCTCGCGCAGGAGCTTCGCCAGGTTCTCCTCGTCGGTCGCGTCCTCGCCCGCGAAGCGGGCCGAGCGCACGCCCGGGGCGCCGCCGAGCGCCGCCGCGGCGATCCCGGAGTCGTCGGCGACGGCGGGCATGCCGGTGGCGGCCGCGGCCGCCCGCGCCTTGCCCAGCGCGTTCTCGGCGAAGGTCTCGCCCGTCTCGGGCGGCAGCACCACCTCGTCCGGCAGCGGCACGAGCGCGTGGGGCTCGAGCAGCGGGCCGAGCTCCCGCAGCTTGTGGGCGTTGCGCGTGGCCAGCACCATCTCCACGGCGGACTCCGTCAGGCGCCCGTCGCGGCCGCCTGGACCCGCTCGAGCTCGGTGATGCCGCCCGCGGCGAGCGCGAGCAGCTCATCGAGCGAGGCGCGGGAGAGCGGCGTGCGCTCCGCCGTGGCCTGGACCTCCACGAGGCCGCCGTCGCCGGTCATGACGACGTTCATGTCGACCTCCGCCCCCGAGTCCTCGGGGTAGTCGAGATCGAGCAGGGCGGCGCCGTCGACCATCCCGCACGACACCGCGGCGACCGACTGGGTGAGCGGCACGCTCGCGAGCTTGCCCTCCTCCACGAGCCGCAGGCATGCCAGCCGCAGCGCCGCGTACCCGCCGGTGATCGACGCGCAGCGCGTGCCGCCGTCGGCCTCGAGCACGTCGCAGTCGATGTAGACGGTGCGCTCCCCCAGGGCCTTGAAGTCAACGATCCCGCGGATCGCACGGCCGATCAGCCGCTGGATCTCGACCGTGCGGCCGTCCGGTCGGCCCTTCGAGACGTCGCGCTGCCTGCGCTCGCCGGTGCTCGCCGGGAGCATCGAGTACTCGGCCGTCAGCCAGCCCTCGCCGCGGCCCTGCATCCAGCGCGGGACCGACTCGACGACCGACGCGGTGCAGATGACGCGGGTCCCCCCGGCCTCGATGAGGGCGGAGCCCGTGGCGCTCCTGACGAAGCCGGGCGTGATCGAGACCGGCCGCAGCTCGTCGGGCGCGCGGCCGTCGTGGCGAGCGGCGCTCACGCCGCGCTCCCGACCGGCGCCGCGGGACGGACGTCCACGTGCTCGACCCGGCCCAGCGGCATCTGGAGGAAGCGGGTCCCGACGCGGCGGAAGTCGGCGGCCTCGCCGGAGCAGAGGAAGCGGTAGTCGCCGCGGCGGTCCGAGCGGCGCGAGAGGCCGGCGCCCGACAGGGCGCGCGAGACCTCGTCGGCCATCGCGGGGCCCGAGCTGACGATGTCCACGCCGCGGCCCAGCGCCCGCTGGAGGATCGGGCGGACCAGCGGGTAGTGCGTACAGCCGAGGATCACGGTGTCCACACGCGCCTCGATCAGCGGCGCGCAGTACTCCTCGACGAAGTCCACGACCCGCTCGTCCACCTCGCCGCCGTCCTGGATGAAGGGCGCGAGCCGCGGGCAGGCCACCGACACGAGCTCTGCGCCCGGCGCCGCCGCCTCGACGGCCCGCGCGTAGGCGCCGCTCTCGACGGTGGCGCGGGTGGCGAGCAGGCCGATCCGGCCGCTGCGGGTGGCGCGGGCCGCGAGCCGGGACTCCGGCTCGACCACCCCCACCACCGGCACCCGCCCGCCGAACTCCGCCCTCAGCGCGGGCAGCGCGGCCGAGGTGGCCGCGTTGCACGCCACGAGCAGCAGCTTCGCGCCGGCGCCGAGCAGCAGCTCGCCGAGCTCGAGCGCGAAGCCGCGGAGCTCGTCGGCGCTGCGGTCGCCGTACGGGAAGCGGGCCGTATCGCCCAGGTAGACGAAGTCCTCGTGCGGCAGGGAGACGAGGCACTCGTGCAGCACGGTGAGGCCTCCCACGCCGGAGTCGAAGACCGCGATGGGATCGGTCGGGTCCGGTCGCGTCACCCGCGGCATGTTCGCACGGGTGGCGCGGACCCGGCCCTCAGAAGTCCACCTGGTTCACCGCGTCCTTGATCTTGCCCAGGATCGCGTCGCCGAGGTCCTTGCCCTCGTCGGTCTCGAAGTTGCGCATCGCGGCGACCACGCCGGCCATCACCAGGGCGACCAGCAGGATCAGCGCCACGTACTCGACGGTCCCCTGGCCCGCCTGGCGGGCGAGCCGCCTCGCGGCGGCGGCGCTCGCGTGGTGGAGGGCTGCGTGGGCGCGCCCCATCGTGCGGTACATCTCGTGCCTCCTCGAATCGGGTGCCTGCTCTGAGGCGAGCCTGCGCGCCCGCGCGTGACGGGGCCAGACCGCGCCGTCACGGGCTGGTGACGCCTTCGTGACGGGCGGGGCGGGATACGCTGCGGCCGCGTGCGGGTCCTCGTCGTCACCAACATGTACCCGTCGGCCGCCCGCCCCGCCCTCGGCCGCTTCGTGCGCGACCAGGTCGAGGCGCTCAGGGGGATCGACGGCATCGAGGTCGACGTGCACGAGATCGAGCCGGGCGGGGGCCTGCGGGGCTACATCGCCGCGATCCCCGCCGTCCGCAGGCAGGTCCGGGCCGGGGATTACGACGTCGTCCACGCCCACTACGGGCTCAGCGCCCCGGGTGCCGTCGCGGCGCGCCGCGCGCCCGTCGTCGTGACCTTCCACGGCACCGACCTGGCGGACGCCGCGGTCGGCGGCATCTCCCGCCGGGTCGCGCGGCGCGCCGCGCTTCCGGCCACGGTCTCCGCCTCACTCGCCCGGGAGCGCCTCCCGGGCGCGGGCACGCGGCGCCGCGTGGCGGTGCTTCCCTGCGGCGTCGACCGCGATCGCTTCGCTCCACGGGACCGCCGGGAGGCGCGGGAGCGGCTCGGGCTGGACCCGGACGGCCGCTACCTGCTGTTCCCCGCGGACCCGGGCCGGATGGAGAAGCGCCACGACCGCGCCCAGGCGGTGGCCGCCGCGACCGGCGCCGTGCTGCTCACCTATGCCGGGACCCACCCCGACGAGGTGCCCGACCACGTGAACGCGGTGAACGCCGTCCTCGCCCCGTCGGACCGCGAGGGCTTCGGCCTGGCGCCGCTCGAGGCGCTGGCCTGCGACGTCCCGGTCCTCGCCACCCCCGTCGGCATCGCGCCGGTGGCGCTCGCCGGAATCGCCGGGACGCTCTGCGCCCCGTTCGACCGCGACCTCTGGGCCCGGGCCGCCCTGGAGCCGCTCGACGATCCGGATCCGCGCATCAGGGGCCGCGCGCGAGCCGGGATCTTCGACCGCCACAGGATGGCCGAGCGCGTGGCGCGGGCCTACTCCGAGGTCGCCGGGGAGACCGCGTGAAACAGCCGTCCAGGCGCCCGGGTTGCCGCCCGGGCCAGGGCTATAGTGGGTCGCGGGGTCGTGCCCCCTGCTGCCGACCCAGCCAATGCATTCGCTCCTGACACGCCTGCGCCAGCGCGCCGACGAGTCCGCCGCCGGTTCGGCGGTGCCCGCCGGAGGCGACCCGGCGCCCTCCACTCCGCGTCCCAGCGCGCGCGACCGCGGCGCGATGCGGCGCCGCCTGCGCCAGCTCCGCCGCCGACGCGAGGCGCTCCTGCTCGAGCTCGGAGCGCTCGTCTTCGAGATGCACCGCCGCGGCCACTCCGACGACGGGCTCGTGAAGTCCCGCGCCGAGGAGATCGCCCGCCTCCACGAGGAGGAGGGCGGGCTCGGCGCCGCGCTCGGCGAGCGCTCGACGCTGCTCGAGGTGGTCGCCGCGGGAATCGCCGGGCCCTGCCCCGCCTGCGGCACGCTCCTCGGCACCGACGACCGCTTCTGCTCGCGCTGCGGCACCGCCCGCGACGCGGGCATCGAGGCCCCCTCCGGCCCGAACGGCTCGCACGCCCCGGGGGCCGGCGCCGCGGAGGAGGAGGCCCCGGCCGAGCCGAAGGAGGAGTCGTGAGCGTCCAGCAGGCCGAGCCGAGCGCCCCCACGGGCACGGTCTCCTGCCCCCGCTGCGGGGCCGCCGCCGACGCCGGGCAGCTTCTCTGCGTGGAGTGCGGCCAGCGGATCGCGCTCGCCTGGCGCCAGCCGCCCTCGTGGCGGCTCCCCGCCGCGGTGGTGGGCGGCGTCGTGCTCGCAGCCGGGATAGCGCTCGCACTCGCGCTGGCCGACGTGGCCGGGGACGCGGAGCAGGTCGCCTCGGCCCCGGTCCCGACCGCCGCCGCGCCCGCGCCCGCGCCGGTCCCAACCGACTCCGCGCCCGTCCCTACGGACTCCGCGCCCGCTCCGCCCGCGGCGGAGGAGGAGCCGGCGCCTGCGCCCGCGCCGGAGGAGCCGTCCCGGACGGGCGGCGACCTCGAGAGCTGGCCCGCCGACACCAGCGCCTACACCGTGATCCTGGTCTCCTCGGAGGACCGCGCCGCGGCCGAGCGCCGCGCGAGCTCGATGGCCGACGAGGGCATCCCCGCGGGCGTGCTCCAGTCCGACGACTACTCGAGCCTGAACCCCGGGTACTGGGTCGTCTTCGCCGGGCGCTTCGACACGAGCGAGGACGCCGAGAAGGAGGCCGAGAAGTACGCGAGCCGCGGCTTCCCCGGGGGCTACCCCCGCTTCGTCAACGGTGGCGGCTAGTCAGAGCGGCCAGTGGGCGGCATGCGCCGCCCTGGAGCGCTCGGTGACGGCATCCGGATCGACCTCCGGAGCCGTTCCGTCACCGGCGAACGCCGCCAGGGTCTCGGCAACCGACGCCGACAGCGCGCGCAGGTCGTAGCCGCCCTCGAGCACGGCGCCGAACGGGACGCCCAGCTCCCCCGCGAGGTCGCGCACGCCCGCCGCCAGCGCCCCATAGGAGGAGTCGGTGAGCTCGCACTCGGCCAGCGGGTCGTCCGCATGGGCGTCATAGCCCGCCGAGACGAGCACGAGCTGCGGCTCGAACGCGCGCGCCGCGGGCGCGACCACGTGCTGCAGCAGGCCGAGGAACGTCTCCTCACCCGACCCGGGCGGGACCGGCAGGTTCAGCGAGTAGCCCGCGCCCTCGCCCGAGCCGATGTCGGAGAGCGCGCCGGTGCCGGGGTACAGCGGCGACTGGTGGATGCTCGCGAACAGGACCTCGCGGCTCGCGTGGAACGCGGCGTTCGTGCCGTTTCCGTGATGGACGTCCCAGTCGAGGATCAGAACGCGCTCCAGACCGAGCGCGCCGATCGCGTGCCGGGCCCCGACGGCGACGCTGTTGAAGAGGCAGAAGCCCATCGCGGTGGCGGGCTCCGCGTGGTGCCCCGGCGGCCGGAGCGCGCAGAAGCCGCAGGGCGCCTCGCCCGCGACGAGCGCCTCCACCATGGCGACCGCCGCGCCCGCGCCCGTGAGCGCGGCCTCCCAGGATCCGGGGCCGGCGGGCGTGTCGAGGTCGAACGAGCCGCCTGTCTCGCACATGGCGCGCACGGCGTCGACGTGGCTCTGCGGATGCACCCGCAGCAGCGCCTCGACGGGCGCCTCCGGGGCGTCCCGCACCTCGTAGCCGAGGCCCCCCCGGGCCTGAAGCTCCCGCTCGATCGCCGGGATGCGGGCCGCGCGCTCGGGATGCGCGCCGGTGTCGTGCCCCAGCGAGGCGTCGTGGCGGAGGAAGAGCGGGGCGGGCATGTCGGTACCGTAATCGGCCCCCGTGGAGCAGACCCCTGAGAAGCGCGTCGACGTCGCGGTCGTGGGCGCCGGCGCCGCGGGCATCTTCGCCGCGCTCGTGGCCGCCCGCGAGGGGGCGCGCGTGGCGCTGGTCTCGCGCCGCCCGCTCGACCAGTCGGCGAGCTACTGGGCCCAGGGCGGCATCGCCGCCGCGCTCGCCCACGGCGACTCGCCCGACCGCCACTACGCCGACACGCTCAACGCCGGCCGGGGGCTCAGCCGCGAGAGCACCACGCGGATCCTGTGCGACGAGTCCCCGGACCGCGTCCGCGACCTCGAGCGCCTGGGCGTGCGCTTCGACGCCGACCGCCACGGCGCGCTCGCGCTCGGGCTCGAGGGCGGGCACACGGCGCGCCGCGTCGTCCACGCTGGCGGGAGCGCGACGGGGCGCCGCATCACGCGGCAGCTGATCGCCCGCGCCGCGAACCACGAGCGGATCGAGGTGCTCGAGTGGACCACCGCCGAGTCGCTGTGGGTCCACGAGGGCCGCTGCGTCGGCCTGCGCGCGCAGACCCGCGACGGCCGCGGGATCCTGCTGATGGCGGGCGGGACGATCCTCGCCACCGGCGGCGCCGCAGCGCTCTGGGAGCGGACCACGAACCCGCGCGGCGCGATCGGCGCGGGGATGACGCTGGCCCACGCGGCGGGCGCCGAGCTGGCCGACCTCGAGTTCCAGCAGTTCCACCCCACGGCGCTCGCGCTGCCCGGGCCCCATGACGGCTTTCTCGTGTCGGAGGCGATCCGCGGGGAGGGCGCCACGCTGCTCGACGCCTCGGGCGAGCGCTTCGTGGACGAGCTCGCTCCCCGTGACGAGGTGGCGATCGCCATCGCGCGCCGGCTCGCGGACGGGCCCGTGCATCTCGACATGCGGGCGCTGGCCCCGAACCGCTTCCCGAACATCGCCTCCACGCTCACCGAGGCGGGGATCGACCCGCGCCGCGAGCTCGTGCCCGTGGCGCCGGCCGCCCACTACACGATGGGCGGCATCGCTACCGGCGTGGACGGGCGCTCGTCGCTTCCCGGCCTCTACGCCATCGGCGAGTGCGCCTGCAACGGCCTGCACGGGGCGAACCGGCTGGCTTCGAACTCGCTCGCCGACTGCTTCGTCTTCGGTCGCCGCGCAGCGCTGGCCGGGACCGCGGAGCCCGGGCCTCCCCCCACCCCGGTACCGGCGCCTCCTCCCGGCCCGAACCCGGTCCCGGCGCCGGACACGCGCGCGGCGCTCTGGCGCCTGGCGGGCCTCGAGCGCGACCCGGCGAGCCTGCGCGAGCTCAGCGACGACCCGTTCCCGCTGGCGCGCCTGATCGCGCGCTCCGCGCTCGCCCGCGAGGAGAGCCGCGGCGCCCACCGGCGGACCGACCACCCGCGCGTGGACCCCGAGCTGAGCGGTATGCATTCGGTCGTCGGGGCGTCCGGCGAGCCGCGAATGGTGCGCTGGCGCTGAGCCTGCGCGAGTATTGCGGGACGTGATGGTCGTGATGACACCCGAGGCCGGCAAGGCCGAGGTCGACGCCGTCGTGGAGCGGCTCGAGACGACCGGCGTGCACGTCGTCGTGATGCCCGGCGAGCTGACGACGGCGATCGGCGCCATCGGCGACCCGGAGGGCGTGCGCGAGCTGGGGCTCGAGGGGATGGCCGGCGTCGATCGCGTGGTCGAGATCTCGCGCCCGTACAAGCTCGCCTCGCTCGACCTCGCGCACCAGGAGCCGAGCGTGTTCGAGATCGGCGGACGGCGCATCGGCGGCGACGCGGCCTTCTGCCTGATCGCCGGCCCCTGCACGGTCGAGGCGCGCGACTCGACCCTCGCCGTCGCGCGGGCCGTGCGCGACGCCGGCGCGTCGATGCTCCGCGGCGGCGCCTTCAAGCCGCGCACCTCGCCGTTCGCCTTCCAGGGGCTCGGGCTCGAGGCGCTCGACATCCTGCGCGAGGCGCGCGAGGAGACCGGGCTCCCGGTGGTGTCGGAGCTGACCGACGCGCGCCACGCCGAGGCGCTGGCGGAGGTCGTGGACGTGATCCAGGTGGGCGCCCGCAACATGCAGAACTACGCCCTGCTCCAGGTCGTCGGCGCGCTCGGCAAGCCCGTGCTGCTCAAGCGCGGCCTCTCCTCGACGGTCGAGGAGCTGTTGATGGCCGCCGACTACGTGCTCAAGGAGGCGAACGCTCCCGTGATCCTCTGCGAGCGAGGCATCCGCACCTTCGAGACGGCGATGCGCTTCACGCTCGACCTGGGCGCGATCCCGTGGCTCAAGGCACACACGCACCTGCCCGTGATCGTCGATCCCTCCCATGCGGCGGGCGAGCGCCGCTTCGTCGAGCCGCTCGCCGCCGCGGCCGCCGCAGCCGGTGCGGACGGGATCATCGTCGAGGTGGCGGAGGACCCGGAGGCGGCGCAGTGCGATCCCGCCCAGCAGCTCTACGCGCGCGACTTCGCAGAGTTCGCGGAGCGGGTCGGGGCGCACGCCGCGCTCGCCGGGCGAGCGCTCGCCTGAGCTCTCGTCAGGAGCGGGTGAGCTTCTTGTAGGTGATGCGGTGAGGACGATCGGCGGCGTCGCCCAGGCGGCGTCGCCGGTCCTCCTCGTAGGCGTCGAAGTTCCCCTCGTACCAGACGACCCGCGACTCGCCCTCGAACGCGAGCACATGCGTCGCGATGCGGTCGAGGAACCAGCGGTCGTGCGAGATCACGACGGCGCAGCCCGCGAAGGAGAGGAGCGCCTCCTCGAGCGCGCGCAGCGTGTCCACGTCGAGGTCGTTGGTGGGCTCGTCCAGCAGCAGCAGGTTGCCGCCGCTGCGCAGGAGCTTCGCGAGGTGGAGGCGGTTGCGCTCCCCGCCCGAGAGCTTCGCGACCTTCTTCTGCTGCTCCTCCGAGCGGAAGTTGAAGCCCGAGGTGTAGGCGCGGGAGTTCATCTGGCGCCCGCCGACGTCGATCTGCTCCGCGCCGCCGGAGATCTCCTGCCAGACCGTCTTCTCGGGGTCGAGCGCGTCGCGTGACTGGTCCACGTAGGCGAGGTCGACCGTCTCCCCGAGGCGCAGCGACCCGTCGTCGGGCGTCTCCTGCCCCACGATCATCCGGAACAGCGTCGTCTTGCCGGCGCCGTTCGGGCCGATCACGCCGACGATCCCGCCGCGGGGCAGGCTGAAGGAGAGGTCCTCGAAGAGCAGCTTGTCGCCGTAGCCCTTCGTGAGGCCGTCGGCCTCCACGACCAGATCGCCGAGCCGCTGCCCGGCGGGGATGTGGATCTGCATGTCGCGCGAGCGCTGGGCGTCGTCCTGCGCGAGCAGCGCCTCGTAGTTCTTGATGCGCGCCTTCGGCTGCGTCCGCCGCGCGGCGGGGTTGAGGCGCACCCACTCGATCTCCCGCTCGATCGTCTTGAGCCGCGCCTTCTCCTTCTTCTCGGCCTGCGCGAGCCGCGCCCGCTTCTGGTCGAGCCAGCCCGAGTAGTTGCCCTCGTAGGGAATCCCCCGGCCCCGGTCCAGCTCGAGGATCCAGCCCGTCACGTTGTCGAGGAAGTAGCGGTCGTGCGTGACGGCCACGACGCAGCCGGGGTAGTCGCGCAGGTGGCGCTCGAGCCAGGCGACCGACTCGGCGTCCAGGTGGTTCGTCGGCTCGTCGAGCAGCAGCAGGTCGGGCTGGGTGAGGAGCAGCCGGCAGAGCGCCACGCGCCGGCGCTCACCGCCGGAGAGCTTCGTCACGTCCGCGTCGCCGGGCGGCAAGCGCAGCGCGTCCATCGCGATCTCGAGCTTCGTGTCGAGGTTCCACGCATTAGTCGCGTCGATCCGCTCCTGGACCTTCGCGAACTCGTCGGCGGTCTCGTCGGAGTAGTTCGCCGACAGCTCCGTGAAGCGGTCGAGCAGCGCCCGCTGGTCGGCCAGCGCCTCCTCGACGTTGCCGCGCACGTCCTTGGACTCGTCGAGAGCGGGCTCCTGCTCGAGCAGGCCGACGGTGGCGCCGGGCGCGAGCTGGGCCTCGCCCTGGAAGCCGTCGTCGCGGCCGGCCATGATCCGCAGCAGCGTGGACTTGCCGGCGCCGTTCGCGCCCAGCACGCCGATCTTCGCCCCGGGCAGGAACGACAGGGAGATGTCCTGGAGGACGACCTTGTCGGGGGGGAAGACCCGGGTCAGGCGGTAGGTGGAGTAGACGTACTGGTAGTCGGCCATGGGGGGGCCGACGAGGTTAGCGTCAGGCCGCTACCGGGAGGCCGATCCCGATCACCTTCAGGCGCCGCGTGAGCGCCGTGTAGGCGAAGGCGGTCTGCTCCTCGGATGTGAAGCCGAGGTAGGTGTAGTCGTCGCCCAGCGAGTAGCCGGGCGGCACGAGCACGCCCGCGGCGAGCGGCAGCAACTCCATCAGCGTGTCCTGCACCCGCTTCGCCGCGCCGGGGTCCTGGAGGCAGCGCTGCTGCAGGTACCAGGTGCCGTACGCGACGTGGCGGTGCTCGTCGCGCGCGATGTTCGAGAAGCCCTCCTGGAAGCCGGGCAGAAGGTCCCGCTTCTCGCAGAAGTCGAGCAGGAAGTGCTGGCCCGTGAGAGCGAGCGTGCCCTCGATGACCATATGGTAGGTCGTGATGAAGTCGGTCTTCGCGTCGCGGTCGGACGGGTCGGCGATCAGCCTGCGCCCGGCGGCCACGAGCGAGTCGTCGAAGAGCTTCACGAACGGCTCGGTGAGGGCCTCCCGAACGCGCGCGAGACGGTCGTTGATCCCATCACCCTCCAGGGAGGCGACCTCGCGGAACCAGCGGTCGAAGAACTGCATGTGGCGGGCCTCGTCGACCTGCTGGGTGGTGAGGAACGCCTCCTCCTGCTCGTCCTCGTAGGCCATCACGAGCCCCGAGAACTCGGTCGTGACGCGCTCCTCGCCGACGAAGAACGCCGAGAGGATCCACATGAGCTGCTCGCGATCCTCGTCGCCGAGCGAGGCGAAGTCGCGCTTGTCGCGCTCGAGGTCGACGGTCTGCGACTGCCAGTGCTGACGCTCCCAAAGCGTGTAGAGCTGCTGTGGCTCCATGAGCTTGAGCGTCTTGCTGAGGTATGCGTCGTCGCCTATCTGGGCGACGTCTCCGGTTCCCTTTGTCAGATCGAGCAGACTGGCCATGCGAGCCGTCGGACATTACCGTCGCATTGACACGGTGTCCAGACCTACACTCGCGACGGACTCGTGGCAGCAGGGAAGGACGGACTCGTGGCGGCAGGGAAGCGAACTGAACGACGCGCCGAGGTCGAGGAGGCAATCCTCCGGTCGGCCCGTGCGCTGATCGAGGGCGGAAGCCCCTATTCCGCGCTCAGCGTCGAGCGCGTCTCGCGCGATGCCGGCATCGGCCGCACGGCCTTCTACTTCTACTTCCGCGACAAGCGCGAGCTGCTGATGCGCCTGACCGTCGAGGTCGTCGAGATCCTCTACCAGCAGGCCGACCGCTGGTGGCACGGCACGGGCGAGGACCCGGCCGCCGAGATCCGCGTATCGCTCGCCGAGATCACGCGCCTCTACCTGGAGAGCGCCCACCTGCTCCGCGCCGTCACCGAGGCGTCGATGCACGACGACGAGGTGCGCTCGTTCTGGAACGCGGTGATCGGGCGCTTCATCACCGCGAGCCGTGAGCGCATCGAGGCCGACCTCGAGGCGGGCCGCGTGACCGCCATCGATCCGCTCGAGACCGCGACCGCGCTGTGCTGGATGACCGAGCGGCGGCTGTACCAGCTCGCCCGCGACGGCGGCGACGCCGACGCGGTCGTCGACGCGCTCACGCAGATCTTCATGCGCTCCGTGTACGGCAGCCTGCCGCCGCGCTGACGGCCCTCCGCCAGTTCCCGGCACCCCGCCCGTTGTTGGGATGAGCGCGTGCCCCGATGGGTTACGCGGATCCCCGAAGCAGAGTCTTAACTCGAAATCAACAATGCCTACGTTGTCGCTTTACACGCCGTTGCGACACTCGGCCGGCGCCGGCGCAAACAACGGACTGCCGGATTCGTAGGGAGGGATGAGAGGCCGATGTATCAGTTCAGCCGTCTGATGTATCGAGAGCTCGCGCCGCTCGTCGAAGAGCGCCCGCGCTCCAGCTGTGGCCGCGAGCGCTTCCTGCGCAGCTGTGAGGCCGCGGTCGAGCGGCTCGCGACGGACCGCTACTACTTCGCCAAGCCCGCGCGCACGCTCTTCCACGACGTGCGCGACCTGTTCCCCATGAGCGCGCAGATGCGCGCGTACAGCGTGATCGAGCGCTACATGACGCTCGCGGTCGAATACGTCGACCAGCACGCCCGCGCCGGGGTCACCTTCGACGGGAGCCCGCTCTGCTGCCACGCCACCACGCGCAAGGGCACGGCCTGCCAGCGCGTGCCGCTGCCCGGCAGCAAGTACTGCCCGTCCCACCGCCACCTCGACGAGAGCTTCGAGGAAGCCACCGCCGCGTAGCCGTCGCGGCCGCCCGGGCGGCCGGCGTGTTGAATGCGGGGCCTGTCCCCGCTACTGCTTGGAGTCGATGTCGGCGGCACGTTCACGGACGCCGCGCTGCTCGGTCCCGCCGGCCTCGTGACGGCGAAGGCGCCGACCACGCCTTCCGACCAGTCGGCCGGCGTGCTCGACGCCGTCCGCCGGGCCCTCGATCGGGCCGGCGCCTCGCCGCAGGACGTGGGCAGGTTCGTACACGGGATGACCGTGGGCACGAACGCCCTGCTCGAGGGGCGAGCGGCGAGAACGGCGCTGTTCGCAACCGAGGGATTCACCGACATCGAGGAGCTCGGGCGCCAGGCCCGTGCCGAGCTTTACCGCCTCTGCGCAGGTCACCCGCCACCGCTCGTCCCCGCCGATCTCCGCGTGGGCGTGCCGGAGCGCACGGTGCCCGACGGAGTCCTGCGCGCGCTCGACATGGAGGTGCTCCGTGGGCGCGTTGAGGCGCTGCCCGATGTCGAGGCAGCGGCGGTCTGCCTGCTGTGGGGCTTCCGGCACCCGGAGCACGAGCGCGCGACGGCCACGCTGATCGGCGAGGAGCGGCCGGGCCTGCACGTCTCGACCTCACACGAGACGGCTGCCGTCTTCCGCGAGTACGAGCGCTGCGCGACGACGGTGGTGGACGCCGCGCTCTCGCCGCTCCTGCGCCGCTACCTCGGCCGGCTCGCCGAGCGGGCCCGCGAAGCCGGCCTCCCGGCTCCCGAGGTGATGCTCTCGGGCGGCGGCGTCGCCGACGCGGACACCGCGGGGCGGCACGGCTCCTGGACCGTCCTCTCCGGCCCGGCCGGAGGCGCCGTCGGCGCGGCGCGCCTCGCCGCACGCGCGGGCTTCCCCGATGCGGTCTGCCTCGACATGGGCGGCACCTCCTGCGACGTCTCGATCGTGCGCGCCGGGCGGGAGGCGACGAGCGGCGGGCGCGAGGTCGGCGGGCGGGCGCTCGCGCTGCCGATGGTCGACGTGCACACCGTCGGCGCGGGCGGCGGCAGCGTCGCCTGGCGTGACCCCGGCGGGGCGCTGCGGGTCGGCCCGCGCTCCGCGGGCGCCGAGCCCGGGCCTGCCTGCTACGGCCGCGGCGGGGCCGAGCCGACGGTCACCGACGCCAACCTGCTGCTCGGCTACCTGGACCCCGAGGGCACGCTCGCGGGCGGGGTGGCGCTCGACGCCGGGGCCGCGGAGCGGGCGCTCGCCGCGCTCGCGGCCGACGTCCGGCTCGAGCCCCTGGAGGCCGCGGAGGGAATCGTTCGCCTCGCGAGCCTCGAGATGGCGCGGGCGGTGCGCGTGATGACCGTCGAGCGCGGGCTCGATCCACGCGACCTCGCGCTGCTTCCCTTCGGCGGCGCGGGGCCGCTGCACGCAGCCGCGATCGCGGAGGAGCTGGGCATCGTGCGGATCGCGGTGCCGCCCGCGTCGGGCGTGCTCTCGGCGGTCGGGCTGGTCGTGTCGGAGCGCCGGCGCGACCTCGTGGAGAGCGTCCTGCTCTCCGGCGACGGGCTCACGCGCGACGCCGTGTCCGAGGCGGTCGCCCGGCTCGCGGCACGGGGCCGCGACGAGCTCGGGGAGCCCGGCGCCGAGGTCCGCGCGTCCTACGACCTGCGCTACGCGGGGCAGGCGTTCGAGCTCACCGTCGCGGGCGAGCCCGAGCCGGACATCGGGGCGCTCAGGGACGCCTTCGACGCCGCGCACCAGGAGCGCTACGGGCACTCCGACTTCGGCGCCCGGCTCGAGCTCGTGACCGTTCGCGTGGCCGTCGCGGTTCCGGGCGGCGATCTCCCGGGAGGCGGAGCGCCGCCGGCCGGCGGGCACGCGACCCGGCGCGCGCGCTTCGCGGGGGAATGGCTCGAGACCCGCGTATGGCGCGGCGCTCCTGCGGGGGAGGTGGCGGGGCCGGCGATCGTCGAGCTGCCGGAGGCGACGCTCGTCGTGCCGCCCGGATGGGCTGGGGCCGCGGACGCGGACGGCACGCTGGTGCTGGAGCGCCGCTGATGGACGCGATCTCCCTCCAGGTGATGCTCGGCGCGCTTCGCGCCGCATGCGACGAGATGGGTGCCGTGCTCGTCCGCTCGGCCCACTCGGCGAACATCAAGGAGCGGCGTGACTGCTCGACCGCGCTGTTCGACGCCGGCGGCCGGCTCGTCATGCAGGCCGAGCACATACCGGTCCATCTCGGCGCGATGCCGTTCGCGGTCGCCGAGGTGCTGGGCGAGGACCACTCCGGCGGCGGGTCATGGATCCTGAACGACCCCTATCGCGGCGGCACGCACCTGCCCGACATCACGGTCGTCACGCCGGTGCTCCACGAGGGGCGCGTGGCGGGCTTCGCCGCCACCCGCGCCCACCACGCCGACGTCGGCGGGCGCACGCCGGGCAGCATGCCCGCCGACTCGCGCTCGCTGGAGGAGGAGGGCGCGGTGATCCCGCCAACCCGGATCGAGCCCGGCCTCACCGACGAGCTGGCCGCGAGGATGCGCAACCCCGACGAGCGGCGCGCCGACCTGCGCGCCCAGCTCGCCGCGAACGCCGCGGGCGCGGAGCGGATGGCGGACCTCGCCGCCCGGCTCGGGGCGGAAGACCTCAGCGAGGGGCTGGCGGCGACGCTCGACTACGCCGAGCGGCGGACCAGGGCGGCGATCGGCCGGCTACCGGACGGCGAGCACGAGGCGGCGGACGTGCTCGAGGCGGCCGAGGGCGACTTGGAGCTGCGGCTGCGCGCGAAGGTGGAGGGCGAGGAGGTCCGGTTCGACTTCGAGGGCTCCGCGCCGCAGCACGAGGGGAACCTGAACTGCCCGCTGGCCGTGACCCTGTCGGCCTGTTATTTCGCCCTGCGGGTCCTGGCGGACCCGGACGTCCCGGCCTGCGCCGGCGCCTGGCGCCCCCTTGAGGTCGGGGTCCCGGAGGGCTCGCTGCTCAACGCCCGCCCGCCCGCCGCGGTCGCGGGCGGGAACGTGGAGACCTCCTCCCGCGTCGCCGACCTCGTGCTCGCGGCGTTCGGCCGCGCCCTGGGCCAGGGGACCATGAACAACATGACGCTCGGGAACGAGCGCTTCAGCTACTACGAGACCACCGGCGGCGGCCAGGGCGCCTGCCCGGACGCGGATGGCCCGAGCGCGGTCCACGTCGCGATGAGCAACACGCTGAACACGCCCGTCGAGGCGCTGGAGCTCGAGTTCCCGCTCCGCGCGGTCGAGTACTCGCTGCGGCGCGGCTCGGGCGGCGCCGGCCGCTTCCGCGGCGGCGACGGCGTCGTCCGCGAGCTGGAGGCGCTCGAGCCGATGGAGCTGTCGCTGATCACCGAGCGGCGCCGCCACGCCCCGCGCGGGGCCGCGGGCGGCGGCGACGGCGTGCCCGGCCGGAACCTCGTGAACGGCGACGAGCTCCCGCCGAAGGCCGTGGTTAGTCTCCGCGCCGGAGACAGGTTGCGGATCGAGACACCGGGAGGAGGCGGACATGGCGGAGACGACTGAGCCGGTCGCATTCCTCGGCCTCGGCATCATGGGCTCGCGGATGGCGGCGAACCTGCGGCGAGCCGGGTTCGAGGTGGTCGCCTGGAACCGCACGCGGGCCCGCGCAGAGGAGCTCGCCGCGGAGCACGGCGCGATCGTCGCGGACACCCCGGCGGACGCCGCCGCCCGGGCAGCGGTCGTGATCTCGATGGTGGTCGACGCCCCCGACGTCGAGCAGGTGCTGCTGGGACCCGGCGGCGCGGCGGAGGGCGCGGCGGACGGCGCCCTGTTCGTCGACATGTCCACGATCGCGCCCACGGCGGCGACCGGGATCGCCGAGCGGCTGGCCGCGCGGAGGATCGCGTTCCTCGACGCCCCGGTCACCGGCTCGAAGCCCAAGGCCGAGGACGGCACGCTGACGATCATGTGCGGCGGCGACGCCGCCGACTTCGAGCGCGCGCGCCCGCTGTTCGAGGCGATGGGCCGGCTCGTGCTCCATGTGGGGCCCCAGGGGCACGGCCAGGCGATCAAGCTCCTGAACAACACGGTCGCCGCGGTCAACACCGCCGTCCTCGCCCAGGCCATCCACGCGGGGCGCGCCGCCGGCGTGGACCTGGACCGCCTCGTCGAGGTGATGCAGGCGGGATCGGGCGGCTCCGCGGTGCTCGACCTGAAGGCCGCCCCGATCATCGCCCGCGACTACGAACCCCCGCTGTTCAAGCTGGACCACATGCTCAAGGACGTCCGCCACTGCCTGGCCGCCGCAAGGGATGCCGGCGCCCCGCTCGGCCTCGCCGAGGCCGCCGAGCGGCTGTACGCGGCGGCGTCGGAGGCGGGCCTCGGAGACGCCGATTTCGCCGCCGTCGCGGAGGCCGCGAGCGCGTAGCACCTGCCACTTGCAGGAAAAAGCTTGAAATCCTCCGTGCATCTCGTAGAATGCGCGGCCGTCGCGCCGGGTCACTCCCCGCGGTATCCACCCTCAACTCAACCCGGCGCCGGAGGTTCTCTCTACCAATGCCTGTTGCTTTTAAAGAGTGGGCTGTCACCGTGCGCGCCCTCGCAGAGGGCGAGCAGCTCCTGACCCTGCGCAAGGGCGGGATCCGTGAAGACCACAAGCACTTCGAGATCGAGCACGATCAGTTCTTCCTGTATCCGACGTTCGACCATCAGCGCAACGACCTCGTCCGCGATTCGCACCTCCCCGAGTTGGGGCGGGCACTCGAGGAGGGCGTCTGGCCGGACGGCGAGCCGCCCGCGGAGGCTCTGCTCCAGGACGGCGGGATCCCCCAGCCCGAGCGCGTTCGCATCCGCGCCTGGGCCGAGGTGGCCGCCAGCTATCTGGTGACCGACCCCCGCTGCGTGGACGCGCTGTCCCCCTACTACGTGTGGACGCCCGACTACGCGGAGAAGCGCCTCGCGTGGAAGCGCAGGCATCCCCTCCACGTGATCCTGCTCCGGACCTACCGCATCCCGCGGCCGGTCACGGTGAAGGTGCGGCCCGAGTACCACGGCTGCCGCTCCTGGATCGAGCTCCACCGCGAGCTGCCGTTCGAGGGGACGCCCGTCCTGTCCGACGACGAGTTCGAGCGTGCGGCCGCCCAGATCGAGGCGATCGCCCAGGAGGCCGTACCGGTCCTCGCTTAGGGGCCTCCGGTCAGGCCGCGCGCCTGGCCGGAGCGCCGTGCAGGCGAAGCGACGAGAACCGGCGGCGCCGGGGCTCGGCCCCCGCCTGCGCCGCCCGCAGCTCGAGCAGCGGCACGATCTCCGCGGTCGCGGCGAACGGGTCGGCCACCATGCGGCCGCTTGCGAGCTCGCGGGCGGCCACGAGCGAGCCGGCGACTCCGCGACGAGCACGTCGCCCGAGAGAACGGACGAGCTGTCGAGCGCCGCCAGGCGCTGCAGACGCTCCGCGTCCGCGGGCACCGCGGCGCGGATCGTGACGGCGGAGGCGGCTCCCGGGTCCCGAAGCCGCGGCTCGAAGCGCCGTACGCGCGCCTCGCCGGCACGGCGCGCCCGGTCGGCGACGATCTCGTTGTTGAGCTGTGTGGTGTTCAAGAGGGTCCCCCTGGACTCGTAACCTGTGTTCAAAGTATACCGGTTAGCATCACCTGTCAAGAGGCTATGCTGGTGACGTGGCCATCACCCTCCGTTCAACGCGCTGCGGGCCCCCCGCGTGAGATGAGCGCCAACCGCGACCCCGCCCCCGGCGACCTCGAGCGAGTGCGCCGTTTCGTGAACACCCACGAGTTCTCGGAGGGCAGCGAGCGCATCGGAACGCGGGAAGCGCTGCGCGACTGGCTCGAGGCGGAGGGCCTCCTCGCGCCCGGCGCCGCCGTCTCGGATGCGGACGTGGAGCGGGCGCTCGCAGTCCGCGAGGCCCTGCGGTCGCTCTGCCGCGCCCACGGGAACGGCCCGGCGGACGAGGCCGACCTGCGGACCCTCAACGAGGCCGCCGAGGACGCGACCATCCGCGTGAGCTTCGATCGCGACGGCGCCCGGCTGCGACCGGTCGGCGAGGGCGTGGCCGCCGCACTCGCCACGCTTCTCGGGATCGTCCACGAGGCGATGCGCGACGGCACATGGGAGCGCATGAAGGTCTGCTCGGCCGACGACTGCGCGTGGGTCTTCTACGACCACTCACGCAATCGCTCCGGCGCTTGGTGCACGATGGCGGTGTGCGGAAACCGGGCGAAGGCGCGCGCATACCGCGAGCGGCGCCGGCCCGCCTGACGGGACCGGGGCGCTAGGCATGTCCTGGGTCGAGACCCGCTCCCGCGCTTTCAGCGCCCGTCACGAGAACGTGGACGCCGAGGCGGCGGAGCGGATCCTCGCCCAGCTCGAGGAGTTCCGCAAGCGGATCTCGGGCCGCTTCAAGGTGGTCCCGACGGGCATCGCGGTGGTCATCCATCCGGGCCCGGGGCACCTGTCGCTCGCGCATCCCTGGCTTCCCATGGCCCGCCTTGCCGCGGCGCCCGCCAGCCGTCGCTACTTCGCGGGCTGGTTCTCGCTCGGCGAGATCCACGTGCTCGCGCCCCGCGCGCTCGATGAGCGGGCGTCCCGGGTCCCGGGCTCGCGCGAGGCGCTCGCGCTGTCACCGCTCCACGAGTACGCGCATCTCGTCGTGGCGGCGAACGACCCGCGGCTTCCGCCGCCGTTCGGGCTGCGCGGCTTCACCCGCTACCTGCGCGCCGCCTGGCTCGTGGAGGGCGCCGCCGCCTACTTCTCCGGGCAGCTCCCCCACCTCCGCCCCGCGGTGGCGCGCCGGATGCGGGAGGGCCGGCGCCCGAGCTTCCCGCCGTCGGTCCGCGACGCGATCGTGCTCGGCCCCACGGTCTACGGGCTGCTCGAGCGCGGAGCGGGGCCCGAGGCCTGCGTGCAGCTCGCAACCGGCAGCGGCGACGACGCGCGCACCGCACTCGAGCGCGCGTTCGCGCGCCCGGTGGACGAGGTCGAGGGGACCTGGCGCGCCTACCTCGACCAGTTCGCCGCGGGCGGCGGCACGGATGTGACCGCCCGCCCGCGAGAGCGCCGGCCTAGAGGCCGAGGGTCTTCGCGATGATGTTCTTCTGGATCTCGGAGGTGCCGCCGAAGATGGTGGTCACGACCGCGTGGCGGAGGTGCTGCTCCATCGGGTACTCGCTCGCGTAGCCGTAGCCGCCCATCGCCTGCATGCCCTCGAGCGCGCAGCGCTTCGCCAGCTCCGTCGCCGACAGCTTCACCATCGAGGCCTCCTGCGGCAGCATCCGGTCCGGGTCCTCATCGGTGAGCCGCGCCACCCAGCGCACCAGGAGGCGCGTCTGGGTGAGCTGCGTGGCGAGGTCGGCGAAACGGTGCTGCTGCGCCTGGAAGGTGCCGACCGGACGGCCGAACTGCTTGCGCTCCTTGACGTAGGCGAGCGCGTCGTCGAACGAGCGCTGGGCGAGGCCGAGCGCCTGCGCGCCGAGGATCACGCGCTCGTTGTTCAGGCCCGCCATCAGCTGGATCCAGCCGTTGCCCTCGGTGCCGAGCAGGGCCTCCTCGGGCACGCGCACGCCGTCCAGGTGCAGCTCGTTGGTCTCCTCGCCGCCGAGCGTGGGGATCGGGCGCATCGAGAAGCCCTCGGCGTCGGTGGGCACGAAGATCATCGAGAGCCCGGCGTGCTTGTCGTCCTCCTGCGTGGTGCGGCAGACGATCAGCACGTGGCTTGCCTTGTGGGCGTAGGAGCACCACATCTTCGAGCCGTCGAGCACCCATTCGCCGTCCTCGAGGCGGGCGCTGGTCTTGAGCGAGGCGACGTCCGAGCCCGAGTCGGGCTCCGACATGGCGATCGCCAGCACGCCGCCGTCAGCCACCCGGCCGAGCAGGTCGCGCTTCTGCTCGTCGGTGCCGAAGCGCCTGAGCGCGCCGACCACGATCAGAGTCACGCCGTAGGCGCCCGACGGCGGGGCCAGGCCGCGCGCCGACTCCTCGAGGAACAGGGCGGCGTCGTAGAAGGAGCCGCCGGAGCCGCCGAACTCCTCGTCGATCGTCACGCCCCACCAGCCGAGATCGGCCATCTTCTTCGTGCAGTCCTCGAAGCCGATGCCCTTCTCGCGCTCGCAGAAGTCGCGGATCGACTCGACGAAGCTTCGCTGCTCATCGCTCAGGTCGACGGTCGAGCTGCGGCTGAGGGTTGCGTCGATCAACTGGTCCTCCTGGGATGGGTGGGGTTCAGGCTGCGGAGCCGGCGCCGGCGTGCGACTCGGCGGCGCGCTGCTCGGCCGGGAAGTGGACGCCGTCATCCTGCCAGCGGGCGAGCTCGCGCATCGCGATCACCTGCTTGTGGACCTCGTCCGGCCCGTCGGCCAGGCGCAGCATCCGCAGCCCGCGCCACATCGTGGCGAGCGGCGTGTCGTCGGAGACGCCGAGCGCCCCGTGCACCTGGATCGCGCGGTCGACGACGTCCATCACGACGTTCGCGGCGACGACCTTGATCATCGAGATCTCGTTGCGCGCGGCCCGCTTGCCCTCGGTGTCCATCTTCCACGCGGCGTGCAGCACCATCAGGCGGGCGCCGTGGATCTCGATGCGCGACTTCGCGACGAAGTCCTGGATGAACTGCTTCTCGGCTAGCGGGCTGCCGAACAGCTTGCGGTCGTTCGCGCGGCGGCACATCAGCTCGAGGGCGCGCTCGGCGGCGCCGACGGCGCGCATGCAGTGATGGATGCGGCCGGGGCCGAGGCGCGCCTGGGCGATGCGGAAGCCGTCGCCGCGCTCACCGAGCAGGTGGTCCTTCGGCACGCGGCAGTTGCGGTAGGCGATCTCGCAGTGGCCGGGGCCGCCGTCGTGTCCCATCACCGAGATCGGGCGGATCAGCTCGAAGCCTTCCGTGTCGGTGGGGACGAGGATCATGCTCGCCCGCTTGTGCGGAGCGGCGTCGGGCTCGGTGACGACCATGGCGATCGCGACACCCGCGCCGACCGCGCCCGAGGTGAACCACTTGTGGCCGTTGATGACCCATTCGTCGCCATCCAGCTCGGCGTGCGTGTGGAGGTTCGTCGGGTCCGACCCCGCCGTGTCCGGCTCGGTCATCGAGAAACACGAGCGCACGTGGTCGTTCAGGAGCGGCTGCAGCCAGCGCTCCTTGATCTCGTCCGTGCCGTACTCGGCGAGGATCTCCATGTTGCCCGTGTCGGGCGCCGAGCAGTTGAAGACCATGGGCGCGATCAGGCTGCGGCCCATGATCTCGCAGAGCATCCCGTACTCCCAGTTGGAGAGTCCCGCGCCGTGCTCGGAGTCCGGCATGAACAGGTTCCAGAGGCCCTCGGAGCGGGCGCGCTCGCGCAGCTCCACGAGGATGTCGGGGTAGGCCTTGCCCGACTCGACGGAGACCTCCTCGTCGAGCGCGCGCATCGCCTCGAGCTCGACCGGATAGACGTGCTCGTCGAGGAAGGCTCCGATGCGCTCCTGGAGCTGCTCGACCTGGGAAGAGGGAGAGAAATCCATGGGCGGGAGCCTACCGGCGAGCCAGCGCAACAAAGGTGCCAGGGACCAACGTTGCGCAACAAAGGTGCCAGGGACCGATGTTGCGCTCAGTTGCGGAGCTCGAGCAGCAGCCAGGTCAACAGCGCGGTGAAGAAGCCGCCCGCCAGCACGGCCGCGCCGACGGCCAGATGCCGGCCGAACAGCATGGGCGCGCCGCCCGTCTCGCCCGGCGGCCTCGCGACGACGTCCGGCATGTCGGCGGAGAGCAGGAGGTCGCGGGCGGCCTCCCGGGCGGACTCGGGCACGAGCACGTCGCGCGGGCCCGCCGCGAGGAAGTCCGGGACGTCGAACCCGCCGCTTCGCCTCAGCATGCTGGGGATGCCCTCCTCGAGCAGGAGCCCCTGGATCATCTCCGCCTCGGCCTGGTGCTGGGCGTAGGCGACGCGAACCGGGTCGCCGCTCGTGTAGCGCGGGTCGATCTTCCGCGCGCGGCCGTGGGCCTCGCTCCGCGGCTCCTCCCCCATGCCGGGCGGGACGAGCGGGAGACCGCAGTCGCGGCAGAAGCGCTCCTCCTGGCCATGCCCCGCCCCGCAGGCGGGGCAGACGGGGGGCTCAGCCGGCGACGTCGAGTGCCTCCTCCGAGACGGCGCCGTCCGTGATCCTCCAGTTCCGGACCTCGCCCTTGCCGTCCATCAGCGAGACGATCACGCAGAGGTAGGGCCAGGCCCACATGTTCACGTCCTGCTGCGAGGGCTCGGCCGCGCTGCGCGGATGCGAGTGGTAGATCGCCACCTCGAATCCCTCGTCCTCGGCGTCGGCGATGGCCATGAGGTCCTTCATCTTGAACTCGAATCCGTATCGCCATGTGCGAGAGTCGCGGGCGCGGACGACCTCGACGACGGCGCCGTCGCGCACCTTCAGGAACCCGCAGCACTCGCTCGGGTCGGCCTCCCGGGCGTGGGCGATTAGCTCGTCGAGCTGTCCGGACGTGATCACCATGTGCCGCCGAGAACCCTAGTGACCGCCCCGACCGGCCCGCCCTCCACGCGCCGCGCCCTCCTCGGCGCGGCGGGCGCGACGGTTCTGCTCGCCGGATGCGGCGGGCGCGATGACGACGCGGGCGAGCGCACCGACACGACGGGGACGGACGCCGACGTGCAGGTGATGGACGTGCTCCTGGGCCTCGAGGTCGCCGCGGGCGCCGCCTACGCCGCGGCCGCGACGCGCCTCGCCGGGCGCGCTCGCGAGACGGCGCGGCTGATCGCAGCGCACGAGCGCGCGCACGCCGACGCGCTCCGGAGGGCGATCCGGCGGATCGGCCTCACGCCGGGAGCGGCGAGCGGATCCTCCGCGGAGCCGCCCCCGCTCCGCGACGCCCGCTCCGCGCTCGCCCACCTGCTGGACGTCGAGGCCACCTCGACCGCCGCCTGCCTCGATGCCCTGCCGAAGCTCTCGACGCCGGGGCTGAGGGCCACGGTCGCGGCGATCCTGGTGGACGAAGCGCGGCACGAGGCGGTCCTGCGCGGCCTGGCGGGGCTGCCCAGGCTGGACTCCGCCCCGGGCGGGGCGGACCCGGGGTGAGCGCCATGCCACGACGCCGTGCGCTGGCGCTGGCGGCCGCCGGGGCCGCCGGCTCGGCTCTCACGGGCGCGCTTCGGGCCCACGCGGACGAGAAGGCCGACGACGAGCGGATCGCCGGCGACGCCCTGTCGCGCGAGCGCGAGGCGGAGGCCTCCTACCGCGGTCTCGCGGCGGGGCTCGGCGCCGGGCCCGAGCGGCGCCTGCTCGAGCTCCTCGCCGCGCGCGCGGGCGCCAACGCGCGTGTCCTGGCAGACGCTCTCCGCGAGCACGGCGCGGACCCCGGCCCAGGCGGGGAGCGCGCCGCCCGAGGCGGCGCGGAGGGCGGCCGAGCCGCGCTGGAGCGGGCGCTCGCCCGGGCGGAGCGCCTCGTCGAGACGCATTTGGAGGCGATCGGGCGGCTGGAATCGGGCTCGCTGGCCACGACGCTCGCGTCGGTCGCCGCCGACGGCGCGCGCCACGTCGTTGTGATCCGGGCGGCCCTCGGGCGCGAAGAGATCACCGAAGCCTTCGGCTCGGCGCCTCCCCCGTAGGAGCCCGGGTACGTCTACCATCGATCTGGGCCGCGCACGGCCCGCATTCGAAAAGGGAGCACCGCAGCCATGCCCAACATCGGACCGCTCGAGCTCGTGATCATCCTGATCGTCGCGCTCATCGTGCTCGGACCCAAGCGCCTTCCCGACGCCGGCCGCTCCATCGGCAAGGGCATGCGGGAGTTCAAGAACGCGCTGACGAGCGACTCGTCTTCCCACGACGACGACGAGGATCGCGAGCGCGACAACGCGCCCGCGGCGAAGGCCTAGCTCCTACCAGAACGAGGCGCTCTCGAGGACGCCCTCGTCCTCGAGCTGCTCGATCGTCTTCGAGTAGACGCCCGAGCTCAGGTACTTCCAGCCGCCGTCCGGGGCGATGAAGACGACGTTGCCCTCGTCGAGGCCCTCGGCGATGCGCGACGCGATGTAGGCCACGGCCCCGGTGGAGACGCCGACGAACAGGCCCTCCTCCTCGAGCAGGCGCTTCGTCCACACGACCGCGTCGCGGTTGGACACGAAGATCTTGCGGTCGAGCAGCGACAGGTCGATGATCGGCGGGATGAAGCCGTCGTCCAGGGAGCGGAGCCCCTGGACCAGTTCGCCCTGCATCGGCTCGGCGGCCACGATCAGCGTCTCGTCGTTCTCCTCCTTGAGGCGGCGGGCGTTGCCCATCAGGGTGCCGCCGGTCCCGAGGCCCGCGACGAACGCCGCCACCTCGTCCAGCTCCTCGAGGATCTCGATGGCCGTCCCGTTGTAGTGCGCCAGCGGGTTCGCCTGGTTCCCGTACTGGTAGGGCATGTAGTAGCTCGAGTCGGCCTCCGCCATCTCGAGCGCCATCGCCACGGCTCCGTTCGAGCCCTGCCCGCCTGGCGAGCTGACGATCTCGGCGCCGTACATGCGCAGGAGCTGGGTGCGCTCCTCGGTGACGTTGTCCGGCATCACGACCTTGAGCGGGTAGCCCTTGCGCCGGCAGATCATCGCGAGCGAGATGCCGGTGTTGCCCGAGGTGGGCTCGAGGATCGTCTGGCCGGGAGAGATCGCGCCCCGGACCTCGGCGTCCTCGATCATCGAGCGGGCCACGCGGTCCTTGACCGAGCCGGTCGGGTTGTGGCTCTCGAGCTTCACCCAGAGCCGCACGCCGGGCTTCGGTGACAGGCGCTTCAGCTCGACCAGGGGCGTGTTGCCGATCGCCTGGACGATGTCGCCGTAGCGGCCCCCGCAGGGGCGGTTGTCGAGGCGGGGCTCGAGCATCGCTTCAGAAAGTGTAGCCCTGCGACGCCATGCGGCGCGCGGGTACCTCCGAAGCTCCCGCCGCGGCTAGCGCCCGCCCGCCATGGCGGGCAGGATGACGAGCGTGTCCGACTCTCCCGCGGGCGTGTCCAGCCCGTCGAGCACCCGCACGTCCTCGTCGTTGAGATAGACGTTCACGTAGCGGTTGAGGGCGCCGTCCTCCGCGAAGAGCTGGCGCTCGGTGTCGGGGTGGCGCTCGGCGAGCGAGCGCAGGGCGTCGCCGACCGTGGCGCCCTCGACGGGCACCTCCTTCTCGCCACCCGTGGACGGGCGCAGGACAGGTGGGATCTTCGCGGTGGGCATCCGGCGGGGCAGCCTAGCCGGAGGCCGCGCAGAACGCTTCGTAGTCGGGGAAGACGCCCATCTCCTCGTCGGTGATCTCCGAGGGGTCACGCGAGCAGATCGGGCATTCCGGGTCGCGGCGGACCTTGAGCTCGGTGAAGGTGGCCCCCAGCGCCTCGTAGAGGAGCAGGCGCCCCACGAGCGGCTCGCCCTGGCCGATCACGAGCTTCACGACCTCGGTGGCCTGCAGCAGGCCCATCGTGCCGGGCAGGGTGCCCAGCACGCCGTTCGCGCCGCAGGACGGAGCGAGCTCCGCGGGCGGCGGCGTCGGGTAGAGGCAGCGGTAGCACGGCCCGTCGAACGGCTTGAAGACGGCGAGCTGGCCGTCGAAGCCGAGGATCGAGGCGGAGACGACCGGGATGCCGAGGCGCACCGTCGCGTCGTTCAGGAGGTAGCGGGTCGGGAAGTTGTCGACCCCGTCGACGATCACGTCGTAGCCCTCGATGATCTCCATGATGTTCGAGGCGTCGAGGCGCGTGGGGTACTTCACGACCTCGACGTCCGGGTTGATGCCCTTGATCGTGATCTCGGCGGAGTCCACCTTCGGGACTCCGATGCGGTCGTTCGTGTGGGCGATCTGGCGCTGCAGGTTCGAGAGGTCGACCTCGTCGTCGTCGACGATGCCCAGCGTGCCCACGCCCGCCGCGGCGAGATAGAGGGCCACGGGCGAGCCGAGGCCGCCGGCGCCGAGCAGCAGCACCTTGGCGTCGAGCAGCTTGAGCTGGCCCTCGAGGCCGATCTCGGGGATCAGCAGATGGCGGGAGTAGCGCGTGCGCTGCTCGGCCGTGAGCGCGCGCGGGACGTCCACCTCGTAGCCGCGGTCCTTCCAGAGGGTGATCCCGCCGGTCATCGACTCGACCCGCTCGTAGCCGAGCGCCTCGCCGAGGGTGTGCGCCGCGAGCGCGGAGCGGTTGCCGGACGCGCAGTAGAGGACGACCCGCTGCGAGCGGTCGGGCGCCGCGCCCTCGATGCGCGACTCGAGGTGGCCGCGCGGCACGTGCACGGCGCCGGGGATGTGCGCCTCCTCGAACTCGTGCTGCTCGCGCACGTCGACGATCACGGCGCCGTTGCCGTTCTGGACGAGCTCGTGGACCTCGCGGGGGTCCACCTCCTCGATCTGCTCCTTGATCCTGCGGATGACTTCTGCGCCGGTCGGCATCTGCGGCTGAATCTCCCTAAATCCCGTGGGGTATGAGGAGAAGGAGTGTAGCGGGACGCAAACGGGGCGCCCGTCCCTGGGCGCCCCGTTCACCAGACCGACTGCTGCGTAAGCGACGGGCATCCGGCTCGATGCCCTGAAGCTCTATGGGAACAGTGTCGGTCATCGCGCTTCGTGCCGATATGGGGTCCAGACCCCATCTTTGACACAGCGTGAAGCGCCGAGACACCCTCCTCCAGCACATCCTGGCGGCAAACCTGCTGCTGGTCGTCGCGCTGCTCTTCGCCGCGACGCTCGTCGCGAACCTGAGCCTCGACGTCGGGACGGAGCGCCGGGTCTTCATCGTGCTCGCCTTCGGGATGGTGCTGCTCCTGCTCGTGAACTTCGTGATGCTGCAGCGGCGCTTCCACCCGCTGGAGCGCCTGATCGAGGCCGTCGAGCGCATCGATCCCTCCGATCCGGGGGCCGCCGACCTGCCGCCCGGCGGAGACCTCGAGGAGGTGGACCGCCTGACGGAGTCGTTCCGCGCGCTGCTCGAGCGCATCGAGGCCGACCGCACCCGCAGCGGGCGCCTCGTGCTGCGTGCCCAGGAGGAGGAGCGCAAGCGTGTCGCCCGCGACCTGCACGACGAGGCCAACCAGGCCCTCGCCGGGATCAGCATGCGCCTGGAGGCGCTCGCGCAGGACGCGCCCCCCGGCCTCGCCGAGGAGCTGGCCGAGACCAAGCGCATGGCGAACGGCGCGATGGCCGACATCCTCGGGCTCGCCCGCCAGCTGCGGCCCGCTGCGCTCGACGACCACGGCCTCGTGCCGGCGCTCGAGGGGCAGGTCCGGCGCTTCCGGGACCAGACCGGCGTGCGCGCGAAGCTCCAGGCCGACGGCGACCTCTCAGGCATCGGTGACGACGAGCAGCTCGTGATCTACCGCGTGGCGCAGGAGGCGCTCAACAACGTGGGCCGGCACGCGCACGCGAAGGCCGTCGAGCTGCGCCTCTCCCGGACCGACGACATGGTCTGCCTGTCGATCTGCGACGACGGCTCGGGCTTCCGCCCCACGGGCAACGGCTCCTCCGGCATCGGGCTCCAGGGAATGGTCGAGCGCGCGCGCCTCGTCAGCGGCGAGATCGAGATCTCCTCGATCCGCGGCAAGGGCACGGAGATCCTCCTGAAGGTCCCCGCCTGATGGTGCGCGTGCTCGTCGCGGACGACCACGCGATCGTGCGCTCGGGCGTGCGGATGCTGATCGACCGCCAGGAGGGGATGAGCGTCGTCGCGGAGGCCGGCGACGGCGCCGAGGCGATCGCGCTCGTCCTGTCGGAGCGCCCGGACCTGGCGATCCTCGACGTGTCCATGCCGCGCCGGACCGGGCTGCAGGCTGCGCGTGAGATCAAGGCACGGGCCCCGGAGACCGCCGTGCTGCTCCTGTCGATGCACGACGACGACCGCTACGTGTTCGACGCGCTGCGCGCGGGAGCGGGCGGCTACGTCCTCAAGAGCCAGGCCGACTCCGACCTGGTCGAGGCGATCCGCGCGGTGATGCGCGGCGAGCCGTTCATCTCCCCCGCCACGCAGGACTCGATCATCAGGGAGTGGCTCGAGAACGGCGTCGAGGAGCTCCAGGACCCGCTCACGCCGCGCGAGCTCGACGTCGTCAAGCTGATCGCCGAGGCGCACACGAACAAGCAGATCGCCGAGGTACTCAGCGTCTCGGAGAAGACGGTCGAGTCGCACCGCGCGAACGTGCTGTCAAAGCTCGGTATGCGCGACCGCGTCGAGCTGGTGCGCTACGCGATCCGGCGCGGCCTGATCGAGCCCTAGCGGGAGCGCGCGAGGTAGGCGCCGACCGCCCGCGGGGACAGCCGGGACGGAGCGACCGCCAGGTAGCGGATTCGCCCGCCTCTCACCCCGGCGATCACCGAGATGCCGCGCCCGGCCGCTGAGCGGTACACGCGGTAGCTGCCGCGGCGGGCGATCATGCGCTCGCCGCGCAGGCTGGTGCGGGGCGAGCCGACGCTCGCGCCCCGCCAGCTGAAGCGCGGGCTCGTCGTCAGGACGAAGAGGACCCGGTCGCGCGAGAGGCCAGCGGCCAGCTTCCCGCCCTGCATCAGGCAGTAGCGGCTGAAGCCGCGATGCCGCCTCGGCGCCGGGCCGAGCTCCTGCTCGAGGCGGGTGCGGGTCATGCCGAGCAGGACGCCGCCAATGCCGCGGCCGATCTCGCCGGCGCGGTCATGGCAGCGGTAGGGATAGGGCGGCGGCGCATCACGCGGCTTCTCGGCGCAGCGCGGGTCGGCGCGCACCGAGTCGTCGGCCCGCACGCCACCTCCGCCGGGTCCGAAGTAGGGCCGCCACTCGTCGGGGAACCCCGGGAACGCAGTGGGATCGCCGCTCTGCCCGTTCACGCTGAAGTTCTCGACGTAGGCACCGCCCGCGCCCTTCGACTTGTCGAACCAGTAGCTGCCGTCCCAGGCGTAGGTCTGGGTGCGCCCGTCCTCCTGGACGATCGACCCGCGCCAGTGGTCTCGCTGGTAGTAGAAGCACTTGCCGGATGCCGCCGCGACCCGGGCGGGCTCCAGCGCGAGGAAGGCGACAACGCCGCCCTCGCTCACGTTCTGGTGGGTCTTGTCGTACTCGACGCAGAACGGGTCGGCACCGGGGTCCTCGAAGGCGACCCCGTCGCCCGCCTGCTGGAGCACGCAGTCGAACGGGTTCTGGCCGTCGTAGGGCGCGACCTGCGCCGTCGCGGCGGGCGCGAGCGCTCCGAGCAGGACGACGGACAGAAGGGCGCCGCGGCGGATCATTCGCCCCGAAGGGTAGCCTCGGGAACGTGAACCCGCGCGTCGTCACGGCCCTCGTGCTCGCGGCCGCGCTCGCCTCGGGAGCGGTCATCGCGGCGGCGGGCGGTGGCGAGCAGGACACCGTCCCCGCGGGCCCCTTCGAGGGCGCGGTGATCCCCGCAGGGGTGCGGGCGCCCGACTTCACGCTGCGCGACCAGGACGGCGAGAAGGTGTCCCTGCGCTCGTTCCGCGGCAGCCCCGTGGTCGTCGCGTTCATGTACGCGACCTGCGAGGACTCCTGCCCGCCCCAGGCCCAGCAGGTGAAGGGCGCCCTCGACGACCTCGGCCGCGATGTGCCCGTGCTCGCCGTGTCCGTCGACCCGCGCGGCGACACCCCCCGCGCGGCCCGTCGCTTCCTGCTCGAGCAGCGGATGACCGGGCGGATGCGCTTCCTGCTCGGCGAGCGCGGCGACCTCGCCCCCGTCTGGCGCGGGTTCGCCGTACAGCCGCAGTCCCGCGACACCGAGCACCAGGCCCGCACGGTGCTCGTGGACCGCGATGGCTTCCAGCGCGTCGGCTTCCCGCTCTCGCAGACGACGCCCGAGCGGCTCGAGCACGACCTCCGGATCCTGCTGGCCGAGTAGCCGTCAGCCGACGACGGGCGCGACGGCTGACGGCGCGGGCCGCACGAAGACGCGCTGGCCGACCTCGAACAGCTCCACGGACGGCAGCTGCACGAGCACCATGCGCCCGTTCTCGTGCATCAGGCGGTAGAGCACGTCGTGGCCGCGGAACTCGCGCTCCACCACCTCGGCGTTGCCCGGGTCGTCGAGCCTGATGGCGAGCTGCTCGGGGCGGACCGCGAGGTGGACCGTGCCGGCCGGCGGGTCGCCCGCGACGTCGAAGGTGCCGATCTCGGTCTGGACGGCCTGCCCGCGCGCCATTCCCCTGATCAGGTTGACCTCGCCGACGAACTGGGCCGCCCATCGATCCGCGGGGCGGGCGTAGACCTCCTCGGGAGGCCCGACCTGGACGAGCCTCCCGTCGCGCATCACGGCGAGCCGGTCCGCCAGCGAGAGCGCCTCCTCCTGGTCGTGGGTCACGAGCAGCGTCGTGGTCCCCGCCTCCCGGAGGATGAGCTCCACCTCCCGGCGGAGCTCGGCGCGCAGGCTGGCGTCGAGGCTCGAGAAGGGCTCGTCGAGCAGCACGACCGCGGGCCCGGGCGCGAGTGCCCGCGCCAGCGCCACGCGCTGGCGCTCGCCGCCGGACAGCTCGTGCGGATAGCGGCCGGCCTTGTGCTGGAGGCCGACCAGCTCGAGCGATGCCTTCGCCTGCGCGCGCTCGCGGCGGGCGAGTCCGAACGCGACGTTGCGCTCGACCGTCAGGTGGGGAAACAGCGCGTAGTCCTGGAAGACCATGCCGATCCGCCGGCGCTCCGGCGGGACGAAGACCCCGGGGCCCGCCATCTCCTGGCCGGCCACCTCCACCGTGCCGGCGTCGGGCCGCTCGAAGCCGGCGATGAGCCGCAGGAGGGTCGTCTTCCCACAACCGGACGGGCCGAGCACCGCGAACAGCTCGCCGGGATGGACGGTGAGGTCCACCCCCTCCACGGCGCGCGTCAGCCCGAAGCTGCGGCGGACTCCCTGCAGGCTGACGCTCACAGCGAGAGGGCGGCGCCTCTGCGCCGGATCAGTAGGAGTGCGAGTGGCACGAGCGAGATCAGGACGAGTAGGAGGGCGGCGGGGCCCGCGTCCGCGTAGAGGCCGTCGCGCGCGGGCGTCCAGACCCGGACCGGAAGCGTGTCGAAGCCGAGCGGCCGGAGGACGAGGGTAGCCGGGAGCTCCTTCGCGGCCGTGAGGAACACAACGGCCCAGGACGCGGCGAGGCTCGGCCCGAGCAGCGGGAGCACCACGCGCCGGAAGGCGGACGCGCGACTCGCCCCGAGCGCGCGCGCGGCCTCGGTCAGGTTGCGCCCGATCTGCTGCAGCCCGGCCTCCTCGGCCTGTATCGCCTGAGGGAGGAAGCGGATGACGAACGCCGCGACCAGCAGACCCAGCGTGCCGTACAGGGGATCGAACCAGCGCGTCGAGATCGCCACGAGCGCGAGCGCGACGATCACGCCCGGGAGGGCGTAGCCGGCCTGCGCCAGCCAGCCGACGACGATGCCCCCGCGGGCCCGGCTGCGCGCCATCACGACGGCGACCGGCAGCGCGCAGACCGTCGCCACCGTGGCCGCCAGGAAGCTGACGGAGAGGCTGTTCCAGGTCCAGCCCGCGTAGTCGCCGAGCGATCCGCCGGCGGCGGAGTCGAGCGTCCAGGTGACGAGCCGCGCAAGCGGGAGGACGAGCGCGAGGCCCAGCACCGCCGCGACGAACGCGAACGCCGCCCAGCGGCCGCGGCCCAGCTCCCGCGTGGAGGAGCGGGCGAAGCCGGCTCCGGTCTGCTCGTAGCGGCCGCGACCGCGTACGGCGAGCCCCGAGGCGAGCAGCAGGAGCGTCAGGACGACGAGCACGCTCGACAGCGCCGCGGCGCCGGGCGGGTCGAAGCGCCCGCCGAGCTCGGCGTAGATCACCGTCGTGAAGGTGTCGAAGCGCATGAGCGACACGGCGCCGAAGTCGGAGAGGACGTAGAGGCCCACGAGCAGCGTGCCGCCGGCGAGCGCGGGCACGATCAGCCGCGCCGTCGTCCCTGCCAGCGTCCGCACCCAGCCGCGCCCGAGCGCCCTCGCGGCCTCCTCGTAGCTCGGGTTCAGGTTGTGGAGCGCGGCCGAGGCCAGCAGGAACACGTACGGATAGGTGAAGACGACCAGGACGAGGGTGGCGCCGAAGAAGCCGAAGATGCTCGGCAGGCTCTCGACCCCCAGGAGGTCACGCAGCGCGCCACGGGGGCCGAGCACGTCGGCGTACGCCACGGCCCCCACGTACGGCGGGATCGCGAGCGGCAGGGCGCAGAGCACGCCGAGGGCGCGCCGCCCGGGAAGGTCGGTGCGCACCACGAGCCAGGCCAGCGAGGTCCCGATCAGGAGCGTTCCCGCGCACACCGCGAGCGCGAGACCGATGGTGTTCGCGAGCAGGTCCGGTATGCGGCGGTCGAGCAGGCCACTCCATGTGTCCGCGCCCGCGCCCGCGGCGCGGACGAGCACATAGACGAGCGGGAGGGCGGCCACCGCCGCCACCGCCCCGGCTGCGAGCCACGAGGCCCGCGGGCCGTCGTGCGCGGCGGCCCGGGCGCCGGCGCCGGTCATTCCTCCAGCCCGGCCTCGGCGATCAGGTCCTCGGTGCCCTCGGTCGCGCGCGCGATGTCCTCGTAGGACACCTCGGTCGTCAGGACGTCCTCGAGCGGGCGCACGCCGGGCGCCGCCTCAAGGCCGGGCAGCAGCGGGTACTCGAAGTTGGCCCTGGCGAAGCGCTCCTGCACCTCGGGCGTGAGCAGGTAGTCGAGGAGCTTGGCCGCGTTCTCCGCATGCTCCGAGGACGCCGTGATGCCGGCGCTGGCGAGGTTGAAGACGACGCCGAAGCCGCCCGGCTCCTGGTCGGTGAAGACCGCCGAGACATCGGAGCCCTCCCGCTTCTCGAGCTCGACGTAGTAGTGGTTGACGAGCCCGATGTCGAACTCCCCCTCCCCCACGGCGCGCCGCACCTCGCCGTGGCTCGCGAGGATCTCGACGCCGTTCCGCTTCAGGCCCTCGAGGTAGCCGCGGGCGAACTCGTCGCCGCGCTTCAGGCGCACGACGGTGATGAAGTCGCGGAAGGAGACGTTGCGCGTGGTCGGCGCGGCGAGCTTGCCCCGCCAGCGCGGGTCCGTCAGGTCGAAGACGCTTTCGGGGTGAGCGGCGCCGTCGCGCACGATCAGCACCCGTGCCCGGCCGCTCAGCCCGGTCCAGGTCAGGTCCGAGGCCCGGTAGCGCTCGGGCACGCGGGCAGTGCCCTCGTGCGGCTGCAGCAGCCCGTCCTCGCGCAGCCGCTCGAGGGCCGCCGCGTCCTGCCCTATGAAGACGTCGGCGCGGGTTCGCTCACCCTCCTCGAGCAGGGTCCCGACGAGGTCCGCCGTGTCGCCGAAGCGGATCTTGACGTTCAGCCCCTCCTTCTCGGCGAACTCCTCGAGGAACGGCTTGATCAGGGGCTCGGAGCGCCCCGAGTAGATCACGAGGTCGGCATCGTCCGAGCCGCCCCCGCAGCCGGTGAGCGCCGCCGCAGCGGCTATGAGCGCAATCAGCTTCCGCATGCCGTTAGGGTACCCTAAATCCGACCCCGGGGGGCGGAATAAGGCGTCAGGCGGCGAGCGCGAGGATGAGGCGCGGCGAGACGTAGACCTCCACGAACGCCGCGACGACCAGCGTCGGCACCGCGACGGCGACGGTCGCGAAGGTTGCGGCGAGAAGCTCGTGCCAGTTGTCGGCGCGGCTCGCGAGGGTCCACGCGGCGAGCGGGAGGAACAGCGCGGTCAGCTCGGGGATCGCGTGGGGCAACAGGCCGGTGATCAGCTCCGCCGGGCTCAGCGCAAGCTGGTTCGCGAGCGTGGAGGCGCTCGACCCGAGAACGAATGCCTGGGTGGAGAGGGAGAAGATCGTCGCCGCCATCACCCAGGCGATCGCGATCGGCCCGGCGAGCTCGTGGACCCGCCGCCAGACGCCGCTGTGCTGCTGGGCGGTCAGCGGGAGCGAGCTGCCCGCGATGAAGCCCGCCACGCAGGCGAGCGCGTGGAGCGTCAGCACGAGCGAGTTCCGGAAGAGGACCTGGCCGATGTCCGAGGCGACGGCGTCCCGCGTGACTCCGGCGAGGTGGAGCGGGGTCGGGTCGGGGGGCGAGAGCGTCGCGACCAGCCAGACGGCGCCGAGGAGCGCGGCCGCAACCGCGGCGCTGAGGAGCGCCCAGGCCCTGAAGACGGGCCAGGGGTCGCGGTTCCAGCGCTCGAGCGTCCCGCGGGTGTCGCGGAGCCCCTGGACCAGCACGAAGTCGTTCGCGGACATCCCTCCGAAGCATCGGCAGCGCCGCCACGCGGCATGAGCGGCGCGGGGCCGCCATGCTTCGCGCCCATGAGGACCGAGCCCCACCCCGAGCTGCACGCGCCCGAGATCCCGCGCGAGCTCGACTGGCTGAACGCGGCCTTCGTCAAGGTGGACGCGCTCGCCGGCCGCGCCGTGCTGCTCGTCGAGTTCTGGGATTTCGCGAGGATCAACTCGCTCCGGACGCTCCCCTACCTCCGCGCCTGGCACGACCGCTACCGCGAGGCGGGTCTGCGCGTGATCGGCGTCCACGCGCCCGGCTATTCCTTCGGCCGCGATCGCGACGCGGTCGCCCGCGCGACCGAGCGGCTGGAGATCGCCTATCCCGTGGCGCTCGACCCCGACTTCCTCGTCTGGCGCGCCTACGGCGCGCGCGGCTGGCCCGCCCGCTACCTGTTCGGCCCCGACCTGAAGCTGCGCGCGATCCACTACGGGGAGGGCGAGTACGGCGAGACGGAGGCGGCGATCCAGGACGCGCTGCGCGAGCTCGACCCAGCGCTCGAGCTGCCGGCGCCGATGAACCCCGTCCGCCCCGAGGACGAGCCCGGCGCGCGGCTGCGGCCCCAGAGCCCGGAGCTGCGGATGCCCGCCGACCGCGGCCGCCTCGAGCTCGTGCGCGACTGGACCGACGGGCACGACTGGATCGAGGCCGCAGACGCGGGCGGCGGCGCCACCGTCGCATGGGAGGGCGCGGAGGCCTACGCGGTGCTGTCGGGCGCTGGGCTCGACCCTGGCCTCCACCGGACGGACGGGACCGTGGTGGCGGAGGCGCCGGGCCTGCGCCTGCACGGCTTCCAGTTCACGCCGGGGCCCGCCTGAGCGCGGCGCGAGCGGCCTACACGAAACAGTGCCAGGCACTGTTTCACTCGCGGCGCGAGCGGCCTAACCGAAACAGTGCCAGGCACTGTTTCACTCGCCCCGCCTGAGCGCGGCGCGAGCGGCCTAGCCCGCCCGGGCCGCCAGTTCCTTGCGGATCTCCTTGGGCAGCATGAAGCGGACGTCCTCGTTGACCACCTCGAACTCCTCGACCCGCTCAGTGCCACGTGCCCGGAAGAAGTCGACGAGGCGCTGCACGAGCAGCTCCGGAGCGCTGGCTCCCGACGTGATGCCCACCGTGCGGGCGCCCTCGAGCCAGGACTCCTCCACCTGCGACTCGTTGTCGATCAGGTAGGCGTCGGTGCCCGCGGCCCGCGAGACCTCGACGAGCCGGTTCGAGTTGGAGGAGTTGCGGGAGCCGATCACGAGGACCAGGTCGCATTCGCCGGCCATCTGGCGGACCGCGGCCTGGCGGTTCGTGGTGGCGTAACAGATGTCGTCGGTGCGCGGCCCCACGATCGCGGGGAACTTCTCGCGGAGGCGGCCGATGATCGCGCGCGTCTCGTCCACCGACAGGGTCGTCTGGGAGATGTAGGCGATCCGCTCGGGGTCCCTGACCTCGAGGCGGTCCACGTCGTCCTCGGTCTCGATCAGGACGATGTGCTCGGGCGCCTCGCCCATCGTGCCCTCGACCTCCTCGTGGCCCTCGTGCCCGACCAGCACGATCGTGTAGCCCTGCGCGGCGAATTTCTTCGCCTCGACGTGGACCTTCGTCACCAGCGGGCAGGTGGCGTCGATGGTGCGCAGCTCGCGCCGCTCCGCGTCGGCGTGGACGGCCGGCGAGACGCCATGGGCCGAGAAGACGGTGACCGCCCCCTCGGGAACGCTGTCGTCCAGCTCGTCGACGAACACCGCGCCCGCCTCCTTGAGCGTCTCGACCACGTGTTTGTTGTGGACGATCTCCTTGCGCACGTAGACGGGCGGCCCGTAGAGCTCCAGGGCGCGCTCGACCGTCTGGACGGCGCGGTCGACGCCCGCGCAGTAGCCGCGCGGCGCCGCAAGCAGCAGCTTCTCGGGGAAGGAGGGCATCACCTCAGAGGCTAGCGAGCAGCTCACGCACCGTTTCGCCGGTGACGTCGAGACTGCGCTCAGACACCGCGCTCAGGTCGTCGCAGGTGCGGTGGAAGCAGGGGAAGTCGAAGTCGATCAGGTCGATGGAGGGCACGCCCCGGCGCAGGAACGGGATGTGGTCGTCCGCGATGGCGGGCGCGGTGGCGTCCGGGAAGTGCCGGATCACGCCCGCCCGTCTCGCCGCCGAGCGGAGCTTCGCCCAGAGCGCAGGATCAGAGTTCGCCTCGCGCGGTATCCGCAGGTCGCGGTCGGCCACGAAGTCGAGCAGGATCATCGCCTCGGCCCTCCGGTACGCCCGGGCGGCCACCTTGCTCCCGCGGAGCCCGAGCCGCTCGAAGTCCGAGTCAGGGGCATTGCCCGGCGACTCCTCCCCGTCGAAGAACACGAAGACGACGGTCGGCCCGATCGTTCGCGGCTCGAGCGAGCGGGCGAGCTCCAGCACCGCGGCGGTTCCGCCCGCGGCGTCGTTCGCGCCCACGAATCCAGGGATGTCCTTCGTGTCGTAGTGGGCTCCCACGACGATGAAGCGCCCGCGGTCACGGCCGGCTACGCGGCCGACGACGTTCCGCAGGCCGCCCGGCACGCGCTGGTAGCGGCCGCCGGGAACGAGCCGCCGGAGCTCCGCCGCGAGGCGCCGCGAGGCCCGCGAGCCGGCGGGCCGCGGACCCAAGCGAACCTGGCGCTCGAGGAAGCGGAACGCCCGCGCCTCGTTGAAGCCGTCCGGGCGCGCGGCGCCGTTCGCGGCCGCCTCGCCCGCAACGTTCCCTCCGTCGCCGCCGTCCGAGAAGGGAAGCTCGCCGAGCGCGGCCCAGAGGGCGAACGCGGCTCCCAGGGTCAGCTGGATCAGCAGTACGGCGACGAGCGGTCCCTTCACGCATTCCATTGTGGCGGGTGCGCGCGCATCGATAGGCTCAGCCGTGATGAGCTCTCCCGGGCACATGGACCGCCTGTCCTCGGTGGACGCGTCGTTTCTCCACACCGAGCACCAGACCTCGCACATGCACGTGGGCGCGGTGATGATCTTCGAGGGGCCGCCGCCCTCCTACCAGGACTTCGCCGCACAGCTCGAGTCCCGGCTCCATCTCGTGCCGCGCTACCGGCAGAAGCTCGCCTTCCCCCGCTTCGAGATGGGCCGCCCCTTCTGGGTCGACGATCCGCGCTTCAATCTCGGCTACCACGCGCGCCACACGGCGCTGCCGGCACCGGGCTCCATCGAGCAGCTCCGCAATCTCGCGGGGCGGATCTTCTCCCAGCGGCTCGACCGCTCGAAACCGCTCTGGGAGACCTGGCTCGTGCAGGGCCTCAAGGCCGAGAAGGGGCGCGGCAGCCGCTTCGCGATCATCTCGAAGACCCACCACGCGCTGGTGGACGGCGTCTCCGGCGTGGACCTCGCGACCGTGCTGTTCGACCTCTCCCCCGTCCCCGGGGACATCCCTGAGCCCGAGCCGTGGACCCCGGCGCCGGAGCCGACGCAGGCACAGCTCGTGGCGAAGGGCCTCGAGGACGCGGCGCGGACCCCGTTCGACCTCGCCCGCCGCGCCACAGCGGCGGCGGCCTCTCCGGGGCGCGCCCTCGAACGCGCGCGGGAGGCGGCCGAGGGCGTCGCCGAGGTCGCCTGGGCCGAGCTCAACCCGGCTCCGGACGTCCCGCTCAACGTGCCGATCGGCCCGCACCGGCGGATCGCCTGGGTCCAGTCGCGCCTCGACGAGTTCAAGGTCATCAAGAACAACCTCGGTGGAACCGTCAACGACGTCGTACTGACCGTCGTCTCCGGAGCGCTCGCGCGCTGGCTGAAGGCGCGCGGGGTCCGCACCGAGGGACTCGAGCTCCGGGCGCTCGTCCCCGTGTCGATCCGGGCCGAGCACGAGCACGGCCAGCTCGGCAACCGCATCGCGGCGATGCGCGGACCGCTTCCCGTCTACGCCGACGACCCGGTCGAGCGGCTCGCGATCGTGCGGCAGTCGATGGACGGCCTGAAGGAGTCGAAGCAGGCGCTCGGCGCGGAGGTCATCTCGGCGCTCAACGACTTCGCCCCGCCCACCCTGCTCGCGCAGGCCTCACGCGTGAACTTCTCGACGCGCCTGTTCAACCTGATCGTCACGAACGTGCCGGGACCGCAGTTCCCGCTCTACCTCCTCGGGAGGGAGCTCCAGGAGCTGATCCCGGTCGCCTTCCTGCCCGAGGACCACGCGCTCGCGATCGCGATCATGAGCTACAACGGCAACCTCGAGTTCGGGCTGCTCGGCGACTACGACGCGATGCCCGACATCGAGGACTTCGGCGGCTTGCTCGGGGAGTCGCTTGCCGAGCTGCTCGCCGCCGCCCGTGGGCCCGAGGGCGGCGCGCCCCGCGCCGCCGGCAACGGCGCGAAGGCCACCAGCCGCTCCTAGGCCGCGACCGCCTCCTCGGCGCGGGCAAAGTCCACGAGGTCGGAGAGCAGCGCGACGAGCGCTGCCTGCACGGCCGGGTCGGAGATGCGCCGGTCGCCCTCGAACGCGTCCGCCGCCTGCCCGACCGGGAGCTCCCGGTCGAGCACCCGCGCGCCGATCTTCTCCAGGACCCTCCGGCCGTCCGCCTGCGCCCAGACGGCCCCGAACGCGCCCGTGCTCGCGCCGATCACCGCCACCGGCCTCCCGCGGAGCACGCTCGCCGCGTAGGGGCGCGAGGCCCAGTCGAGCGCGTTCTTGAGGACCCCCGGCAGCGAGCCGTTGTACTCAGGCGTCGCGATCAGCACGGCGTCCGCCTGTCCGATGGCCTGGCGCAGCGCGGCGACAGGCTCCGGCGCCGGCCCGTCCTCGGCGTCCTGGTCGTAGTGCGGCAGGTCGCGCAGGCGGTCGAAGACGACGAGCTCGTGCCCGGGCGGCAGCAGGTCCGCTGCCGCCCGGAGGAGCCTCGCGTTGTGGGAGTCCCGGCGCAGGCTGCCGGGGATGCCGAGGATCCGCATGAGAGCTACGCCTCCTCGACGAACTCGAGGTCGACCGTCAGGGTCACATCGTTGCCGAGCGCGTAGCCGCCCTTGGGCAGCTCGGCGTTCCACTCGAGCCCGTAGTCGCGGCGATCCACGACGGCCTCGAGCGTGATCCCGAGCCGCGTCCCGCCGTAGGGGTCGGCCTGCGGGCCCGTGGAGGCGCCGCGGCCCGTGACGCGCCGGGTGACGCCGCGGACGGTCAGGTCGCCCTCGATCAGGAGGCCCGCGCCGTCCTGCACGACCGACAGCGAGTCGAAGCGGATCTCGGGGTGCGCCTCGGCGTCGAAGAAGTCCGCCGAGCGGAGGTGTGCGGCGAGGGTCTCGTCGCGGACCTCGATCGAGTCGACCTTGACGACGCCGGTGAGCGTCGCCCCGTCGTCGCCGACCTCGAGGGTGGCGGCGACGTCCTCGAAGCGGCCGCGGAAGGTCGATACGACCATGTGCCGCACGGAGAAGCCGGCGTTCGAGTGCACCGTGTCCAGCTTCCAGGTGCCAGTCGGGAGGAGGTTGGTGGGGGTTGCGGTGGCGGTCATCGTGAGCCTTTCGTCGTATTACCGGACCGTGGTCCGTTTGCAAGGTGCCGAAAACGTAGCACATGACCGGACCGTGGTCCGCTTACTAGACTGTCGGTATGCCGACGGAACTCCCGGTTCGAGACTCAGAGCCTCATGAGCGCGCCGACGCGGCCCGCAACCGGCGGCGGATCGTCGCCGCGGCGGAGCGCCTGTTCGCACGGGAGGGCGTCGCGAACGTCTCGATGGACGCGATCGCGGCGGAGGCGGGTGTCGGCAAGGGCACTCTGTTCAGGCGCTTCGGCGATCGCGCGAGCCTCGCGCGGACGCTCATCTCCGAGCGCGAGGCCGGTTTCCAGGACGACCTGATCCGCGGCGCGCCACCGCTCGGCCCCGGAGCTCCGCCTGTCGAGCGCCTGGTCGCCTTCGGGACGGGCCTGATCCGCTTCAAGGCCGAGCATTCGGACCTCTTCTGCGCCGCGGAGAACGGCCAGGACGGAGTGCGGCTTCGCGGCTCGCCCTACCTGAGCTACCGCCAGCACGTGCGCATGCTGATCGAGGAGGCGGACCCCGGCGCCGACGCCGACTACCTCGCGGACGTCCTGCTCGCGGCCCTCTCGGCCGAGCTGATCAGCTACCTCAGCGGAACCGCCGCAATGCCGCTCGCGCGCGTCGAGCGGGGCTTCGAGGACCTCGTCCGTCGCCTGCTCAGCGCGCCCTGACGGTCACCCGCGCATCGGGCCGGCGCGGCACCGCCTCACGGTTCCCGGCGGCGTCGATCGCCCGGGTGTAGAGCGAGTAGCGCCCCGAGCGCGACACGCGTACGCGACGCACGCGATGCCGGGCCGAGGCCGTGCCCGCCCGGCGGTAGCGCCCGCGCCCGCGGCGCAGCCAGATCTCGTAGCGCCGGACACCCGAGGCCACGAGGCGGGGGGCGCCGGGCTCGTCGCTTCCGCGGACGCCGACGCGGATGTAGGTCCTGCCGCGCCGTCTGAGCCGCTGCGAGCGCCGGGCCCGGGCGCGGGACGACGGGGCGGTGCGATCCACGCGGCGCGCGGCCTCGACCGCGGCGCCCGCGTCGAGGATCCCCCAGCCGCGGTCGGCGGTCCAGCCCCCGCCCCCGCGCTGGGCCGTCTCCTTGATCACCCGCATGCGGTCGCGCGCCGACAGCAGCGGGTTCGCCTGAGCGACCAGCGCGACCGCGGCGGTCACCTGGGGCGCCGCCATGGAGGTGCCCTGGAGGTAGGCATAGCGGGAGTCGCCCCCGAAGCTGGTCCGGCAGCCGCAGAGCAGGATCTCGCGGGCGGTGGCCAGGCCCGTGTAGGTGGACACGAGCCCGGGCGGGCCGTCGGTCTCGTCGAAGAACCCGTAGGCGGCGAGCGAGATCTGCCGGCCGCGGCCGGTGCGCGGGCGCCGGTCGGAGAAGTCGGCGGCGGTGACGACGAGGCCTCGCCCCGCATCGAGGTCCGGCCCGTCATTCGGCTGCAGCTGGCTGGCGGGGGTCCCCTGGTCGTCAACCTGCTCGTTCGCGGCGGAGGCGACCAGCACTACGTCGCGGGCAAGCGCGTACTCGATCGCCCGGTCGATCGCCGGGCTCGGGTCGCCGCCCCCGAAGCTCATGTTGATGGCCACGGCTCCTCGGTCGCTCGCGTCGACGATGGCCGCGACGATGTCCTCGTCGCGGAGTTGCGGCGCCTTGTAGAACGCGATGCGGCAGTGGAAACCCGCGCCCGCGAGCCCGGAGCCGTTGTCGGTCGCGGCGCAGGCGAGGCCGCTCACGTGCGTGCCGTGACCGTCCTCGTCGCTCCCCGCGTTCGTCCCGCCGAGCACCCGGGACGATGCGATCTTCCCGGACAGCTCGGGATGTCCGGCGTCGATCCCGCTGTCGATGATCCCCACGAGCATCCCGGCCCCGTCCGCCGTGTCCCATGCCTCGGGGAAGCGCATGCGGCGCAGCGCCCACTGGAGTGGAGTGCCCGAGGGCGTGCGCGGCGCGGTCTCGGTGGCGCCGAAGCCCGGGTCGCTCGGGGTGCGGCGGAACTCGCGCCGGTACTCCGGCACGATCCGAGCGACCCCGGGCGCGCGCCCCAGGGCGGAGATCGCGGCCCGCGGGCCGCGTACCGTGGCGATGCCGAGGCGGGGCACGCCCTTCCCGGCCGTGCGCGCCCCGGATGCGGAGACCGCGCTCGCGAGCGCGGCTCGCGCGCCCTGCGCGGAGTCGCCGAGCACGAGCCAGCGGCCCGTGCGCTCCGCGGCCTCGGACGGCGCGGCGAGAGCCAGGGTGGCCAGCAGGGCGAGGGTCAGCGTGCGCCGCATACGCCAATTGCAACAGGCGAGCGGGCGGTTCGTCGCGGCGAACTTCCGAAGAGCCTCGCCGCGGCGCGCCCGGCGCGAGGGGTCATGCCGGGCGCGACCGCGGGAGGCAATCGACCGCCGGCGCCGGACTCGCTGGGGCGCCGGAGGCCATCCGGGTGGGGCGATGGAGGCTCTGGCAGGAATCCTTCATCGCCTCGGCCAGTCTGGGGGGCCGACCTGAACGGCCCTTAAAAGTCGATACGACAACCGGGTCGATACGACAACCGCGTTCCCACCGTCATCTGCTTCCTCGAGCGCGCAGGTATCAGCAGCCCGGATCAGTAGCCCAGAGCGAACTTGGCGTCTTCGGACATGCGATCCGGCGTCCACGGCGGATCGAACACCATCCGCGGCTGCACCGAGTCGACGCCGTCGAGCTCGCCGACGAACTCCTGCATCTGCTCCGAGACCTGCGGCCCGATCGGGCACGCCGGCGACGTGAGTGTGAACGCGACGTGCACGTCGCCGCCGTCCACCTCGATCTCGTACACCAAGCCGAGCTCGACGAAATCGAGCCCGAGCTCCGGGTCGATGACATTGGTCAGGGCCTCTTCGACCTCATCCACGGTAGGCATGCAAGGCATGGTAGTAGCCTCCCTCCGCATGCCCCTGCTCGCCCTCCTGGCGGTCTTCATCGTAGTCCCGCTGATCGAGCTGTACGTGATCATCGAGGTCGTCGGCGAGGCGATCGGAGCGGTCTGGACGATTCTGCTCCTGGCGGCCGACTCGGTGCTCGGAACCGTGCTTCTGCGCAGCCAGGGCCGCGCCGTCTGGACCCGCTTCAACCGCACGCTCCAGGCGGGCAAGATGCCGCACGCGGAGGTAGTCGACGGCGTCCTCGTGATCTTCGGAGCGGCCTTCCTGATCACGCCCGGGTTCATCACCGACGGCGTGGGCCTGCTGCTCCTCATCCCCCCCACGCGCTCGCTGGTCCGCCGCGGCGCCATGCGCTGGCTCGCAAAGCGGGTCACGCTCGGCATGGCCTTCGGCACGGCGGCGCCGGAAGGCGGCGCCGACGTCGAGGGCACCGCGCGCGAGTACGACGAGCCGGTCTCGCGCCTCAACCGGTGAACGGGTCGCCGGCCCTCGCCGTCTCGTTCTTCGACCCGGAGCACGCCCTCAACGCAGCGCTCCGGTCAGGGCTGAGCGTGCTCTTCGAGGGCCGTAATTCGCGACCGCTGGAGGGAGCTGCGGTGATCGAGCCCACCGAGGCCGGCTGGCGTGCCGCCTCGGGAGGCGACGTCGCGCTCGATCTCGAGCGCGTGCTCGACCCGGTCGAACTCGGCGGCGCCGCCATCACGCTCTGCAGAGCAACGGGCACCGCCGGGGACCGTCCCGTCTCGGGTCTCGCGACCGTGACCGAGACGCGCGAGCCGCCGTCGTGGGAGGAACTGGAAGCGGTCCGCGGGATCTCCGCCCTCTTCGACGAGCGCAGCGCGATCATGGCGACGACCAGGCGGCCGGCCGGGGCCGACGGCCACGGCGAGGAGCAGGCGCGCGCCGTCCTGGTCGCCGACGGCGAGCCGCTCGGCGTCGAGGACGTGCGGGTCTCCACCGTCTACGACGCCGACGGGCGCCAGCGCACCTCGGGGCTCGAGCTCTGGCTCCCGGGCGAGGAGTGGCCACGGCGCGCCTTCGGGAGCGCCGTCGCGGGAACGAGCCTCCAGCTCGAGGGCCTCGTCGTGCACTCGGCGGTCTTCTCGTGGCGGATGGAGGGCCGCGCGGGCATCGGGGCGTACGACCTCGTGGTGCGCGATCGCCCGCCGGTGGCCGCGTGATTCGCCCCGCCGCGCGCGCGCTCATCTCCGACTTCGGCGGGGTGCTCACCGTCCCCCTGCTCGACGCGTTCACCGCCTTCCACGACACGTCGGGCATCGCCCCGGGCGACCTCGGCCGGGCGCTTCAGGCGGTGACGGAGGAGACCGGCGTGAACCCCCTGCACGAGCTCGAGCGCGGCGAGGTCTCCGAGTCCGAGTTCAACCGCCGCCTCGAGGCGCACCTGCCGGAGGGCGGCTCGCTCGGCGGCTTCCGCGACACCTGGTTCGAGGCGCTGCACCCGAACGAGACGCTGATCTCCTACATGGCCGGCCTCCGCGCGCGCGGTATCCGCACCGCGCTCCTCACGAACAACGTGCGCGAATGGGAGCCCCTCTGGCGCGCGAAGCTCGCGGTCGATGACATCTTCGAGGTGGTCGTCGACTCGGCCTTCGTGGGCATGCGCAAGCCCGAGCCTGAGATCTACACGCTCACCCTCGAGCGCATCGGCGGCGGCATCGAGGCGGGCGACTGCGTGTTCCTCGATGACCTCACGGTCAACGTCGAGGCCGCGAACGACGCGGGGATGCGCGGCGTGCTGTTCGAGTCGACCGAGCAGTCGATCGCCGCGATCGAGACGGAGCTCAGCCCTCGCTCCTGAGCGCGGTGAAGGTCCGCAGCAGGATCTTCGTAGTCGATGTGCGTGCGGCATCCGGCGGGATGACCCCGCCTCCCGGTGGGCTAGGGTCCGCAACGATGCCGGCGCGCGTCGACAGGGACAGATCACTCGGGGCGCTTCTCGGTCTCGGCGTCGGCGACGCCCTCGGGGCCCCCTACGAGGGTCTCCCGGCCGCAGAGGCGAGGAAGCTGGCGGGCGGAGCCATCACCGAGATGACGGCCGCCCGCGGCCGCCGCGCCGGGCAGGCGACCGACGACACCGAGATGGCGATCTGCCTGTCGCGGGCGGTCATCGCGAGCGGCGGCTACGACCCGCAACTCGCGGCCTCGGAGTACCTGGCCTGGTTCGAGACCGGGCCGGAGGGCGTCGGGCGCACCGTCGCCGGCGTACTCGAGCGGGTGCGCGCGGGAACCCCGGCCTACGAGGCGGCGCGCGAGCAGCACGAGGAGAGCGGCGGGCAGTCGGCGGGCAACGGCGCGCTGATGCGCACCACCCCGATCGCGATCGCCTTCGCGGGTAACGACCGCGGCCTGCGCGAGGCGACCCTCGACGACGCGGCCGTGACGCACTACGACCCGCTGGCCGGCAAGGCCGCGCTGCTCCACAACCAGGTCGTCTCCTGGTGCCTGACCCGCGGCCCCGGCGCCCCCGCCGAGGAGCTGCGCGACCCGACCTGGCTCGACGAGCGCCTCGAGGACGTCGCGATCTCGGCGTTCGGCGGCCTCCGCGAGCGCGCGGAAGAGCGGGCCGCGACGGAGGGCGCCTTCGCCCTCGCGGCGCTGCAGGTGGGCCTCACGGCCTTCTTCTCGGCCGAGTCCTTCGAGGAGGGCGTCGTCTGGGCGGTCAACCTCGGCGGCGACTGCGACACGAACGCCGCCGTCGCGGGAGCGATGCTCGGGGCTCGCTTCGGCGCCTCCGCCATCCCGGCCCGCTGGCTCGACGCGCTCGAGCGCAGGGCCGATCTCGAGGTGCTCCACGGGCACCTCGCGAAGCTCGCCTAGCGGCGGCGCCTCGCCCGTTCGCGCTTCGCGGTGCGGCGGAAGCGCATCGACTTCCCGAAGTTCTCGCGCATGACCGCGAGCCGGCCCTCGGGGACCTCGAATCCGCCCACCACCCTGTGGGGCACCACCGCCCAGCCGTCCCCCGTGTCCACGAGGTCGCCGCGGACCTGGAAGTTACGCTGCCACCTGAACTCGGCGCCGTGGACGTGCGCCGCCACGCAGGCGAGGCCGGGCGCGAGCGGCGCGCCGACCGGCTCGGCCTCGATCCGGATCAGCCGCTCGCCGGCGTCCGCCCGCATGGGCAGCCGCACGGAGAACGGGAAGCCGTCCGGCGCCACGAGCGTGAGCACGGCATCGGGGTGCGCGGTCCCGATGCGCTCGACGCGGTCGTCCCATGCCGCGGCCGTGCCGTCCGGCGCGGCCTGCGGTGACTCGGGCTCCTCGTCGTGCCCCGAGCGGACCTCCTCCATGTGGGCGTCGAACAGGGCGGGCTCCCGAGTGGCGTCGCAACCCGGCCAGACGTAGATCCGCTCGGGCCGGACGTGGACGTAGATGCGGTCGTAGTACCAGCCGAGGAAGCGCTTCATGAAGTCAGGGGGCTGCAGGTCCCTCGTGGCGGGCAGCTTCTCCAAGGACTCGCGGCCGTAGCGGACGCGATTCGCGTCGAGGTCTCGGTCGTCGACGGCCGCGATGCCCTGCACGAGCACCATCGGCGGGTCGTCGAGGCCGCTGCCGGTCGGGTCCGAGAAGAGCAGCGCGACCTTCGGGTTGCGGGCCGCGTCGTCGGCCTTCTTCGGGTAGCCCAGCCCGGTGGTCACGTCGATCACGTCGTCGCCGGGCCGGTAGTAGGGCGTGACGGGCCAGGTGATGGGCTGCCCGCGCCGGTCGACCGTCGTGTACTCGGTCGTGATGAAGCGGTCGAATGCCGCCTGCACGGCGTTCGGCAGGGAGGACGTCACGCGCCGAGCATATCCACGCAGGAGGAGTCGGCCCAGAGCCCGCGCCCGCGCTCGCGCGCCCGGCGAGCGGCCGCCACGAACCGCTCCGCGAAATCCACGTTCGGGGCGATCGACAGCGGCAGGGCGTAGCCCTCCTCGGCGAGCAGGCCGTTGAGCATCCTGCCGTCGTCGAGCCAGAGGTATGCGAGGGCGCGCCCGTAGCGGTCGCGCTCCTCCAGGCCGAGGCGGTAGCGCACGCGGGAGCCGGGCGGGAGCAAGCGCTTCACGAACGCGGATGCCTCGCGGCCGTAGCACTCGACCCCGCCGAAGACCTCCGGCGTGTCGACTCCGATGAGGCGCACGCGGCCGATCCGGTCGAGGCGGACGGTGTCGCCGTCGGTGACGCGCTCGACGCGCGCCTCGACGGCATCGCCGGGGCCCGGGAAGCCGCGCAGCGGAGCGGGCGCCTCCGGTCCCTCGCCGCAGCCCGCGAGCGCGAGCGCCGCTGCGAGCGCGGCGAGGCGGCTAGTTGTCGCCGCCGAGCCGGTCCCAGCAGTAGAGCTCCACAGCCTCCGAGGCCAGCTCATACATCCGCTCCTCGGTGAGCCATGGCAGTACGGTCGCGAGAACCTGCTCCTCGCTGACACCCTCTTCGAACGCCTCATCGCCGCGGAAGCCCGCGGCGATCTTCAGCGCCTCGCGCTGGTGCTCACCTAGACCGCGGAACGCCTGGACCAGGAAGTCCTTGTTGGCGACCGGCGTGCCGACCTCGATCGAGGCGTGCCATGCGGCGAGCATCGACAGGTCCTCCTCGTCGAGGTCTCCGATGGCCTTCGAGTAGTGCACCTCGAGCTCGTCGTCGGGGATCTCGTCCACCCACGCGTGGACGACCGCGGACAGGAGCTGCCTGCGCGCCTCGCGGCCGATCGACTCGGCCACGACCCTGATCGTCTCCTCCGGCTCTATGAAGCAAAGGGGCATGGCCGCCAAGGTACGTCGCGCCCCCGACGGAACGGCGCTCGCGCTAGGCGGTTTCCGGCTTTTCCTGGGCATTCGCGGGGTCCAGACGGGCGACGAGATCGTCGAGCCGGAGCTCCTCCAGGCCCTTGCCTACCGAGTCGAGCTCGCCGGCCGCGAACTCGATGAGACGCTTGCCCTCGGCGCAGAGGTCGAGCGTCTCGCGCAGTCCGGCCTGGCCGGAGTCGAGCCGGGCGATGATCTCCTCGAGCCGCTCGACGGCGTTCTCGTATGTCTGGGCGTCCTCGTTCACGTGCCCGAGTCTCTCACTCTCGCCGGAACCGTCCCGCCCGACATCCGCAGCTCGAACTCGCGTGCCGCCGTCACGGCGGCGGCATCGTCGAGGAGCTCGCCGTCCGGACCGAGCGCGAGCGCGTAGCCGCGCTCGAGCGTGCGATCGGGGTCGAGAGCCCTCAGTGACGCCGCCTGCCGCATGGCGGCCTTGCGGCGCACCGCCAGGCCGTCGCGAGCGCGGGCGTCGAGTCGCGCGGCGCGCCGCGCGAGCGCGCCCCGCTCCGTCCCCACGGCGGCAAGCGCGGCCTCGCGCTTGCGCGGGAGGACCGTGCCGGCACGCCGGCGCTGGCGCTCGCGCTCCTCGCCGACCGCCTTCCTCGTCGTGGCGCGCAGTTCCTTCGAGGCCTGGTGGAGGTCCCGCCGGTGGCGCCGGAGATGCTCGCGGGGCGCGCGCGACCGGGCGATCAGCGCCCGCGCCTGCTCGACCACCGTCCCGCGGCCGCGCGTGTGTAGCCGCGCCGCCGCGGCGAGCATGCCCGCCCGCTCGGCGCCCACGTCGACCCGCACCACCGCGGCGGCCGCGTGGGTCGGTGTGGAACAGGACACGGCGGCGACGTCGTCGATGAGCGTGCGGTCGACCTCGTGCCCGACCGCGCTCACCACCGGCACCGGCAGGAGCGCGACGGTGCGGCAGAGCGCCTCGTCGCAGAACGCCCACAGGTCGGCGATCGAGCCGCCGCCGCGGGTGACGACGATCGCGTCCACCTCGCCGTACGCGGCCAGATCCCGGAGCGCGGCGCCGATCGCGGGCGCCGCGCGGCGATCCTGGACGGGCGCGTAGCCCCACACGATCTGACCGCGCCAGCCGAGCCGCTCGAGACCGGCCAGGAAATCCTTGCGAGCGGCGCTCCCCTCGCCCGTCACGACGCCGATCCGGCGCGGCAGAGCGGGCCGCCGGAGCTTCTTCTGGCGCTCGAACAGGCCCTCCGAGGCGAGCAGGCGGCGCAGGCGCTCGAGCCGCGCCAGCAGGTCCCCCTCGCCCGCGGGGCGCATCGTCTTCACGCGGAACGAGAAGCTCGGCGAGGCGCTCGCGCCGCCGGGGTAGTAGTCGCAGCCGCCCGCGACGATCACCTGCGCGCCGTCGCGCAGGTCGCTCCCGGCATCGCCCAGCCTGTCGAAGTCGTTTCGCCACATCGCGCAGGGGACCGCGCCGTCCGCGTCGCGCAGCTCGAAGTACACGTTGGCGCCGCGCCCGGCCTTGAAGTTCACGACCTCCCCCAGCAGAGCCACCTGCGTGAACCCGCGCAAGCGCCGCTGGAGCTCCTTCGCGTAGCGCCCGACCTCGAACGGCCCCGGATACCCGGGGATCCCCTGAGCCTCGGTGCCGGCTACGGGCTCGCTCATGCGGCCGAGGCTACCTTCGGGCCGAGCGTCCGGTCCGGTCCCCACGAGCAGAGCGACGCCCGCGCCGGGCAGGTGCGGCAGAGGTCGGCGTGAGGCTCGGGCGCCGGGACGAACTCTCCCGCCAGGAGGTTGCCCGCCAGCGAAAGCAGCTCCTGCTCCAGGGTGCCGGCGTCAGCCTTCTCGTACACGCGCACGGCGGGCTCGTCCGGGCGCTCGAGGAAGCAGTATGTGACCTCGACCCGCTCGTAGCCGGCGCGCAGCGCCGCGAGCGCGTACACGATCCGCTGGGTCGAGTAGGCCTCGTCGGCGACCGCGGCCGGATCGCGGCCGCCGAGGGCGTCGCTCTTGTAGTCGAGCACGAGCGCACCGCTCTCCTCCTCGGCGAGCACGTCGACGATCCCCGTGACGAGCAGGCTGCGCCCGTCCGAGTCGGGAGCCAGCTCGTAGGCGAAGGGCAGCTCGCGGCGCACGCCCGAGGCCGCGCTGAGGCGCGCGCGGAGCGCGCTCCGCCCGAAGCCCTCGACCAGCCCGGCGATCGAGCGAACGCCGGCCGCGTCCGCGGTGGCCCCGTGCTCGGCGAGCCGGGCCACCACCGCCTCGTCCGACGGAGCCCGCGGCGAGGCGAAGTCCAGCTCCTCGAGCAGCTCGTGCACCACCGAGCCGCGCAGCATCGCCGTGAGCTCGACCGGGGCCTCGTCCGCGCCCGGGGCCGGCGCGTCCTCGGCGTCCACGGGCGCCGAGCGCGGACGCTCGGCCTCGAGCCCGAGGATGCGCTCGGCGTAGAAGCGATAGCCGCAGGCCCTGTAGGACTGCAGGCGGGAATAGCTCAGGCGGCTGAGCGGCAGCGGCGCGGGCACCTCGACCGCCTCGAAGGGGGGCACCTCCTCGAAGAGGTCCATCTGCGCCGGCGGGCGCAGCCGTACGGGATCGCGGTCGTCGGCCTCGATCACGGCGTCGACCGTGTCCGGGGTGGCGCAGACGACGCCGACGACGACCGGGCGCCCGTCGCGCTCACCCGTCCACTCGGCCGTCCCGCCCGCCTCCAGCGCGGCGTTGACTCCGCCCGGCGCGAGCTCGCGATGGATCCAGCGCATCGGCTCTCCGCGCGGCTCGGGCTCGGGCAGCCCGGCGAGGTCGGTCGCGCCACTGACGATCAGGTGGCGCTCGGCCCGCGTCATCGCGACGTAGGTGACGCGCTTCTCCTCCGCTTCGTCGGCGGCGGCCTCCTCCGCCTTGATCTCCTCCTGGTCGAGCACGGCCTTCGCCGCCCTGCCGAGGGCGGCCTTCTTGAGACCGACGCGGCCGTCCTCGGTGACGCGCAGCTCCGTGTCGTCGATCTTCCCGCCGCGTCCGGTGTCGGCCACGCAGACGACGGGGAACTCGAGTCCCTTGGCCGCGTGCACGGTCATGAGGCGCACCGCGGCCATTCCCTCGGACTCCACGGGCGCCTCGCCCTCCCGCGCGCGCACGAGGTCGCGCTCGTCGAGATGGTCGAGGAATCCGCGGAGGTCGCGCCCCTCGTCGGCCTCGTACTCCCGCGCGAGCCGCATCAGCTTGCGCACGTTCGCGAAGCGCCGCTCGCCTCCCGCGAGCGCGAGGATCGCCCGGTCGTAGCCGGTGCGGGTCACGGCGCGGTCGATCAGGACCTCGAGCGAGACCCGCGGGGCGAGCGCCCGCTCCTCCCGGACGAGCGCCGCGAACGCGCTCAGCCTGCCGCGGTCCTCCGGCGCGAGCCGGCCGGCGAGCCCGTCGCAGCCGTCCCCCCCGAAGGCGCTCTCGATCGCCCACCACGGGTGTCTGCCCTTCTGGCGTCCGATGATCGCGAGCGAGTCGAGCGACAGGCCCACGAGCGGCGACGCCAGCACCGAGAGGACGGCAAGATCGTCCCTCGGGTTCGCGAGCATCGCGAGCCACGCGCGCAGGTCGGCCACCTGCTGCTGCGCGTAGTAGCCGCGGCCTCCTACCACGTACGTCGGCAGCCCGCGGTCCTGGAGCGCCCGCTCGAAGACCGAGGCGTCGGTGAGGGCGCGCAGCAGAACCACGATCTCGCCGGGCTCCGCGCCGCCCGCGACGAGGTCGTCGATCCGGCGGGCGAGCATCCGGGCCTCGATCACGCGCCAGACGACGTCGGTGCCGAGCCGCCCGCAGCCGAACTCGTCCTCGTCGTCCTTCGGCTTCTCGAACGCCTTGCGGTCCACGACGACCAGCTCGACGCTCGGCAGCGAGACGGCCGGCTGCGACGCCGCCGGCTCGGCGGGCTCGAGCGGGACGAACTCGTCGAAGGCGCGTCCGAACGCCAGCGCAACCGCGTCGAGCACCTCCGCACGGGCCCGGAAGCTCTCCGAGAGCCGTACGAGGCGGCCATCGGCGTCGGCCTTCGAGGCCGCCGCGCGGAAGACCTCGACGTCGGCGTTGCGGAAGCGGTAGATCGACTGCTGGGCGTCCCCCACGGTGAAGAGGTTGTCCTCGCGCGCGACGAGGCCCGCGATCTCGGCCTGCAGGCGGTTCGTGTCCTGGTACTCGTCGACGAGCACGTGGTCGAAGCGGCTGCGGTAGGCCTCCCGCAGCTCCTCGCTCCCCGCGAGCAGGTCACGTGCGAGCAGCTCCAGGTCGGAGAAGTCGAGCCCCGAGCGGTCGTCCTTCAGGCGCTCGTAGCTCTCACCGTAGAGGCGCAGGAGATCGCGCATCAGCAGGTAGTCGGCGTGTGCGGCGCGCCCCTCCTGCAGCGCCATCGCCGCCGCGTAGGCCTCGCAGTACTCGTCGACCTCCGGGATGGCCAGCGCCGTCGTCCTTCCGCGCCGGGCCTCGCACCCGGATGGGACCTCCGCGCCCGCGTCGGCGGCGTCGATCACCTTCCTCATCGCCGCGAGCACCTTGTCGACGGTCGTGCCCGGGACGCCGGCGAGCGCCGCCACGGCCGCCCGCGCGGCGGCTTCGAGGCGCGCCGCCTGTCCGGTGTCGGCGGGCGGGTCGATCAGCGGCAGCTCCGGGCGCCTCTCCCCGCGGCTGCGGAGGCGCTCGTGCACGGCGACGACCATCCCCTGCAGTTTCTCCGGGGTGTAGTCGGCCGCGAGCTGGAGCCGCTCACCCGCGCCCTCCTCCTCGAGGAACGCCTCGAGCGCGAGGTCGAACGCGTCCACGCTCAGGCGCCCGGCCTCGGCCTCGTCGAGCACGCGGAACCGCGGATCGAGGCCCGCGCGGAGCGAGTGGGTCCGGAGCACCCGCGAACAGAAGCCGTGGATCGTGGAGACCCAGGCCGACTCGGCATCGCGGGCGAGATCGCGCTCGCCCGCCTCGAGCAAGCGGTCACGGATCCGCCGCTTGAGCTCGCCCGCGGCCTTCTCCGTGAACGTGATAGCGAGGATCCGCTCGACCCCCACGCCGTCCTCGACTACGGCACCCACGAAGCGCTCGACGAGCACGCGCGTCTTGCCGCTGCCCGCGCCGGCGTCGACGAAGAGCGACTCCCCGCGACGGGCGATCGCCTCCGCCTGCGCGGTCGTGTGCGCGGTCATCCCTCCACCCTGCAGATGGCCGGGTACCGGCAGCCGTCCCTGCCGAAGCTGCACGTCTTGGGGCAGGGCCGGATGTCGCCCGCCCGCATGCGCCGGAACAGCTTGCCGATCGTCTCGCGCGCCTCCTCGAGCAGCGTCGCCAGCTCCTCCGCGGGGAGCCAGTCGGTACGGACCCAGTCGTGGTCGCCCAGCTCGTCGCGGACGTCCTCGGCGATGGCGCCGCGCGGGCGCGGCCTCGAGCCCGCGAGCGGCGCGTAGACGCCGCCGGCCAGCTTCGTCCGCCCGCCCTCCGCCGCGCTCAGCGCGAGCATGTAGACGGCGACCTGGATCCGGTTGCTGCGGATCCAGTCGGCGCGGCTGTGCGCCGACTTCCCCGCCTTGTAGTCGCGCACCAGGGCCCAGGCGCCGTGGCGGTCCACCCGGTCGATCCGGCCGCGCAGGCGGATCTCGTCCCCGTCGCCCACGTCGAGCGGAACCTCGAAGTCGAGCTCGAAGTCGCTGGGCTCGAAGACGCTGTCGCTCTCGGCCTCGGCTCGCAGCAAGCGAAGCAGGTCGAATTCGAGCCGCCTCACCGCAGCCCGGACGCGCGTCTGCTGCGGGGAGATGGGGAAGCTCTCGGCGTGCTCGGCCAGCGCGGCCAGCAGGATCCGCTCCGCGTCCGGGAGCGTGGCGCGCGTGACCCTGGCCGACCCGTGCTCGTCGCGCAGGCGCTCGAACGTCGTCCTCAGGACCTCGTGCGCGTAGGCGCCGCGGACGATGTAGTCGGGGTCCGGCTCGAGCGACTGCGGCTCGATCCGCCGCATGAGCCACTGGATCGGGCAGTCGGCGAAGGTCTCGAGGGCGCTCGCGGAGAACGGCCCCTCGCCGACGAGGTCCGCGAGCGCGTCGGGATCGGCGATCCCGTCGGGCGTGCGCGGGTCCATGTCGTGCAGCGCGAGCGCCTCTGCGCGCCGCCACTCCACGAGCGTCGGAGCCGCAGCCCCGTCCCATGTCACGTCGACGAGCGTGCGCTCCGCGTCCGGGCGGGCGCGGCCGTCCTCGCCGGGCTCGCTGTTCCCGGCCACGATGTCGTCGATGTCGGCCAGGAAGAAGGACGCCAGCTCCGGCCGCCCCTCCTCGTTCGTCCGCCTGTGGGACAGCACGAGGCGCCGCTCGGCGCGCGAGGCGGCGACGTAGAACAGGTAGCGCTCGCGGTCGAGCTGGTCCTCGCGAACGGGGAGGCGCAGTCCCGTGGCGGCGTTCAGCTCGCGCCGTTCCTCGTCCGAGAGGAACGGCTCCGGGCCGACCCGCCGCGGGAACTCGCCCTCCTGGAGCCCGCAGACGAAGACCGTGTCGAAGCGCCTGCCGCGCAAATCCTCCGGGCGGGTGACCTGCACGCGGCCGGGCTGCTCGCGCTCGCCGATCCGGACCCGCTGGCGGCCGAGGATCTCCTGCGCGTCGAGCCGCTCACCCCCGCCCGCACGCGCCACCGCGAGCATGTCGCCGATCGCGGAGCGGGCCGCCACGTAGACCGCGGCGTCGGCGATCTCGTGCTGCTCCAGCGTGCGCCCGGAGCGCTGGTAGGGCCTCGCGAACATCCACTCGATCCGCCGCTCCAGCCGCTCGAGGTACTCGGCGGGGCCGGCCGCCGACGCCAGCTCGTCCAGCGCGTCGAGGTCCCAGCCGAGGCGCTCCCGCGCCTGCTCCGCGGTGCGCTCGCCGTTACGCCGCACTTCGGCCTCCAGCTTGTCGATCACGTGCGCGCCGTCGACGAGGCCCGGAGTGCGGAGGTAGGCCAGCAGGTCGTCGGCGGTGCCCTCCGGCGTCGCGGCGCGCATCAGCGCCAGCAGCCCGCGCCCGAGCGCGGTGTGGCGCAGCTCGACCCGGCGGTCGATCGAGTGCGGGACGCCGTAGGCCGTGAAGACCTGCTCGACCAGCGACCCGTAATCCGACGGGTCGCGGAAGACGACCGCGACGTCGCCGGGCCGCGTGCCGGAGCGAAGGAGGCGGAGCACTTCCGCCCCGACCTGCTCGACCTCGGCCCGCCGGCCAGCGGCGCGCAGGCGGCGGACGGCGCCGCCGGGGTCCACGCGCTCGGGCTCGTCCGCATAGAGGCTCCGCTCGACGTGGGCGAGCACGGGCCGTGACTCGCTCTCGTAGTGCTCGTCGGTGGGCTCGAGCTCCACGTGCTCGGCCGCGGCGGCGCGGAGGCGCTCGAACACAGCGGCCACCGCCCGGAACGCGACACGCCCGCGCTCATACGGGAGCGACACCGTGACGTCGGCGCCGGCATTGCCCGCCAAGGTCTCGATCGCGTCGAGCTGGAGCTCGGTGAAGTCGTCGAAGCCGTAGAAGAAGACGGGCGAGCCGCCGAACAGGCGCGGCTCCCTGCGGAGCGCGCTCAAGGCGCCCCACGCCTCAGTCGCGCGATCGACCAGGCCGGCGGCGTCGAGCGCGCGGCGATAGCCCGCGTAGATCAGCCCCAGCTCCTCGGCGTAGCGGTTGCCCGGCCGCCACTCGGCGAGCGCGGCGCTGAAGCGCTCGGGCTCCAGGCCGGCCGCCGCGATCTCGTCGACGAAGCGGAGCGCGGCGGTCACGAAGCCGGGGCGGGACGCGGACCGCGCCAGCACGCGCAGCTTGGCCGCGGCCGCCGCGTCCTCGACCGCCAGCTCTCTCTGCACCTCCGAGGCGATGCGCCCCCGGACGCCTGCCCGCTTCGCGAGCTCCGCGGCGAAGTGGTCGAAGCGCATGACGCTGACGCCGAAGACGGCGCCGCGCGCGGCCATCTCCCGCTGCGAGTGCTCGACGGCCTGGAAGGCGGGCACGACCAGGATCGGAGCCTCGGCGAGGCGCGCGCGGAAGTCGCCGAGCACGATGCCGGCCTTGGCCGCGTTGGCTGGTCCTGTGACGAGGCGGAGGGCCACGGTCGTCAGGTCGCCGTGAGCAGGCCGGTCCTGACGGCGCCGCGGATCGCCTCCGCGAGCCGCGTGGCCGGGAGCATCACGGCGGCGTCCTGTAGCTCCCATTCGCCCGGGCCGGGGCGATAGAGCCAGCGGCCCACGCGCACGAGCGCGGGCTCCTCCACCGGCTCCACGCGCACGAGGCCCTCCTCGCTCACGCGCTCGACGCGAAGCTCCTCGCGGTAGTCGCCGGAGCGCCCCGCACTCACGCCGTAGGCGTCGCCCGTCGCATCCTCGCCTCCTGCCATCGCGGCCTCCAGGGCGTCGGCATCGCGAGCGGCGAGCAGGCCACGCTCGCGCGCCTGCGCGACGAGCCGCGGAAGGTCGTCCACGGCGAGCACCGGCGGGCGCCGCTCCAGCTCGCGCCCGATCCAGGAGCCCAGGCGCAGGCCGCCCGGAACACGCTCGAGGCGCACGTCGTAGCGCTCCCCGGCCGCTCGCTCGTAGGGACCGGCGGAGGCGTAGGGCCCGACCGCGAGCTTCACCGCGCCATGCGGCGCCTGGCCGGACCGGCGCGCCCCGGCGGGCCGCCGGCCGGGGGCCGCGCGCGAGCGCTTCGCCTTCGCCGCGTCCGTGTCGAAGACCGTCCCCTTCGAGCAGATCGGGCACTCGGCGAGGTAGCGGCTGTGGCGGCAGAACAGGGGCATCGACTCGGACGCGCAGAGTAGCCTGCCCCGATGCACACGCTCGTCGTCTCGGATCTGCATCTGGGCGCCGCGTTCGCGATCGACGTGCTCCGCCGCCCCATACCACGGGAGCGCCTCGCGGCCGAGATCCGTCAGGCGGACCGGCTGGTCCTTCTGGGCGATCTCCTCGAGTTGCGCGAGCTGCCCCTCCACCAGGTGCTCAAGACCGCGCTTCCCGTCCTCGAGGAGATCGGCGAGGGCTTCGCGGGAGAGGTGATCGTCGTGCCGGGTAACCATGACCACCACCTCGCGGCGCCGCTGCTCGAAGCCCGCCGAGCACGCTCGCGCCCGGCGCCGCTCGGGCTGGAGGAGCGCGTCAGGGCGGGCCGATCCGGGCCGCTGGCCCAGATCGCCCGGCACCTTCCGCGCGCGGAGGTCTCGCTCGCCTATCCCGGCGTCTGGCTGCGCGACGACGTCTACGCCACCCACGGCCACTACCTCGACGTGCACATGACCGTTCCCCGGGCGGAGGTGCTCGGCCTCGCCTTCATCCAGCGGATCGTGGGCGGCCTGCCGAGCGGCGGGCGCACGCCCGACGACTACGAGTTGATGCTGGCGCCGCTCTATGCCTTCACCTACCAGCTCGCTCAGGCGACGGCCCCGGGTCGGGCGGCTTTCGGAACGGACTTCTCTGCGCGTGTCTGGAAGCAGCTCAACCGGCGCAGGCCCACCTTCCGCGCCCGTGCGCTCGGCGGAGTGGCGATCCCGCTTGCCGTCCGGGCTCTCAACCGGGCGGGAGTCGGCCCCTTCACGACCAACCTCTCGCCGCAGTCGCTGCGGACGGCGGGCCTCCTCGCCCTTTCCGAGGTGATCGAGCGCCTCGGCATCGAGGCCGGCTGGGTGATCCACGGCCATACCCACCGTGCCGGGCCGCTCGAGGCGGACGATCCGGCCGCATGGCGCACGCCCGGAGGCGTGCGGATCGTGAACAGCGGCAACTGGATCTACGAGCCGTCGCTGGTGGGCCGGGTGCCGGGGAGGAGCCCGTACTCCCCGGGGGGCTGCGTGGTGGTGACTGACGAGGGCCCGCCCGAGGTCCGGCGGCTGCTCCGGGACGCCTCCCTCGACGATGTCGCGGGTCCGGTCGCGGAAGGTTGAAAAACGGCTACCTCGTCCTTTTTTCCGCCAGTCGGAGGTTCGACGGGCGTTTATGGTGGATCGGAACGGCGTTCGAGGGGGGCATCTGAATGAAGCGGGGATTCGCACTGGCGGCGTTCGTCGCCATCATGGTCGCGCCATCGGCGGGCGCTCACCCGTCCGGCCACACTACGCTTGACCACTCGATCGCGCCCCAGCACCCGTCCGCCGCCTACTCGGATCTGACGACCGGCGATCCCTGGCCGCGCCTGCTCCGCGACGGCGCGGGCGCGCTCGACGCCACCGCCAAGGCCGGGCGTGAGGACAGGCGCCAGTCGCTCCTCTACTTCGGCCAGCTCACCGACTTCCAGCTCTCCGACGAGGAATCGCCCGCGCGCGTCGAGTTCCTCGATGTCGACCAGTCCCCCACGAGCCCCGCCCACCGGCCGCAGGAGGCGCTCGTGGCCTTCCTCGCGGACCAGGCGATCCGCGCCCTGAACGACCTCACCACGAGCCCGCACGGCACGGACGCCGCGCTCGACCTGACGCTCGTCACGGGCGACCAGGCCGACAACCAGCAGCACAACGAGGTCGAGTGGGTCGTCCAGCTGCTCGAAGGCGGCGAGATCGACCCCAACTCGGGCGTCGAGGACAACATGCCGATCTGCGGCCGCAACGGCGAGGCCGCCCGCTACACCGGCGTGCAGGACTACGAGGACTACACCGAGGGCGACTTCGCCTACTACGACCCGAACTCGCCTCAGGGCAAGTGGTCGGCGTTCCCGCTCTACCCCGGGCTCATGGACCGGGCGCAGAAGCCGTTCGTCGCCGAGGGCTCGGCGGTCCCCACCTACGTCACGAGCGGCAACCACGACTCACTCGCCCAGGGGAACGCCTGGTCGAACGCGGTCTACGAGGCGATCGCGGTCGGTTGCTCCAAGCCGATGACCTTCCTGCCCGGTCAGCCGAGCCCGTCGTTCATCTCCACGAGCCCCGAGAACGCCGTCGACGTGCCGGGCGACCCCGCTCGCCGCTACGTCACCAAGCAGGAGAACAAGCAGCTCCACGAGGACGGCGGCAAGCCGGGCGCGCACGGCTACGAGCACGTCGACCCGGCCGAGGACGCCGCCTCGAACGGCGCCGCCTCCTACTACTCGTTCTCGCCGAAGCCGGGACTCAGGATCATCTCGATCGACACGGTCTCCGAGGGCGGCACGATCGGCGACTCCTCGAACGGCAACGTCGACGACCCGCAGTTCCAGTGGCTCAGCGGCGAGCTGGCCGAGGCCGAGGCCGCCGGCGAGCTCGTGATCGCGATGGGACACCATCCCATTCGCTCGCTCAGCTCGGTCACGCCCGACGAGGCGGCGCCGCAGTGCCTGGGCGTGCCGAACGAGCCGAACCCGGGCTGCGACCCCGACCCGCGCATCTCGACGCCTCTCCACGGCGGCAACAAGCTGCGTGACCTGTTCCTCGCGCATCCGCATGTCATCGCCTACGTGTCCGGCCACACCCACGAGCACAAGCTCCTGCCCTTCAAGCGGGCGGACGGCTCGGGCGGCTTCTGGGAGCTGAACACCTCGTCGATCGTCGACTGGCCGGTTCAGGGCCGGGTCATCGAGCTCGTGGACAACAACGACGACACGCTGTCGATCCTCTCCACGGTCTTCGACCACAACGGTCCGATCACCGCCGAGCCCGCCGGCACCAACGCGCTCGGGCTCGACGAGGGCCAGCTCGCGGCGATCGGACGCACCCTCGCCTACAACGACCCCGGCGCGGGACCGGGCGTCGCGGACGGGCAGGCGGGCGACCGCAACGTCGAGCTGGTCCTGCCCGACCCGCGCTAGCCACAGGTTGTCGGGGCCCGGGGTCCTCCGGCCCGGGCCCCGGCCTCGGCGCGCGGTCAGCCGGCGGGCGCGCGCTCGGGCGCGCGTGAACCGTTGCCGTCGCCGGCGTCCGCGGCGGCCTCGCCGGCGTCCGTGGTCGCGGGCCTGGCCGCGTCCGCCTCGGCCTCGTCCTCGGACTTCGGCGGCTCCCCGGTTGCCCAGTCCTCGTCGAACTCGACGCGCCATTTGCCCTCGTCGGTGCGGACCACGCGCAGCTTGGCGCGGAACGAGCGGCCCGAGCGGCCGCGGAACCCCGTGACCGGCTTGACCGTGCGCCCGATTGGCTGCTCGTCGTCCCGGGCGATCGACTCGCCGAGCGACGCCATCAGCTCCTTCACCACGGCGGGCGGAAGGTTCTTGCGGGCCTTCTGCTTCCAGATGACGAAGCCGCAGCCCGGGTCTTCCTTCGACCAGCACGAGTAGCCCTTGCGGTTCTCGATGACGTCCTTGCCGCAGACCGGGCAGGGGCCGAGATTGGCGCGCTCGATCTTGACGCCCTTCAGCTTGTCCAGCTGCTGGACGGTGTCCTCGGCGAACTTGGCGATGTCGCGCATGAACGCCTCGCGGCTGTCGCCTCCGTGCTCGATGAGGCCGAGGCGGCGCTCCCAGTCGCCCGTCAGGGCGGCCGAGGTGAGCGGGTGCTCGTCGAGCAGGCCGACGACGGTGACGCCCTTCTCCGTGGCGTGCAGGGCTCGGCCCTCGCGCTCGATGTAGCCGACGTCGATCAGGCGCTCGATGATCGAGGCGCGCGTCGCGGGGGTGCCGATCCCGCGCTCCTTGAGCGCCTCGCGCATCTCCGCCTCGTCCACCTCCTTGCCGGCCGTCTCCATCGCGCCGAGCAGCGACGCCTCCGTGTAGCGGCGCGGCGGCTGGGTCTCCTTGCGAAGCGACTCGACGCGGCGCGTCTCGACCGTCTCGCCGTGCTCGAGCTTCGGGAGCTGCTGGTCGCCGCCGGTGTCGTCCTCGGCGGGCTCGCCCGGGGCGGCCTGCGCCTCCTCGCCGTAGACGGCCTTCCAGCCGGCCTCGACGAGGCGGCGGCCGCTCGTGCGGAAGACGTTCCCGGCGACGGTGGTCTCGACGCGCGTGCGCTCATACACCGCGTCGGGGTGGAAGATCGCGAGGAAGCGCTTGGCGACGAGGTCGTAGATCTTCTGCTCGTCGGAGCCCATCTTGCCGAGCTCGTGCTCGGACTTCGTGGGGATGATCGCGTGGTGGTCGTCGACCTTGGCGTCGCTCACCACGCGGTCGAGCGGCAGTTCGCTGAGGCCGAGGACGTACTCGGCGCCCTTGCGATAGGGGGCGTTGTGCCCGACCAGCTCGGCGATCGGCCGGATGTCGTCAGCCATGTCGCTCGTGAGGTAGCGCGAGCTCGTACGCGGATAGGTGAGCGCCTTGTGCTCCTCGTAGAGGCGCTGGGCCGCGCCGAGCGTGCGCCGGGCGGCGAACCCGAAGAGCGTGTTCGCGTGGCGCTGGAGCGTGGTGAGGTCGTAGAGCAGGTTCGGCCGCTCGGTCTCCTCCTTGGTCTCCAGCTTCGTGATCTCGCCCGGCTTGCCTGTGCACTCGGCGACGATCCGCGCGGCGTCCTCCTCGGCGATGCGCTTGCCGCCCAGGTAGCGGCCGCCGTAGAGGCGCTCGCCGGTGGCGGCGAAGTCGGCCTCCACGAGCCAGTAGGCCTCGGGCTTGAAGTTGCGGATCTCGAGCTCGCGGCGGACGATCAGCGCGAGCGTGGGAGTCTGGACGCGGCCGAGTGAGACGGCGCCGTCGAAGGCCGAGCGCAGCCGGATGCTCGCGGCGCGCGTGGCGTTCATGCCGACGACCCAATCGGCCTCGGAGCGCGAGCGGGCAGCCTGCTCGAGCGGCTGCATCTCCTCGCCGTCCCGCAGGCGGCCGAACGCGTCGGAGATGGCCTTCTTGGTCATCGACGAGAGCCAGAGGCGCTTGACGGGCTTCTTCTTCTTGGAGGTCTGGAGCACGTAGGCGAAGATCAGCTCGCCCTCGCGGCCGGCGTCGCAGGCGTTCACGATGCCGTCGACGTCGTCGCGGGCGATCAGCTTGTGGATCGCGGTGAGCTGCTTCTTCGAGCGCTCGTCGTTCGGAGTGAGCTTGAAGTCCTCCGGGATGATCGGAAGGTCGGCGTAGCGCCACTTCTTGAGCTTCTCGTCGTAGTCCTCCGGAGGGGCCAGGCCGACGAGGTGGCCGACCGCCCAGGTGATCACGTAGTCGTCGCCCTCCAGGTGCGTCTTGTCCTTCGAGGACTTGAACGCGTCGGGCAGCGCGCCCGCTAGGTCGCGGCCGACGGACGGCTTCTCGGCGATGACGAGGGTCTTGCCCATTCGGCGCTCACCATAGCCAGATGGACGGCGATCGGGGCGGGGGCGGCGCTTCGTGACCCTGCGCGGGGTCGCCTTTGACGCTCGATGCAGGGTTGTCACGCGCGGTTGACCGAAGTCCGCACTTTGCGGTGATCCGGTGGGCCTTCCGGTCGAACTGACGTCCAGTGAAGCGGCCGAATCCGGCGCTTCATGAGACAGGGGGGCGAGTTCCGTGCGCTTCGCCCTTCTGCGGGTGCACCCTGGCCGACCACCCTGGAAGGAGCAGTCTTGAGATCACCCCGCTGGACCCGCATCGCCGTCGTCGCCGCGCTCGCGGCGCTCGCCGCCGCCGGGTCCCTCCCAGCGCCCGCCGAGGCCGGGAGCTACCGCTACTTCACGTGCAAGACGCCCACCGGCAGGGCAGTCGCGACTGACGGCTGGTCGTCCTCGTCGAGCGCGGCGTCAAGCTCGCTGACGAACGACTGCGCCTCCGGCGGCCCGCTCAGGGCGCTCATGAACGGGAGCGTGCCCCAGCCCTCGAACGCGATCCTCACCTGGCAGTTCAGCGCTCCGCCGAACACCTCGATCGCGGGCTTCCGGATCTGGCGGAGCGTCACGGTCAGCTTCCCGATCGACGGCTCGCTCCCGAACTACCTGCTTGCGTGGCCCGCGAACAACCACGGCGACGCGCGGGAGACCTGCAGCTACACCGTGAACTGCTCCGCGAAGGGCTCGCACAACAACGCGTTCTCCGCCGGGAACTTCATCTCCGCGAGCGGGCTCTCCTCCGTCGAGTCCCTGTTCTTCAATGTCACCTGCGAGAACGCCGCCTGCCCCGGCCGGGGCGAGGCGATGGGCGACCTCAGGATCCACGCTGCGGAGCTGACGCTGTCGGACCCGAGCGCCCCGAGCGCGTCCGCTGTTTCGGGCCAGCTGACCGCGCCGGGCCCGCACCGGGGCACCGAGAGCGTGGGCTTCGACGCCTCCGATGTCGGTTCCGGGGTCTACCGCGCTCTGTTCGAGGTGGACGGGAGCGTCGTGTCGTCGAGGGTCGTGCGCAGCAACGGAGGCGCATGCGCCGACGCCGGGGAGGACCCCGCGGACGCCCACGAGTTCACCGCGCGCGTCCCCTGCCCGCTGTCGGTCCAGGAGGGCTCGGCCTCGCTCGACACGACCGCCCTGCGGGACGGCACGCGCTCGCTCCGCATCCTGCTCGAGGACGCCTCGGGGAACCGGACGACGATCCACGGCCCGGCGGCGTTCGAGGTGGACAACGTGCCGCCACCGGCAGTCCGCGACGGCGCGGGGCCGGCGGTGACGATCGACGGCGACCGGCCGATCCCGGGCGCGGTCGCCCGGGCAGTACGGGGCGATTGGACGGGCGACGGCAACAGCTACGCCTACGCATGGCAGCGCTGCTCCGCGGACGGGGTCTCCTGCGCGGCCATCGAGGGGGCGACGACGCCCAGCTATCTGATCTCGGACGCCGACGTGGGCAGGCGCCTGCGTGTGGTCGTCACCGCGTCGAACGCCGAGGGGTCGACGTCAGCGGCCAGCCCCGCGACCGCGGCCGTGTTCCGCCCCGAGACCCACCAGGAGCGGACACCCGCCCCGCCCGCGGGCGAGGGGCCCGGTGGCCAGCAGGCGCCCGAGCCGGGGCCGCCGAACGGGACCAACGCGAGCGAGCGGGCTCAGCTCACGGCGACGTTCGGGCGCAGCCGCTCGTCGTCGCTCCGCGCCCGCTACGGCGCGCCCGTCGAGATCACCGGGCGCCTGCTCGATCCGGCCGAGCGCCCGATCGGCGGCGCGCGGCTGTCCGTGCTGGCGCAGCCGATGGTGAGCGCCGCACGCTTCGACGAGATCGGCGCGGTGCGCACGGATCCGGACGGGCGCTTTCGCTACATGCTGCCCGCCGGCCCCTCGAGGGTGGTGCGGATCGGCTACCACGCCCGCCTAGGCGACTCCCAGTTCGCGGACGTCACCGAGATCACGGTCCTGGTCGCCGCCGGCGTGTCGCTGCGCACCTCGCCCCGGAAGCTCCGCAACGGCAGCGTGGGCACGCTGCGCGGCCGCGTCGCCGGGCCGCTGCCGGTGCGAGGCGTGCTGGTCGATCTCCAGGCGCGGGTGGGCAGGCAGTGGCGGACGTTCGCCGTCGTCCGCACCACCGGAGCCGGGCGCTATCGCCACCGGCACCGCTTCCGCCAGACATTCAGGACGACCCGCTTCCGGTTCCGCGCGCGTGTGCGCCGCGACTCCGACTACCCCTACCTGGCTGGAACGTCGCGCATCGCCTCGCTGCTCGTCAGGCCATGACGGGCCACCTGCGGAACCGGCGCCCTGCCCCGCCCGCCGCCCCGCGGCGGGCGGGGCGCCCGCGCCTCGCCGGCGCGGCCGTCGTCCTGGCGCTGCTGCCGCCGGCACCGGCCCTCGCCGAGCAGCCCGCGGTGACCAGCCAGGCACGAACCGCGAACGCGGCGTTCCTCGCCTACGCGCCGCCGCCCCCGGGCGGAGCCGTTTCGGTGTGCCTGGTCGACACCGGCGTCGACCCCAACCCGGACACCGAGCACGCGATCGTCCTCCGCGACGCGATGGACGGCGGCGACCCGGGCGACGGCGGGCCGACCAAGCACGGCACGTCGATGGCGATGACGATGGCGGGCCCCGAGAACGGCTGGGGCTCGGTCGGGGCGTGGCCGCACGTCCGGATCGTCTCGATCCGCGCGAGCGCGCCGGGCGAGACGTACTTCCCGTTCTCGGCGTACCGGCTCGCCCTCGAGCGCTGCCGCAAGCGGGCGGCGGCAACCGGGATCGCCGTCGCGAACCTGTCCCTCGGGGGAGTCGGGGCCAGTTCAGGCGAGGTGGAGCTCCTGAGCGAGCAGATCGACAAGGCGCGCAACTCGGGAATGAACGTGGTCGCGGCGGCGGGCAACGGAGGCGGCCCGGTGGAGTTGCCCGCAGCGGTGCCCGGAGCGTTCGCCGTCGGAGGCGTCGACGCGACGTTCTCGGCATGCTCGTTCTCGGCCTCCGGCCCCGGAGTGGACATCCTCAGCCAGGCGTGCGGGCTGGACGTCGCCACGCCGGAGGGGCGGGCGGCCCGCGGTGACGGAACGAGCGACGGCGCCGCCTTCACCAGCGCTCTCATCGGCGCGCTTCGCTCGCATCGCCCGGGACTCGGTGTCTCCGAGGCGGAATCGGCCTTGGTCTCAACCGCTCGGCAGACCGCTTCAGGCGCGGTCGTGGACGCCGAGGCCGCGTTCCGCGCTCTCGGTCTCGGACACGTCGTCGATGCGGGGAACGCGAGACTCACGGAGCGCGAAAGACACACTGAGACGGCAGGCGCCCCGCTCCCGGCGCCGGCACCGGGAGAGCCCGCGTCGGTGAGCACGGAGAGCGCAAAGCCACCACGACCACTCCTCAGGATCCGCCTGGGCCGGAACGGAACGCTTGCCCTGCGCATCCGCAACCGGCGACCCGACGACGCGGTTCTAGTGGCCGTCACCGAGCGCGTGAATCGCGCGGAGTTCGGCCTCCGGCGTCGCGTTCTGCGGCGGAACGCCGATTCGCTGCAGCTGCGGATGCGGAGCGCACGCTGGCGGATCGTCATACGCCTTGAATCCGCGGCAGGGCGCGGCCCTGGGGTCGTGCTCAACGACCAGAGACGGCGGACCGTCAGGAAATCGACGCGCAGGTCCCCGAAGGGTCGGCGGAGCGGCCAAGGCTGACTACCGTCGGCTGCCTATGAGGCGGGCGCTCCCTGTTCTCGTCCTGGCCGCCTGGTGGCTCGCGCTCGCGACCCCCGCCGCGGTCGCCGGGACCTATGACGTCCTGAGCTGCGGCGCGGCCCCGGGCGGAGCCGCGGGAAGCGCCTGGACCGCTTTCAACACCGCGCCTACGGCGCTCGAGACGGCACCCGTGTGCCCGCCCGCGGATGACGAGTTCGGCGGCCTTCGCGCGGTCGACCGCTTCGACGCGACGATCGCGCCCAACGGGTCGGCGGCGGGCTGGGCGTTCGAGGCCCCTGCCGGCACGACCATCGTGCGCTGGCGCTACGACCGCTACCTCGGCAAGTACCTCGACAACGACTGGCACGTCTACGTCCGCCTGGGCGACGGGAGCGAGTTCGACACCTGCGAGATCCCGGTGAACGCGTCGAGTTGCGGCGTGGGATTCCCCGGCTATGGCGCTCCGAGTGCGCACAGAGACCTCACCGGCCTCTCCACCGACTCGCTCTCGATCGGCGTCAAGTGCGACGCGCCACCCGGCGTCGACTGCGCCACCGGCGGCTCGATCCACCGCGTGTGGGCCGCGCTCTACGCGAGCCGCGTGACCCTCGAGGAGAACGGCCTGCCGTCGCTCGGCGCCCCGAGTGGAAGCCTGATCGACCCGGATCGCTGGCACCGGGGCGTCGAGCACGCGTCGTTCTCGGCCTCCGACCCGGTCGGCATCCGCGAGACGCGCGTGTACGCGGGCCAGGCGATCGCCGGCAGCGTCACGCGCCAGTGCGACTTCACGGCGGCCGTCCCCTGCACGAGCCCGGCGGGAGAGGTCGAGCACGCCGTCGACACGCGCTCGCTCCCGGACGGCGTCCACGAACTCCGCGCCGCCGCGATCGACGCCGCGGGCAACGAGCGCCTCGCTTCCCCGGTCCCTCTCAAGGTGGACAACAGCGCGCCGTCCTTCGGCATCAGCGCGCGTCTCGCGGGACCGGCGAGCCCCGGCGTCGACGTGACCTGGGAGGGGGTCGACGGCACGGGCTCGGGCGTCGCCTCCTACGACATCGCGGTCTCGACGGACGGCGGGCCGTGGCAGCCCTGGCTCACGGGCACCGCGGCCACCGGCGCGCGCTTCGCGGGCGAGCCCGGACGCCGCTACCGCTTCCGGGGCAGCGCCCTCGACGCGAGCGGTCTCCGCTCCGGCGTGGCGGCGAGCGACGAGGTGTCGCCCTCCGCGCCGCCGCCGGTCTCCCCCGCTCCGGAC